>CAYYHC010000012.1:0-23045 GCA_964471715.1 uncultured Lentimicrobiaceae bacterium | reverse complement strand
TCAAATACCCGTCAAAATTTATTAAAAATTTTTTTGGGGGTGAAAGTTGGGCTAAGTTTATTGCACGAGGCTTTCCGCTTATTTTTTTGATGATTTTTGTATAACCAGATTTACCTGAACCATTAGAGCCATAAATAACTGTGAGGTTTTTATCCTTTTCAAGTTTTAAAGGATTACGTGGTGCTAATCCCTCAATATTCTGGATTGACTCAATTGATAATAGCCTTATTTGTTTCTTTGCATTCGAATTTAAAAAATTAGGGAAATCTTTATCCTCAAAACCTATATTAGACTTTGCCATTATAATTATATCATCAATATCTGCATTTTCCACCTTTTTTGTGAGTATGCGATATGCCAATTCCGTTTGCCAACCTTTTAATGTTTTAAGCCAATCTATAATGTCTTTTTGAATATCCATATCTATGATTTTTGGTAAAATTCCATTATTTAGAGAATATGTTATTATTGCTGCTCATAACGGTCTCGGACTTTGCGTTTGGACGGGGTCGGAGCATTAAACTGTAAAGTTACCACAACAATTGATGCAAAGTAGAATCCACGCCATCCTCCATTGAGTCAAACGCTTGTTAGCAATAGTAATACTTTTTGTCGTCATTATTTTTTGAGAACTTTCCATAAAAGATAAGATGGATTTTCTGATAATTTGTCTTTATACTCACGATATGATTTGTAACCTGATACTGCCGCAAGTGCCGAAGCAAGTATACTCCACCCTGCTGTCTGAACTGTCCCTACAAGTCCACCAATTAGCAGAATTGCGTCTGCAAAACCTTTTCGTTTTAAGCTGTCAAGTTTTTGGTTAATCTTTTGTACTTGAACGACACCTAATTCGTGAAGTATATTCTCTTGACGTAGTTTAATTTCCTGTGCGTCGGTAATGGTTCTAAGTTCTCTGAATTGTTTTTCCAATTCCATTCGAAAATTTGTAAATAGGTCAGCTTCATAGGTTCGTAATGTCATTAGTTTCTTAATATCAACCATGTCTAAGAATGGCAATTCTAAATTCATAAACTGAGATGCTGATGAAGTTTCAACTGTTTCCTTTGCAGAAAGGTTTTGTATCAACAGATTTGAAGTAAAGCCATTGTCGGTCAGATAAGTTGCCTTTAAATTATTTGCGATTAAATTCTCAATGTAGATTTTGTCAAATGTTGCCTTCGCCGCACTGTTTACTGATTGGAATTTCCATACGTCCCAAGTCGCTTTGTCCATTGGATATGAAGCTAATGACATTTTTGTTAAATACCTATTTGGATCTTCTGTCTTTACTAATTCTTGATAGAAGTAGTGATAGATTGAACCTTGCTGTTTGTCGAGGTCGTCAAAAGTTATAAATAGTCCAGGTGTTAAATCATTATTGTCTAAAATTCTCCAACCACCATTCACTTTTTCTATTGACTTTACAATTGCTCGATCTCTGAAATACTGCATTATCTCTTCAGGCAATTCCTCTGCATAATAGTTTATCGGAAGATTTATTAGAGTTTCTTTGGGTGGCTCAAAGTTGTAACTTATAGGAAGTATTTTTACAAAGTCGGCTGCAATCATTGGTGTAATTGCTTTCAAAAGTTTTGCTGTTTTTGCTAAATCCTCTCTATTAATGCCGTTATTCTGAAACCCTAAATACTTTGTAACAACTTTGCTCACTTCATTTCCTGTATGAGTGAATTTGAATAATGGGTCGTAAATCACAAACTGGTCAAAGTATAATGCACTTTGTTTTAAAGTTTCGTAAGGCATCTTTTCAATGCTTGATAAAACTTTAAGTGAAGATTTGTTTTCGATTATTTCTTTTGTCAAGTCTTCAATGTTATTTAGACAATGCTGTCTGTACTCTTGTAATAAGTATCATCAGACAATGACAAATAGAGATTATCTATTTCTCGGTCATCAAAGAGGACTGAATCAGCTAAAAATTCGTAGGCTAAGCTTCCCATGTTTCTATTTTTTATTGTTTACACAATCACCCAATTATTTACCCGCCACCATTTTTTCAACCCGCAAATATACAACATTTGTATATACAAAATTTAAACATTCGTTTATGAAATTAATATAAAAATACAATGCATTGATTTACAAATATTAAACTAAATAATTAAAAAAATTATTTTTCATTTAAGAATATTGTGTATTTTTGCAAAATTAATGCCCATATTCTATGGAAATAAACAAATTGCTTGCAACTTTTAAATATCGTTTGCGGATGCACCATTACAGCGAGGCTTCAATCCGCAACTATAAAAGTGTCGTAAAATGTTTTTTAGGCTTGGTAGAAAAAAAATACGATAAACCGGAAGACTTGGATGCCGAAAAAATAGAAAAATATGTCTGCTGGTTAGTCGAAAAAAGAGAAATCAGTGCTTCGTATCAACGATTGGTGGTGACAAGCATCGACAAATTTTACACGTTGGTGCTGAATGTCCGGTTGCCAATAAAGCACCTCTATCCTACTCGTAAAGAACACCACCTACCGGAATATTTGGACAAGGAAGAGGTAAAACGATTGATTAACACAACCGAAAACATCAAACACAAATGTATTCTGGAGTTACTCTATTCGGGCGGTTTGCGCTTGAGTGAACTGCTGAATATAGAGATGTCCGATATCGATTCCACCGACATGATTATTCATATTCGCATGGCAAAAGACAAAAAAGATCGAAAAGTAATGCTGTCGAATGTGCTGTTGGAAGATTTGAAAACCTATTTCAATTTATACAAACATGAAAAGTATCTTTTTGAAGGTCAAAACAAAGAGCAATATTCTGCCAAAAGCGTTCAAAACGTGGTAAAAATCGCCGCTCAACGTGCAGGAATCACCAAACAAGTCACTCCGCATACACTTCGACATAGTTGTGCCACCCATTTGTTGGAAAGCGGCACCGACATCCATTTTATCCAAGAGTTATTAGGGCATAAATCGGTAAAAACCACAGAGATTTACACGCATATTGCCGGTATTTCAAAATCAACAATCAGAAGCCCGTTGGATATATTGTAACGAATATTTTTCACAAAAAAAAAGCGGTAACACATTGTGCTACCGCTTTTTACTTATTTATAACTACTACTTGTTTTGTAGTCTTATTTCACTTCTTCAAAATCCACGTCCGTTACATCGGGATCTTTGTCAGATTTACCACCTTGAGCTTGGGTGTTGTCGGCACCGGCTTGTTGGTTGAAACCTTGGTTAGGATCTTGGGCAGCGCCACCGTTGGCAGCATACATTTTTTGAGAAGCCTCATTCCATGCGCCTTGCAATTCGACAGTGGCAGCATCAATACCTGCAAAATCTTTTGAATCGTGAGCCTGTTTCAATTTGGCGGCTGCCGCTTCGATTTTGGCTTTATCATCAGCAGGAACTTTATCACCAAATTCTTTCAACTGTTTTTCGGTACTGAAAACCATAGAATCGGCTTGGTTCAATTTGTCGATTTCTTCTTTTGCTTTCTTGTCGGCATCGGCATTGGCTTCGGCTTCGGCTTTCATTCTGCTGATTTCGTCTTTGCTCAATCCTGAAGAAGCCGTAATGGTGATATGTTGCTCTTTATTAGTGGCTTTATCTTTTGCCGTTACGTTCAAAATACCATTGGAATCGATATCGAAAGTAACTTCAATTTGAGGAACACCACGCGGTGCAGGCATAATTCCGTCCAAATTAAACTCCCCTACTTTCTTATTGTCCTGCGCCATCGGACGTTCACCTTGCAATACATTGATGGTTACTGGCGGTTGGTTGTCCACTGCCGTAGAGAAAACTTCCGTCTTTTTGGTTGGAATAGTCGTATTAGAATCTATCAATCTGGTCATTACACCACCCAACGTTTCAATACCCAATGAAAGCGGAGTAACATCCAATAATACGACATCATTGATTTCGCCGGTTAAAACACCGCCTTGAATGGCAGCACCTACTGCGACTACTTCGTCCGGGTTAACACCTTTTGAAGGCGTTTTTCCAAAGAAAGATTCCACAATTTTCTGAATGGCCGGAATACGGGTAGAACCACCAACCAAAATAATTTCGTCAATATCCGATTTTTGTAAACCTGCATCGTTCAACGCTTTACGGCAAGGTTCCAAGGTAGCTTGTATCAACTTATCGGTCAATTGTTCAAATTGAGAACGAGACAATGTTCTTACCAAGTGTTGCGGAATACCATCGATAGGCATAATGTACGGTAAGTTGATTTCGGTGGATGAAGAGCTTGATAATTCGATTTTGGCTTTTTCGGCAGCTTCTTTCAAACGTTGCAATGCCATGGCATCTTTACGCAAATCAACATTATAATCTTTCATAAATTCTTCTGCCAACCAATCGATAATGGCTTGGTCGAAATCGTCACCGCCAAGGTGGGTATCACCATTGGTAGATTTAACTTCAAAAACGCCATCACCCAATTCCAAAATGGAAATATCGAAAGTACCACCACCCAAGTCGAAAACAGCAACTCTTGAATCCGATTTTTTCTTATCCAAACCGTAAGCCAACGCAGCAGCCGTAGGTTCATTGATAATTCTTTTAACTTTCAAACCTGCAATTTCGCCGGCTTCTTTCGTCGCCTGACGCTGTGAATCGCTAAAATAAGCAGGCACCGTAATAACCGCTTCGGTAATTTCCGTACCAAGATAGTCTTCAGCAGTTTTTTTCATTTTTTGAAGAATCATGGCAGAAATTTCTTGCGGAGTATAGCCACGATCGTCAATTTGAATTTTTGGCAAATTATTGCTTGTTTTTTCAACTTTATAGGGTACGCGACCAATTTCTTTTGTAACTCGGTCGTAAGTTTCGCCCATAAATCTCTTAATAGAATAAATGGTTTTGGTTGGATTTGTAATTGCCTGACGTTTAGCGGGATCGCCTACTTTACGTTCGTTATTGGCAACAAAAGCCACGATAGATGGCGTTGTTCTTTTTCCTTCTGCATTGGGGATTACCACAGGTTCGCTGCCTTCCATGACAGCTACACATGAATTTGTGGTTCCTAAGTCAATTCCTATTATTTTTCCCATAATCTTGTATTTTTAATTGTTTCTGATTTATTTTTATTTCGTTTTTGTCATATTTTAAAACGACTATTACCTATCAATCATCGTGCCAAAATGATTTGCGCTTTACTATATACATAATTAATTGACTAACAATATTTTAATAAAAATTGAATTATACTGACAAAATGTCAGATTTATCAATTAATGTCATTATTCAGGGATCAATCAGCTTTTTAACTGCCGTTTTGGAGATAAAAAAAGCGCATCGTTTTTATTAAACAATGCGCTTTAATCAAATCTATTGTAGATTACCAAGCATTCAACGGACGATTGGACATCATCTCATTTACTTTTTTGGCAACTTTTTGAATGGTATTTTCATCATCGATATTGCTAAGTACATTATCGATTAATTCAACGATTTGTCCCATTTCGTTTTCTTTCAAGCCACGAGAAGTAATAGCCGGAGTACCCACGCGGATACCGGAAGTGCTAAACGGAGTTCTGCTATCGAAAGGCACCATATTTTTGTTGATGGTAATGTCGGCTCTCACCAATGTATTTTCAGCTTTTTTACCTGTCAAATCCGGAAATTTGGTTCTCAAGTCAATCAACATTAAGTGGTTATCGGTTCCGCCACTGATAACTTTGTAACCTTTATCGCTAAATGCTTTGCACATAGCAGCCGCATTGGTTTTCACTTGTTTAATGTAAGTCAAGTAGTCATCGGTTAAAGCTTCGCCGAAAGCAACTGCCTTAGCTGCAATAACATGTTCCAACGGACCGCCTTGGGTGCCCGGGAATACGGCGCTATCCAACATTTGTGACATCATTTTGATTTCACCTTTTGGAGTCGTAACGCCCCATGGGTTTTCAAAATCATCGCCCATCAAAATCAAACCGCCTCTTGGTCCACGTAATGTTTTGTGAGTAGTGGTAGTTACAATATGGCAATAGTGAACGGGGTTATTCAACAAACCGCGAGCGATTAAGCCGGCGGGGTGAGAAATGTCGCCCATTAAAATCGCACCGATTTTATCGGCAATTTCTCTCATTCGTTTCCAATCCCAATCGCGAGAATAGGCAGAAGCACCCCCGATGATCAATTTGGGACGTTCACGAAGCGCAACTTCTTCCATATTGTCGTAATTAATAACGCCGGTTTCTTCTTCTACTTCGTAAGCAACGGCTTTGTAGAGGATTCCTGACGAATTGACCGGTGACCCATGAGAAAGGTGACCTCCATGCGACAAATTCAATCCCATGAAAGTATCGCCCGGTTTCAGGCAAGTCATCAAAACTGCCATGTTGGCTTGTGCGCCGGAATGCGGTTGAACATTTGCCCAAACAGCACCAAACAATTCTTTTACTCTGTCAATTGCCAATTGCTCTGTTTGATCCACAATTTGACAACCGCCATAGTAACGTTTTCCCGGATAACCTTCAGCATATTTGTTGGTTAATACCGAGCCCATAGCTTCCATCACTTGGTCGCTAACAAAATTTTCAGAAGCAATCAGCTCAATACCGGAAGTTTGACGATTGCGTTCTTGTTGAATTAAATCAAAAATTACATTGTCTCGTTTCATTACTTATTTTTAGGTTTAAAATAATATTGTTTTTACATTATAATCAAAAAAATTACCGTTTTTCTTGTTGGGGAGGCCAAACATTACGCCAACCGTAGAAAAAACCGAGATGATACCTTGCCGCAAAATAATACAACAGATGTTTTAATTTACTGAAAGGCATATAAACAAATAATAGTGAAGCCACTATATAATAAACATATTCGGGTTGATCATTCAATAAAAAAGACCCTACGAAAAGCGCCGTTGCCAATTGAAAAAGAGTGGTTAAGGCATTGGAAAGATAATCGTCACCATTGGCCAAATAGTGTAAATTCTTATTGGTCAATCTTTTAATAAAAAGAATAATCCCGCAAAGGGTTGTCACACCTAAGAAGAGAGCGATCAACAAATTGAGCCAATCGGGGAATAGTGCAATCACTGAAAAGAGTGAAAGAATATAGAGTAGAAAAGAGAGAAAAGTTCCCAGATGAAACAGGATGCCGGCAGTGTAGGTTGGAAGGTGCATATAGGCAGATTCTTTATGTTGCGGCATCATAGCGGCGGTATTGGAATAGAGTATGCCGCGATTGACATCACCGCTGGGGATAGAGTAATCTTTCGGTTTCCCCAACTTTATCAATCTTAAAAAGTGATATAAAAGCATGGCAAAACAAAAGCCGAGGGCAATTAAAGAAATAATCTGTAAAATAGACATAATCGTAGAATGATTAAATTAAAAGATTAAACGCAACCGTCAGGTTTTGGCAAACCGGCCACACGGCAGGCTCCGCGCGCAGGTCCCAACGGAAACAGTTCATAAATTTCTTTTAATTTCAAACCGGTGCCTTTGCAGATAACGCGAACCATCGGTGCCATTCCTTTTTCTTCAAAATTCTCGCGAATGATATTAATTACTTTCCAATGATTTTCTGTTAGTTCATTGATACCGTCAGTTTTAGCAATTTCCTTTGCCAGATCTTGATTCCACAACTTCGGCTCAAGCATGAAGCCGTCACCATCCATTTCAATTGATTGATTTCCAACTGTTAAATTCATAGTATTATTTTTTATTTTGATTTAGTTTCAGGTTTATTGTCCGGCGTTGTTTCCGGTGGCGTTGTAGTTTCTATTTTTTTTGTTTTTTCAATTTTGTGTTTTCCCCAATTAATAATGATACCTGCCTGTACGCCAATTTGTTTGGCATCGAGCAGACGGAATGGTGCCAAAACATTATCGGTAGCAACATAGAGTTGAAAACCATTCAGTGCAAAACCGATCCCCACTCCCAGATTGGCATAACTGTGAGGCATAATCGTATAATTGACACACAAATTCAAAAAATTAGCAATCATACCATCCCACGCAATCGTAAAAGAGGGAATAAAAAAGCGATTGATGATGTCACCGCGGAAAAGGGCAGAAAAGGCGTGTTGCGGATTCAATTGATAACGTCCTTCCACTATCACTTTCGCATAAGTGGCCGAATTGTACGAGTTAATCGATTGCGATTCTGTAGGGAAATAATATTGCAACGAATCCATGAACTCATCTGCAAATTCTTCATCATCAACAAATTGAACAGCATCAACACCGGTAAAATAGAACTGTCCGTTTTTATAATAACGCCCACCATCTTCGGTATGACTTTCATAATTGGTAGTGTTGGACTTCCAATGAATAAAACCCAAATCGGAAACGGCAGCGGCGACGCTCCATTTTTTATCAATCTGATAATTGAGTCCCAGGTCAATTGCAAATCCATAGTTTTTTAAAATACCGTTCTTAATATCTTCGATATCAATATTTTCAGAATTAATATCGAAAGGCAAAGCGGTATTAATGCTAAAATTCTCCTCCATCGTCAAATCATAGGAATTGGGGTCGGTAGTGAATTTGAAATGACTTTCATTGGTTTTAATATTGGCAATTCCAATTAAAAATTTAGGTTTGAAACCGATAGCCCATTTTTCATTAATTTGATAACGGAATCCGACTCCGAACTCATTGTAAACGTTGGCATTAACAGCCAAATTATCAAATTCTGCAGGTTCATCTATATAGTTCATATTTCCTTGCAACGGCAATTTGAATAATGTTTGCGGATAAAAAAGATAAGCCTGTGTGCGAATGCGGTCACTAATCGTAACAAACAAATGTTTGGTTTTAAATCCCAACGACAAAACTTCCAAATTCAAATCCAGATTCAATCGATTGGTTTTATGTAAATGGTCAATAAAATCATTGACGGTGAGCGTCTTACCGGTTTCGTTATCTTCAAACAATTTACTATAATTGAGACCCACATTTTCCACATTGAGATAAAAATTGGAAAGGATGGGAAGTCCGAAATAGCCTTTATAATTTACCTCAGCAGCCGGATTCAAGAGAGTACTATAAGGGTTGTATTTCATAAAATGTACCGTTCTGCTTTCCTGGGCTTGCGCGGAGGCAACAATACATAACAGACAAATAATCATATATATATTTCTTCTCATAGAAATCCTTTTATCATTAAAACTCTATTGTTACATTTTCAGTATCATACTCTACTTTTAATCCTATTTTAGCCTTTAAGAATTGTGATGAATAGACTTTAACAGCTTGGTCGGTATGAATTCGGAATTTTAATAAGGTATTGTTGCTTTGGTTCAAAATTCTGTCCAATTTTTCGTGAGCGATTTCAACCATCGCAGTGGTAAAGGTTGGGGAGGTCACTTTTCCGTCGGCATCGGTAATGGCAGAGGTTAATAATCTCGGCTGTGCCAACAGAGAATCGATGACAACATATTGTGTATGAGTAGTATCTACGAAATAAAGTTGAGCATCCAACATGGTGGGTAATCCGTTTAAAAAGTCGCATTTCATAGTAATCTTTTGAATTGCATCCGTATAATTATTGCTTCCGCCACTTCGCAAAGCCTCTAAAATATTACCGGTCGTGTCTCTAAATTCCAAAAAGTCCACATTGGCTTGGAATGGAATTTCCAAATCGGTATGAATATTGATAGTAGAATTTTCATCCACAAAAATATTGCCGGCCGAAAAACCGTGCGGATTGACCACAATTTTGCCGGACAGGATAAAACTATTCATATCTTCATTGTAATAAACCGAATTTTGCGAATACTGTTGATGATTTCGGACAAACACGCCACGATTGGGGGCTGCCTGGCAGGTAACAAACGCGCCGGCGCGCATGACCGGAGAGTAATGTGCGTTCTCATCTGCAAAACCCGCTGTATCAACGACAAAACCCAACTGACTTCCAAACGAATTTTCCACTTTAATGTGATAAACGGGACTTAGCAAATTCACAGAACCGCTAAAATTATCAGAAAAAACTCGCACGGGAACCTTTTGGCTGACATCAACATATTGAGGTTTCATCTTGCCATACACATATTTTAATTTTAAATCCATGGCGGTAATAGCTAAATCCACAAAATAATCTTCCGCTTGCAAGGATGAAGAAACCGAACCATAAATTTTGGTTGTAAAAGTTACCGCATTTTGAACAGAATCGTTGTTGGCAATTATTTTATAGCCGCTAAGATTGATGTATTGGTCACTATTTACGTTTTGCATCACCAATTTAAAAAATTGCTGATTAGCATTCAATAAGTTATGAGTTGTAATGACAATAGAATCAATATGAGGCACGTCATGAGAAACGTGGAATTTCAATGTTCCCGATTTGACTTCGCCATTTCTGATTTGGAAAAGACGATTGTCAATAATCAGAGTTTCCGAAAATGTTCTTCCATTAATCGGGATAGTATAACCTAAGGCACTTGGTGGAATGGTAAACTCGTAATTTTTAACCACATACAGGTTGTCATTCATTGTCAACAACTCTTCACCTTTGATAACATTATCTACAGATAAGTCATAAACATATTGCAACATTCCATCGGGACGTGGCGTAAAATTTTCGGAATTCAAAACTTCGAGCACTTCACCGGCTGTATAAGTTGAATTGACAAAAGGAATACCCCATTCGCCGTTCAAATCAGCAGAATTGACATCCGAAAAATCCAAATCATACTTCTGACATGAGTAAAAAGTGCAGAATAACATAATTAACGCTATTGCATTAATTATTAGTAACTTATTAAAACTTTTCATAATCACCCATTTAGCCCGCAAATTTACATGATTTTTTGAATGTAACCTAATTTATTTTCGATATATTTTCAATTTTTGTCCTTCCCTGATAAAATCGGAACGCAAATGATTCCATTTTTTAATCTTGGCGACGGAAACGTGATATTTGACAGCAATGTGCGAAAGCGTTTGACCTTTTTTTACCTTATGATAAAAAAAAGCAGGTTGCGGCTTCGGTTGCGGAATAACCACCGTGACGACAGAATCCTTTTGAGAGGTTTCCTGCGATGAAATCATCGGTTTTGTATCCGTGGAATCGTTTGTAACATTCTCTAATAGAGGGCTTTTACATTCTATCATTCGACGCGCACCAACAAATGTGCGGCGATACCCTTCCTGACTATATTTGTCGATTCTCACGCCGGTACCATAAGTAGAAGAATGAATAAAAGTAAAATTATGCGTTGAATCAACGGAAATCACCAATCCGACGTGTCCCACACGTTTTCCGCGCGTGAAGAAAACCAAGTCCCCGCGCTGAATATCCTCCCTCCTGACTTTCTTTCCCAACAAGTATTGGTCGCGTGAACTGCGTGTTAAGGCAATTCCAAAATGCTGATGTACGTAATAAACAAAACCGGAACAATCGAAAGAATTTGGTCCCGTGCCTGCAGCCTTGTAAGCACATCCTTTTTTCGTCATGGCAAAATCGATGATGGAATCAATGATGCCGGGGGACTGCCATTGAATGGTCTTCCCCGCCTTCAATTGCGCCAACCAAACGGCAGACGAATCACTTCTCGGTCCCTGCGAATGCAATGGTAACAGAAAGATTATCAGTACTATAGTAAATAATGAACTTTTTATTTTATTCATAGGGTAATGAGCGAAAATCATGTTAACCTTTTTTCTACTCAAAAAAGTAATCATTGGTACTTTATTGCTTCATAATAAACTCGTTCCGATTTTTCATATTTAATATAAAAACAATCAATAGCTGCATATCTATAATGAATAATAGGTATAAAATCTCGTTTTCCACAAAAATCATCGTAGGTTTGTTGAAGAAATTCATCTTGAGGGTAATTGGTAATTCCTGATACATAAAATTTATTTTCGAATTCCCTCTCCGCACCGTTTATTTCGTATGTTATTCTATTACTAAAAACAACCGGGCTTTTATCTTCAGTAAAATAAACTGTTTTCACCTTTCTTCTACTCGGAAATAATACCAAATCACAAGTTCTAATTACATTATCAAAAATTAAATAATCAGAAGGAATTTTTTTTGTAGTTTTGGGTGGAATACAAACGATGGAATCCTCAGTGGTTGAAACAGATATTTCCGATGCTCCGATATAAGTGCTACTTTGCAACGTAGAATAATATCCATTAGAAGTCGTAAAATTATCAGATTTTGTCCAAGTCCGATTTCTAAACAAATCGTAAGCATATCCATTTTTAATAAAAAAACTTTCGTTCAATTTAACGTAAATTTTTTGGTCAGTTTTATTGTAAAAATCAAATTCCATGTTTCCACCTTCCGACCATAAATTATAGGAGATTTTACAATTTTCATCTTCAAAATTTAAAGCATCGGCTTTGGTTATTGATTGATCAACCGGTTTCACATTATAAAGCTGATAATAATTATAAGTAGTATTACACGATGATAATAGTACTACTACACAAATGGTAATTAATAAAGATTTAATATTCATAGAAAAATTTTTAATTATTTATAAATCAATTTGTTGCTTTAAAATCACCTCGCGACACCACGATCGAATACCCGATTTTTTGCATTTCATTTTGCAATAAATCCAAATATTCGGCTGTTTCAAGGCCCGAAATCGTTTTATTGTCGTATATCATGTACTTCTCCCGCACATCAAACGGCGAAAGATTGGGCATAATCACATTGGCACCGGCTAAAATTCCGTTACTGCGACCGCATTGGTCAATTGTGCCTAATGCGGTGGTGGCGGGCAGAAGCACCGATGGTAAAAACAGACGAATGAGTGCCAACATAAAGAGAGTCAGTTCGGCAGTTCCGGGTGCCTGCTCAGCAAAAGGTGTTTCATGATGCGGAATAAAAGGTCCGATTCCCACCATTTGTGGTTTGAACTGTGCTATAAAAAGCAAATCGTCGGCTAAATTTTCGGGTGTTTGAAAAGGAGAACCCACCATAAATCCGGTTCCTGTTTGATAGCCAATCCGTTTTAAATCTTGCAAACACTGCATTCGATGTTGATATGACATTCCTTGCGGATGTAATTGCCGATAGTGAAATTCGTTTGCTGTTTCGTGTCGAAGCAAATATCTATCCGCACCTGCTTGGTAATAAGCCAAATACGAATCATAACTTTTTTCACCTAACGATAAAGTAATGGCACAATCGGGATGGTTTTGCTTGATGGAATGAATAATGTCTATTAATACATCATCGGTAAAATACAAATCTTCACCGCCCTGCAGCACAAAAGTGCGAAATCCCAACTCATAGCCGTGATGACTGCATTCAATAATTTGCTCTTTGGTAAGACGATAACGGACGACATTCAAATTACTTTTACGAATGCCACAATAGAGGCAATCATTTTTGCAGTGGTTGGAAATCTCCATTAATCCCCTGATATACACATCTTTACCATAATACTCTTCCCGCAATATCCTTGATTTTTCAAAAAGATATTGGTTGATTTGCGGATTACGATGTGTAATTAAATCGACAATCTCTTTTTTTGAAAGATGATGTGTTTGAAAAAGTTGGTCAATAAGATTATACATTACAAAAGGATTACCATTTACCGCCGCCACCGCCGCCGCCGAAGCCTCCTCCTCCGCCAAATCCGCCAAATCCACCGCCGCTGCCACCAAAACTGCCGCCACCGAAACTGCCGCCGCCTCTCCTACCCCCGCGACCTCCGGAAAGCAAGCTGCCCAATAACAACCATTTCCAAATGTCCGACTGCCCGGACGAATTACCTCCATTGGAATTGCCGTCCTTGCCGTTCTTTTTGTGCGCTCTCAAGATTAAAAGTACAATAAATGCAATAAATAACCCAAAAATTACACAAAGCACAATGATACCGATGAAATCTTGTTTTTCATATTCTTGATAGGTTATTTCCTTGGCAACAATCGGTAAAATCACATCCAAGCCATCGGAAATACCTTCATAATAGTTATTATTTTTAAACTGCGGAATCATCTCCTCTTCCACTACCCGTGTGGCAAAAGCATCGGGAAGTACGGGTTCCAAGTCATAGCCCACCTCAATTCGCGCTTCGCCGGAAGTTTCGTTTTTCGGTTTAATAAGAATGACCACTCCGTTATTTTTGCCCGTTTTTTTGTCTTTTACACCCCATTTATCGCCAATTTCATAAGCAAATTCCGCCGCAGTCAAGCCATTAAAATCATTCACTATTACCACACAGATGACATTAGAGGTCGTATCATTAAAAGTTACCAATCTCTTTTCCAAGTCATTACGTTCCTGATAAGAAAGAATATTGGCAAAATCGTTGACCAAGCGCGGAGGATTGGGGCGCGGAGGAATCTGCGCCACACCAACGCACATCAGCACAAAAGAGAAAAGAAATATTGAACAAATCAATGGATAATTACTGAATAAATTCCTCATTTTGAGAACATAATCTCTATTTTTTTCTCTGATGCTTCTCATAATGTTGTTTTTTATGGGTAAAAGATGGGTTGCGATCCTAATTATTTGGTGATACGTGTACCGCAAGCGCTGTTACCAAGCTGTCCGGCTTCTGTGATAATACATTCATTTCCACCATTTTCCACAAAATAAATGGCAGCACGTACTTTCGGAGCCATAGAACCTTCCGTAAAATGACCTTCCTGCAAATACTGTTTGGCTTGCGCAAGCGTAATTGTATCTAACGCTTGTTCGTTAGTTTTTTTGAAATTAAGATAAACTTTCGGAACATCCGTCAGAATGTAGAACTCATCGGCACCTATTTCAACCGCTACCAATGCAGAAGCCAAATCCTTATCAATCACTGCTTCAACGCCGTAAGTGTATTGTTCTTTTTTGATAACCGGAATACCGCCGCCACCGACTGTAATGACAATGTTGCCGGCATTTGCCAACTGTTTAACTATGTCAATATTTGCCACGCGGATAGGTTTAGGCGATGCAACCACTTTGCGCCAGCCATTACCTTTGGGGTCTTCTCTGAAAATAGCACCGGTTTGCGCAGCATATTGATCTGCTTCCTCTTTTGTATAGTAAGGTCCAACCGGTTTGGTAGGATTTTTAAACATGGCATCTTCTGCATTCACTTCAACTTGTGTCACAATAGTCACCACATTTTTGGTGATATTTTCTTTTACAAAAATGTTGCGAAATCCTTGTTCGATAAGATAACCAATAGAGCCTTGCGTTTCGGAAACACAAAAATCCATCGGCATGCTTTGGAGATTGAAAACCTTATTTCCGGCTTCATGTTGCAACATTACATTACCCACTTGCGGTCCGTTCCCATGACCAATGACAATATTATAATCTTGTTTCAATAGCCCCAACAGAGACTGACATGTTGCTGTAACATTTTGAATTTGTTCATTGTAGGTCCCTTTTTGACCGCTTCTCAAAAGTGCATTTCCACCGAAAGCAACTACTGCTAATTTTGCCATAATTTTTTCTATTTTATTTGATTTTAGTTTCTAAAAAGTGCGGCAAAAGTACGTTTTTTTTCTCAAAGAGAATACATCAATTTTTCAATATACGTTACTAATATTAAAAATACCATAATGTTAGTGGGAGAAAATGATAATTTTGAAAAAAATTGTGTTTATTTCAATTCTTTATGTAAATTTGCACGCTATCCAAAAAAAACATTCCATGCATTCTTTTGATACGATATGTTCCATTTCAACCGCATCCGGTATCGGAGCGATAGCGGTTTTGCGCATTTCCGGCGAAAAAGCGTTTTCTATTTGTGCTCAATTATTTACAAATCCGGCAAAATTTACGGAAACGCCACCAAACATGGCAAAATATGCGGAAATTACTGACCAAAATCAGTTAATTGACCAAGTGGTTTTTACTAAATTCAAAGCACCGCATTCCTATAACGGGGAGGATATGGTTGAAATTTCGTGTCATGGCTCGTGCTACATTCAGCAGAAAATCATAGAAATTCTAATTGAACGAGGTTGTCGTTTGGCAAATCCCGGGGAGTTTACGATGCGGGCTTTCATGAATGGAAAAATGGACTTACCTCAGGCAGAGGCAATTGCAGATTTAATCGATTCCCAATCCGAGAGTTCTCATCAATTGGCATTACATCAACTGAAAGGTAATTTTTCAAAAAAAATGAATGATTTACGCAATCAGTTTGTGGAATTGGCAGCATTATTGGAGTTGGAACTCGATTTTAGCGAAGAAGATGTAGAATTTGCCGACCGTCAACATTTTGCTCAGCTTCTAACACAATTGAAAAGTGAAATATCGGTTTTGATAGACTCATTCAAGTTGGGGAATGTATTGAAAACAGGGATTCCGGTTGCCATTATCGGTAAACCCAACGTAGGAAAATCGACTTTACTGAATGCAATGTTGCAGGAAAACAGAGCCATCGTTTCACATATTCCCGGTACCACACGCGACACAATTGAAGATGTGTTTACAATCGGCGGAATAACTTTCCGTTTTATAGATACTGCCGGCATTCGCAATTCGGAAGACGAAATTGAGCAATTCGGCATTCAACGAACCTTCCAAGCCATTGACCGCGCGGATATTATTTTGTATTTGGTTGACATTAACACATCCTCCATTCCCGAAATTGAGGAAGAAATGGCATTTATTCAAAACGAATTGGACATTTCCAAAAAGAAGTTTATTCTTGTTGCCAACAAAATTGACCAGTTGAACGAAACACCTCATCAGTTTTCAAAATGGACCGATTGGGACGTAATTTACATTTCTGCCAAACGAAATGTAAATATTGATGAAATAAGAGAGGCACTTGTTACCAATGTAAAAGATCGTAATATCACTGATAATGTGCTACTTACCAATGTTCGTCATTATGACATTATGGTAAAAATCGCCGAAGACATAGAACACATTGAACAAGCGTTGACCAACCATGTTCCAACCGATTTAATTGCGATAGATGTGAGAGATATTCTCAACAAATTGGGATTGCTTACCGGAACAATAACAGATGACGACGTGTTGAACACAATTTTTGGAAAATTCTGTATCGGAAAATAATCAAAAAAAGAATTTGTAAAAAGATTATTTGCTGAACTTTTCATTCATAAAAGTTCTCAGCATCGTGCGATAATCGCGAATGTCCGAAGAAGTTAATAGGCAATCACGAAGGCGGAAACCACTCTCTTTCAAGAAGAAAGCAATCAAGAAAACAGACATGGCAATATAGGTAACGCTGCTTGTAATGGCGGCTCCGTATATGTCGAAGTGCGGAATGAGCGTAAACCCTAACGAGAAAGTGAAAAACAATCCACAAATGGATGAATAGGTATTCATTTGATATCTTCCGATTCCGGAGTAGTAATGGCAAATAATAAGATAGACACTATACATCAACGTTCCGGGAGCTAAAATGCGGATAAGCGTGGAAATCTCGCCAAATTCGGGACCGAACATCCAAATATAAAAGGAAGACGGGAAAAGAGTCAATACCAATATGCCGGCAGTGGACAATACCAAAGAAATTTTGGTAAGATCAAGCGTAAGTTTTTGGGAATAAGCAATGTTTAGGGCGTTGGAAATACGGGCATACTGCACCAGATTAATACTGCGACTGATGATGCAGATGGCTTCTGCCAAAGAGGTGGCGTTTGAAAAAACACCGGTGCTTCCCGGATCTATATATGAAGCTAATAAGTAATAACTTAACCTTAAATTAAAAAATTGAACAAAGTGACTGCTCTGATTTAAAATACCGAATTTGAATAAATCGTGTATGACCGGCTTATAATCCTGAAAACGATGAAATACGGTATGTCGAAAATCACGACGAAGAAGGAAAATACCGCCCAGCCAACTTCCGCCATAAGAAACATATAATGCTATAATATAAGCATTTACATTTCGTATATCAAAAATAAAATAGCAAATCAGCAGGGTGGATAAAATGGCAATCGGCTGAAAAAGATTCAGACAATTAACGGCATTAATGCGCTCTTTTCCGGTCAGAATAGTCACATTAACTGCATTTAATGATGCCAAAATGGACAAAATTCCAATATTAACGGCAATATTGAGAGGCAAAGAACTATAAAAAATGGGAATCACGCACGAAGCGACAAGTCCGACACATACAGACCAAATGTAGGTAGGGAGAATCAATTTCGAGAACGAATGCTTAGGGGTCAGATAGACCAAACTTGTTCCGCTGACGATATCCGAAAAAATAATAATAAATGTGATGGTGGTCAGCAGGAGTGATTGTTCCCCTTTTCCCACATCGCCCACGGCTTGCGAAATAACGGCAGCAATCGCAAAATTGAGCAATGCGCCAAACAGTTTCGTTCCTAACGTGTTGATTATTTTTTTAAACACCTCGTTTCAAATTAGTTAGTACAGAAGTTCTACAGCCCCTTTCCCTTCACGAACGATTTCAATTTCGCCGGAAGTACAATCCACAACTGTTGAAGGATTATTGTCTCCATATCCGCCATCGATTACCATATCTACTTGGTTTTCATATCGTTCATAAATTAATTCAGGGTCGGTGGTATATTCTACCACCTCATCGTCATCTTTAACGGAGGTTGACAAAATGGGATGACCGAGTTCTTGAACGATTTGTCGTATAATAATGTTGTCAGGTACGCGAATTCCGACCGTTTTTTTGTTACTTTGGAGAATTTTGGGAACGTTGTTGTTGGCTTCCAAAATAAAAGTATAAGGTCCCGGCAGCACCTTTTTCATCGCTTTAAAAACGTTATTGCTAATGGGTTTTGTGTAGTCCGACAAATGACTTAAGTCGTAACAGATGAAAGAGAGTGCCGATTTTTTTTTGTGATTCCCTAAAATGTCGGTGATGCGTTCAATGGCTTTAGTTTTGAAAATGTCGCACCCGATTCCGTAAATTGTGTCAGTAGGATAGATGATAATTCCGCCATTTTGCAAACAATTCACCGCCTTTTGTATCTCGCGCGGGTTCGGATTTTCGGGGTATATCTTTAAAAACATAATTACTGTAAATAAAAGAGGGTAAGCTACTTATATCGCATCGCTACAACCAATGTACCCTTGCTACATTCCTGTCCTGGGGGAGTTGAAAGGGAGCAGATCGTACAAGACTTACCCGGCTGCAAAAGTACACTTTTTTTCAATGCTTTTGCACTCTTTCACAAAAAAAATTTTAGCTTTCTTTTTGCTCGCTTTTCCGGCTTAAGCGTTTTGATAACCAATCCACATATTCATTGTTCGGATACTTCTTTTTTAATGAATCATAAATATATTGTAAAAGTTCCCGATTTTCATCTTCGGAGAAAAAGCGTCCGTTGTTGTATTTTTGATAAAAAGCAATGATAATGGACAACGATTGATTATTCTGTCGTATAAAATTCTGCAAATAATTGGTATGGTGCATTTTAATTTGTTCATAACATCTTTCCACTTCGGCGCGCACCGAATCATTATCCATGGCTTCATAATATATATTCAACAAATAGTCGGTAGAGTCAATAAATAATTGCAATTGATGATCCAATTTTTGCATTAATTCCGCATCTTTTGCCCCGGAAACGGTATAATTTTTGACTATATTGTCGGAATTGAGATGAAAAGTAACTTTTTCATTGCGGCGTGCCAATGTCATCAACGCATTTTGATTATTGTACCCGATTTGGTAAAATGCCGGCTCGTCATCGGTTGTCGGTAATGAAACAGAGAACTTTCCATTTTTAATTTCTGCAGAATCCAACAGAACCAGCTCGTCATTTTGAAGCTCGGAAACACGAATGATAGCGCCGTCTTTTGCGTTTTTTATGTCACCTTCAAAGATAATTCTATCCTTATTCTGACATGAAACTGCGCAAAACAAGCCTATTACAAGTGAAAATAATATTTTTTTGTCTATCATAAAATACGGTTATAAAGTGAGTTGCAAAATTACACTTTTTTCAACAAAATTTATTGGTAAGTGTTATGAAAAATATGTAAATTTGCAGCCTTAAATCAAAAAACAGATAATTATGGAAAATCAAACATTAGAACAAAAAGTAATCTCTATTATTTCGCAAGTACGTCCTTATTTACAAGCTGATGGCGGTGATATCGAATTTGTGGAATTAACGAGTGATAATATAGTAAAAGTAAAATTGCAAGGTGCTTGCGGTTCTTGTCCTCACGCAAAAATCACATTAAAACAAGGTGTTGAAGCAACTTTACAACAACATCTTCCTGAAATTAAAGGTGTGGTTGACGTAAATTTGGGATTTTAATACATCAATATTATGGGTTTAAAATGTGGAATTATCGGACTTACCAATTGCGGGAAGACGACAATGTTTAATTGTATTTCAAATACGAAAGCTGCCATCACGGATTTTGCTTACAGCACCAATAAGTCCAATATCGGTGTTTGTGCTGTTCCCGACGAACGTTTGGCAAATATTGACACGTTCATTCCTGCCGATAAGCTTATCTATGCCACTGTGGATGTGGTAGATGTTCCCGGATTAGCAAAAGGAGCCAGCCAAGGCGAAGGCATCGGAAATAGTTTCTTAGCCGATGTGCGTCAATGCGATGCGCTGATTCACGTACTTCGTTGCTTCGACAATCCTAACCTGCCACACGTGGAAGGTTCTATCGACCCGGTCAGAGATATTGAAATTGTGGAGTTTGAACTGCAAGTGAAAGATTTGGAACAAATCGACCGGAAAATTCAAAAGGTTGAAAAAGCAGCCAAAGTCGGGGATAAAAATGCAAAAAAAGACCTTGAGACACTGCTAAAATACAAAACGCACCTTGAAAATTTTCAGAATGTGAGAACGTTAGATGCCACTGATGACGAAAAAGCCGTGGTTGCCGATATGATGCTATTAACCGACAAACCTGTCCTTTTCGTTTGCAATGTCAACGACGACGATTTGGAAGGAAACGACTATGTTGAAAAAGTACGTGAAGCGTTGAAAGATCAGGATTGCGAAATATTAACCATTGCCGGTAAATTGGAATCCGAAATTGCCGAGTTAGAAGATGAAGCAGACAGAATGGCATTTTTGGAAGATGTCGGTTTAACAGAACCCGGCGTCAACAAAGTGATCCGTGCCGCTTATAAATTACTGAATTTGATTTCATTTTTTACCGTTGGCGGTAAAGAAAATCGTGCGTGGACGATTCAAAAAGGAATGTCCGCCCCGCAAGCCGCAGGCGTTATTCACAGCGACTTGGAACGCGGCTTCATTCGCGCTGAAGTCATTAAATATGACGATTTAAAAACTCTCGGCTCCGAATTAAAATGCAAAGAAGCCGGCAAACTTTCCGTAGAAGGTAAAAATTACATCGTTCAAGATGGCGACATCTTGCATATTCGGTTTAACGTTTAGTTCTTCTGTACCATGAAACTGTCGCAAAAACTTGATTTGAAACAAATTCAGCGTATCGAACTCTCGAAAATTATGCTGATGAATTTGATACAAACCCCCAATACAGAGTTGAGCGAGGTTATTAATAAGGAAATTGAAGATAATCCGGCGCTGGAAATCGATTACGAAGCGGAAAAAGAGCCGGAAAACGTTGAAGAACAAGACTCCCCCACTTCCGAAAACGACGGACAAAATGACTATGATACCAATACTGACGATTGGGATTCTTCTGATTTTGAACGTTTTCAGTTTTCCCGTGACGATGTTCCCTACGAACGCCCCATCGTGATGACCAACTCTTTCAGAGAATCACTTTTGCTGCAAATCGGGGAGATGAATATTACTGAAAAAGAGAAAGAAATCGCCAACTATATTGTGGGCAATTTAGATGATGACGGCTACTTAAGACGTGAAAATCAATCTATTGCCAACGATTTGTTAGTTCAGTATAATATTACAACCACCACAGCGGAAATTGAAAAAATTATTGTTTCCTTTATCCAACAATTAGAACCGGCAGGCGTGGGCGCACGCGACTTGCGGGAATGCCTTTTAATACAACTCCGTCAATTACAACATACTGATAATGATATAATTATAGAAAATGCCATTTCCGTAATAGATAATTATTTTACCGATTATTCTAAAAAAAAATACGATAAAATTCTCAAACAAGAGAAAATATCAAATTTAGAACTGTCAAAAATTCACGATCTTATCCGGAAATTAGACCCCTCACCGGGAGGCGGAGCCGTTTCTTCCAAATACATCACACCCGATTTTTTGATTACCATTGAAGAAGATCGCCCGGTGCTTTCGTTGAATAATCCGTACATTCCAAAATTGAGAATTAATAAGGAATACTTGGATTTGTACCAACTCTATCGTTCCAAAAAGAATAAGGAAGCCATGGAGTTTATTAAAAAAAATATTGATAATGCCAATAGTTTTATATCGGCGTTGCCCGAGCGGGATAGGACTATGTATTTGATAATGAATGAGATATTAAAATATCAGGAGCGTTATTTCCTTACCGGCGATTCAAAGCAACTCAAACCGATGGTTTTAAAGAATATTGCCGAAAAAGTTGGCGTTGATAATTCTACCGTTTCGCGGGTCACCGGACGTCGCTACGTGCAAACTCCTTTCGGAACCATTTTGTTAAAATCGCTCTTTTCCGAAGCTGTCAACGACGAAGATGGCGTATCATCAAATGCTATTAAACAAGCACTCACGGAACTCATTGATAAAGAGGATAAATCAAAACCTTACACCGATGAAAAATTGTCGGAATTATTAAAGAAAAGAGGTTATAATATTTCGCGCAGGACCGTTGCGAAATACAGGGAACAGTTGAATATTTCAGCCACCTCCATCAGAAAACAGTAACTAATGGATACAAATTGGCAACAGCGAACGCAATTACTTGTTGGCGAGGCGAATATCGCCAAGTTACAATCAATGCACGTGTTGGTAGTGGGTTTGGGCGGTGTGGGAGCTTATGCAGCGGAGGAACTTTGCAGAGCCGGCGTTGGTGAATTAACATTGATAGACGCTGATACAGTGGATGATAGCAACAGAAATCGGCAATTGCCGGCGCTGATCACCAATATTGGAAAACTGAAAACCGATGTGATGGCAGAACGACTTTTGCAAATCAATCCGGACATCATACTTCATAAAATTCCCGAATTTATACGAGATGAACGAACGATCGAAATTTTGCAACAAGCTCATTATGAC
>CAYYHC010000011.1:0-23149 GCA_964471715.1 uncultured Lentimicrobiaceae bacterium | reverse complement strand
CAAAAGCGATAACTATTTGCAGAGAGCGGGATTTTCAGCACATTGGAACTCCGACGGAACCGGAATTGATGAACATCAAACTGCACAGACTTTTGAAATTTTCCCCACCCCTACTTCCAACCAAGTTTTTATTAACCTGCCGCCAGGATTTCAAAAAGGAATCATTCGCATTTTTGAAATGAGCGGAAGAGAAGTTATTTCGCAAAATTATTCAACCGACAACTCAACATATCAAGTTGATGTTCAACACCTTCCTGTCGGAATTTATCTTTTATCCATCTCCAATCAAAAAGAATTATTATCTAAAAAACTGATTATACAACGATAATGAACATTCGAAAAATATGGTTTCCCGTCATCATAGCTTTTTTACTCGGGATTGCATTAACTCTGTTTTTTCTAAAAAAATATGTGATTAATCCGTATCTCAATAATCCCGAAATGCAAAAGCTGAACGAGATTATCGGATACATTGACAATTATTATTTAGACACGGTACAAAAAGATTTATTGTATCAAGATGCCATCAATGGAATGTTGCAAGCCCTTGATCCTCATTCTGTTTATATTAATGCGGAAGAAAATAAACAACTTTCGGAATCACTGAACGGTGCTTTCGAAGGTGTAGGAATTCAATTCAACATTATGAATGATACGGTCATGGTGGTGGCAACAGTTCATGGCGGACCTTCCGAAAAGGTGGGCATTCGCGCCGGCGACCGTATTGTATCTGTTGACGGTAAAAGCGTTGCCGGAAACGGCATCAAAAATGAAGAAGTTTTCAAAATCTTGCGTGGAAAGAAAAACACAACCGTTAAAATAGGCATTAAACGTCCTTCTTTTTCCCAAATATATTTCTATAATGTCATTCGCGATGTCATTCCGACCTATACTGTTGATGTATCATATATGATTGATAATCAAATAGGTTATATCAAAATCAATCAATTTGGCGAAAACACTTACAATGAATTTATGTCTGCCATTTATTCTTTACGCAAGCAAGGGTTACAATCTTTGATATTGGATTTGCGGGGCAACCCCGGAGGCTACTTAAATACCGCCATTGATATTTGCGATGAATTGCTGCCCAACAAAGAGATGATTGTTTACACGGAAGGGCTTAAAGTACCAAGTAATCAAATATTTGCCACCAAACGCGGTAGTTTTGAAAAGGGGAAATTGGTAGTTTTGATTGATGATTTCAGTGCGTCGGCGAGTGAGATTGTGGCGGGTGCTGTTCAAGACAACGACCGCGGGTGGGTTGTCGGACGGCGTTCCTTCGGCAAAGGTCTTGTACAACAACAATTTGACCTTTCCGACAAATCCTCCCTTCGCCTCACCATCGCCCGTTACCATACCCCGAGTGGAAGATGTATTCAAAAAAAATACGATAAAGGTGACGAAGTTTACTACGAAGATCTTCTTCACCGCTACGAAAACGGAGAAATGGACAACGCCGACAGCATTAAATTCGACAAAAGTTTGCAATATAAAACCAAAAAAGGACGTATCGTTTATGGCGGCGGCGGCATTATGCCCGACTTCTTCGTTCCTTTGGATAGAGATAGTAATACATTGGCTTTCAATGAAATATTTAATAGCGGATTACTCATCGAATTTACTTTCAACTATACCAATCAAAATCATGAGCAACTGACCAAACAATTCAAAAATAGTCGCGATTTTGTCAAAAAAATGGTCGTTTCCGATGCTTTAGTCGCACAATTTATGAAATTTTATACTCAAAAAGGAAATCCAAGTGTAAAATTGAACCATGCTTCCAATAAAGAGTTAAAACTATGGATCAAAGCTTTTATCGGAAGAAATTTATATGAAGACAAAGCTTTTTATCCCATCATCAATTCTACCGATAAAACCATTTTAAAAGCATTGGAAGTTATTAATAATAAATCAGTTCAACATTAATAATGAAAATAAAATTATTATTTATAGGTAAAGAAGATGCAGAATCGTTGCAGAAAGCAATTACAAACTATGTTACCAAAATAAAATTTTATGTTCCTTTTGAAATGGATGCCATTCCTTATCTAAAAAACACCAAATTATCCATTGAAGAACAAAAAAAACAGGAAGGTGCTCTTTTTTTTAAAAAAATAGAAACCACCGATTTTGTAATCTTGTTGGATGAACATGGTAAAGAACTGACTTCCATAGACTTATCACAATTTATACAACAACAGATGAACCGTTGTACCAAACGAATCCTTTTTCTGATTGGCGGGGCTTACGGTTTTTCGGAAGAAGTTTACAATCGCGCCAACCATCAAATTGCACTTTCACAAATGACCTTCCCGCACATCCTGACCCGACTCATTTTCACAGAACAACTCTATCGCGCCATGACAATTTGGAAAGGCGAACCCTATCATCATCAATAATTAATCATTATGCAACAAAACCAATCTCTTTTCAACGAACTCCGTTTTCATCATCCGGTTTTTCATTTCGACGATTATCAATTTCAAATAAAAGATAATCAAATTGATATGCAATTCTTTTTTAGAATTGGCGAAAAAAATCGTTTCGCTCCCAAAATGAAATTGTCGTTGGGCAAATATAGTTCGCACGCATTACAAAAAGCTCAAATCAAAGGGTTAGTATTTCACATTGGCATGATTGAATTAATCAGTTATTGGAAATGCACTTGCTCGCCAACCGTAATTGTTCACCCCTATCATCTGACAAAAGCGCAACAGATTTGGTGGAAAAAGCTCTATTGGAAAGGATTAGGAGAATTTTTCTATCAAAACGGAATTACCACCGATGCGGAAAATTTCTTGCAGTTTAGGTTTCCCGACGATGCTCCGTACATTAGAAAATCAAGTTATAGAATCATTGAAGAAAGTTCCTGCGTGATTGTTCCCATTGGTGGCGGTAAAGATTCGGTCGTCACATTAGAACAATTGCGAAGCCACCAAGACATCATACCTTTCATTATTAATCCGCGCGGAGCAACGTTGTCATGCGCCAAAATTGCCGGATTCCCTGAACAGGACGACATCGTTGTGCTTCATCGCGAAATTGACAAACGTCTTTTAGAATTAAATAGTCTTGGATATTTAAACGGGCACACTCCCTTTTCGGCGATGCTTGCATTTTATTCATTATTAGTTAGTTATGCAACAAACACTCGTAATATTGCACTTTCGAACGAATCAAGTGCCAACGAGCCGACCATTCCCAATACGGAAATCAATCACCAATATTCAAAATCGGAAGAATTTGAGCACGACTTTCAGCAATACGTTCAGGACAATATGAATGATGTAAGTCATTATTATAGTCATCTGCGTCCCTATACGGAGTTGGAAATTGCCGAGTTTTTTGCACAATACCCGCAATATTTTGAAGTTTTCAAAAGTTGTAATGCCGGAAGCAAGGAGGACAAATGGTGCTGTGAGTGTTCAAAATGCCTATTTGCCTACATTATTCTTTCACCATTTATCGATGATGCCAAAATGATTTCAATTTTCGGGGAAGATTTGCTGAATAAACCGTCGTTGGAAAAATATTTTGATGAGCTAACCGGAATTGCGGAAGAGAAACCCTTTGAGTGTGTAGGCACCATAAATGAAGTAAATCAGGCACTTTCAATAATTTCGGAAACAGACAAAGAAAAATATTTAATTAAACATTGGCAAAACAAGAAAAATCAATTATAAAAATTGTATTTTTGCCGCTTGGTAAATAAATAGAAAGATAGTATGTCAAACGAAAGATTCGCTATTATTGGAGCCGGTCATTTTGGTTCCGCCATTGCGATTGCACTCTCCCAAAACGGAGCTGAGGTTTTAGTCATTGATTCGGAAATCAGTGTTATTCAAGATATTTCGGAAGATGTAGCGTATGCCGTTTGCATCGACGCTACCAATAAAAAGGCATTAATTGCAGAAAACATTCAAGATTTTGATGCCGTCGTGGTTGCCATCGGCAATGATTTTGTCAAACGCTTGCTTTGCGCCGCCAACTTGTTGGATTTGGGGGTCAAACGAATTATTTGCAGAACCATGGGTGCCAATCAACGAATCATTTTGGAGAAGATGGGAATTACCGAATTTTTGTCTCCCGAAGATGAAATTGGAATCGTATTTGCAGAACGTTTGCTCAATCCGAATATACTTTCTTACTTACAACTTCCTGATGGATATAGAATTGCCGAAATCATTACGCCTTCACGACTGATAGGAATGACCTTAGGCGACATCAATTTGCGTGACAGTTATCGATTGAGTTTGATTACCATTCGGAAAAATTACGAAGAAACAAACAAAAAAAATGTCCCCAATCAACTCGCCGGACACATTTTAGGGGTCCCCGAAACATCAACTATCATCGAAAAGAACGATTGTTTTGTATTATTTGGACTTTCTCGCGATATTGAGAATTTTATCAAGAAAAATCAATAAAGTGTCATGACACGGGAGAACCTTGATTATATAAAGAGAAAAATCAATTTAAAACTTTTCAATTACCAACACATTGTTGAATTTTTGCTAAAAGTTTTCACTGCCTTATTCTGCATTGCCGCCGGCATCGCCATCATTTATGAACATGGTTTTTATGTTCTTCCCGAAACCAAGAACCTGATATCTTCTATCGTTACTGCGGCTTTCATCTTTTATATTTTGAAATACCTCATCCGTTTTCTGTATTCTCAGCGAAAATTAGATTTTCTCAAGGAGAATATTATGGAATTTATTGTCATCATCATACTCATCATCTCCTACTTCGTTAATTTACAATTAGCATCTCAAGCTACTAATATTGAAGTATTTACAAAACATTCCACTCGCTATTTTCACATTTATTATTTTTGTATCATCTTTATTGAGATTGCAAAAATTAATACCATTTTCAAACGCATTACGATGAGTCCGCCCCTCTTGATGATGGCTTCTTTCTTTATACTGATTAGTATCGGTACAGTACTGCTGATGATGCCGAAGATGACCACTCACAACATTTCAATTGTTGATGCGCTGTTTACTGCCACGAGTGCAAGCTCTATTACAGGATTAACCACCATCAGTGTGTCACAGAATTTTACCCAAAGCGGACAAATCGTCATCATTCTTTTGATGCAAATGGGAGGAATGAGTATTTTGTCTTTTGCCACTTTTTTCATTACTTTCCTTTCTCACTCCCACACCGGTTTACGCTATCAATATCTCATCAAAGACATGCTTGAGACCAATAAAATTTCCGAAACATCTTTCATTTTAAGAGAAATTGTCCTTTCCACTTTCATCATTGAAGGCATCGGAATTATCTTGCTGTTTTTATATTGGCAGACGACCGGTTTATTCGGTTCCGACAAGGAGACCTTGTTATTTGCTGTTTTTCATGCCATTTCTGCATTTAATAATGCCGGTTTCTCATTATGGGATGCCAATATGATGGCACCGGAAATTTATAACAGCTATTTTCCGCAAACCATCATTATGCTGTTGGTCTTCATCGGTGCCATCGGATTTGTGGTTTTGCGCGATTTCTTTGACCCCGCCATCATCAAAGAAAGGAAAAGGAAAAGTTGGAAAAAATTGACCACCGGCACCCAAATTGCTTTACTGACAACATTTTCCATCATCATTATCGGAACTATTGTCTTTTGTGCTTTGGAATACAACAAAAGCCTTGCAGCAAAAGATACGCTATTTGAAAAATTATTCACCTCCTGCTTTCAAGTTGTTTCGCGCACTTCGGGCTTCAATGTCGTGGATGTTCCTTCCGTATCAACGCCCGCACTTTTATTTGTGATGCTGATAATGTTCATCGGCGCATCACCCGGCAGTACCGGAGGCGGCATCAAGACCACCACATTCTTCGTAATCATTAAATCCATCTTCGCCACTATCAAAGGAAAAAACAAAATCGAATTCAACCGCAAAACCATTCCTTTTCAAATTGTTGACAAATCTTTTTCAATAGTCGTTATCTCTTTGGTTATGATTTTCGTATCATCATTTGCTATTTCCATTATCGAACCCGGTTTCTCCTTTTCGGACATTCTGTTTGAATCCGTTTCCTCGTTCACCACTTGCGGATTGTCCACCGGCTGCAGCGCAGAATTTTCATCTTTAGGAAAAATTGTTCTCATTTTCAATATGTATATCGGCAGAATCGGAACACTCACTTTTGCTTACGCATTAAGCAAAAGAGTCAAGGAAACGAAGCACGAATATCCCGAAACCTATTTTATGGTAGGATAACAAAATAATTTAGTATCTTTGCACCCTCAAAAATCAACTTAATCATATATGGATAAGAATACAATTATTGGACTGTTACTTATTTTCGGATTGTTTCTCGGTTATAGTTTTTACACCACCAACAAAACTAAAAAAGTACAAGAAAAACAGGTAAAAGAGTTAGCGGAACAAGCAAAAAAAGATTCTGCAAACGTTACGGTACAATTGCAAGATAGTACTCAATCAGCACCCAAACAAACTCAAAATTCACCTCAACAACCCACCGCACAACCCGCTGCAAAAACAGCAACTAACAGCGTTTTTGGATATGTTGACTCGACGCAAACCGCTGATTATGTTGTTAATACAGACATCGCACAATACCAATTTTCAAAGACCGGCGGCTACATTAAACGTATCGAATTCAATCAAATCAATCGTTATACTCCTAAGGATGCACCCAAGGAAAAACTTGTTTTGTTTGATAAAGAATCAACTTCCATATCTTTTGAATTTAAACTACCTGATTATACAGTAGTTAATACAAAAGATTACTTTTTCGTGGCTTCCGAAGATACCTTGAACGTAAAAGCCGGCGAAACTCGCTCTTTGTCTTTACGCCTGTATCCCTACCAAAAAGGCGATTCTTCCCAAACCCAACCCGTTATTGATAAAAATAGCTATTTAGAATACGTATATACTTTCAAATCAAATGATTACGAATTTAGCTATACCATTCATTTCGTCAATTTGTCAAAATATATTTATCCCAACAAACGTCAATTCAGCTTGGATTGGAATGCCGATTTGAATAATGTCGAAAAAAATTACAAGTACGAAAAAGATGCTACTACATTATATTATATGGATAATTTGAATGAAGTAGAAAATTTGGATGAACGCGCTTCAGACAAAAAAAGCCTAACCACCAATTTGAAATGGGTATCTCTCAAACAGCAATTTTTCACTTCTATTCTTATTGCCGGCGACAATGCTTTTAAAAATGGGACGCTTGAAGTACAAGTTCCCGAATCGGAAAGTAGTAAGCCTCTTCTAAAGAAAACAACCACCAATCTTGGTTTTGAAGTAGCTAGCCTTGACAGTGGAAAATTCGATATGAGTCTGTATTTCGGACCCAACCAATATAAATTATTGGAACCCTACCACTTAAATCTTGAAAAACAAGTTCCGCTCGGTTGGGGATTTTTCTTATTGCATTGGATTAACCGTTTTGCAGTCATTCCGTTGTTCAACTGGTTAGAGGCTTACGGCATCAGCTATGGTATTATCATCTTGATTTTAACTGTTTTACTTAAAATAGTTTTATTCCCTATTGCGTATAAAACCTACCTTTCCTCTGCCAGAATGCGTGTTTTGAAACCTCAAATTGAGGAAATTACCGCACGTTATCCAAAGCAGGAAGATGCAATGAAAAAACAGCAGGCGACGATGACACTTTATAAGCGCGCCGGCGTCAATCCGATGTCGGGCTGTTTGCCGATGCTTTTGCAAATGCCGATTTTAATTGCCATGTTCCGCTTTTTCCCCTCTGCTTACGAATTGAGACAACAACCTTTCTTATGGGCAGAAGACCTCTCCACCTACGATTCCATTCTCGACTTCAGTTTCAATATTCCGTTCTACGGCGACCACGTCAGCTTATTCACGCTGCTAATGACCATTGCTACATTAATTTACACTTGGCTCAACAACAAAATGATGGCCGCAGGCACTGGCGACCAACAGAAAATGATGAAGATTATGATGTATATCATGCCAATTCTTTTCTTGGGAATGTTCAACAGCTTCTCCTCCGCATTGACTTACTATTATTTATTGGTAAACTTGATTACTTTCTTGCAAATGTGGATTTTCAGAATGGCGGTCAACGAAGATAAATTGCATAAAAAAATATTGCTGAATATGGAAAAACCGGTCAAAAAATCCAAATGGCAAATGAAAATGGAAGAGATGGTTAAACAACAACAGCAAATGCAAAAAAATATGCCCAAGAAATAATGGCTGCCGATGAATGAAAAGTTTTAAAGAACAACTGAAAAATGTAAACGGACTTCAATTTGTGTATAATCTACTGCCTTTAAATACACAAATCGGTAAATCTTTAATTCTTAATCAACCGCTCATTACAAATCCGGAACAACTTCAAAATGAATTGGATAACGTTGAAAAATGTATCCAATTTATTGATTTCAATCCGATGATTGCAAAACAGATTCCTCCGTTACTTCAAGATTTGAACGACATTAGACAAACCATTCTCAATCTCAAAAAACTGCAAATACCGGATGATGTCGAATTTTTTGAAATCAAAAAATTTTCCATTACCTCTCAGAAGATAAAAGTTCTTTTGCAAGATGCTAATTATGAAGATATTAAATTATACGATTTATCTAAAATCATTCAGACATTAGATCCCGAGAACAGCCAAATTGCCCATTTTTATATCTACTCGGCTTACGACAGCGAACTGGAAAGTATCCGAAAAAAGATACAGCAAACTACTGATACATCGCTGAAAGAACAAGCCATGTGGGAAGCATCTAAAATTGAGGACCGAATTCGACAAAAATTGACCGAATTATTGCATCCTTACTGGAACAATTTGATTAAAAATCTTAATGCTCTCGCCTATTTCGATGTACTTTTTGCAAAAAGCCAATTGGCATTAAACGGACATTGGTGCAAACCTGCCATTTCAATCGACACTATCAGTTACAAGCAATTGTATAATCCTGAAGTGAAAACGATTTTAGAAAAAACCAACAATGTTTTTCAACCCATCGACATTGATTTGGACGCCAAACCATGTTTGATTACCGGTGCCAACATGGCAGGTAAAACAATGATATTGAAAACCATTCACTTGGCACACAATCTGTTTCAGTTCGGATTTTACGTTCCCGCGCACCAAGCCACCCTCTCACCGGTTGAGGATATTATCTGTATCATTGATGACCAACAATCCGAAAAAAAAGGACTTTCCTCTTTTGCGGTCGAAATTTTGAATATCAATCAAATTATTGACGAAGCAAAAAAAGGGATTAAAATCCTCGCCTTGGTAGATGAATTGGCACGAACCACCAATCCCGACGAAGGCAAATCGTTGGTCAATGCGTTTATCACAATGATGAATAAATATAATGTAATGTCAATCATTACCACCCATTACAGCGGAATTACCGCTCCATGCCGACGACTTCGTGTAAAAGGATTGATGGTCAATGAAATATCAAATAAAATCACTCCACAGAATATTTATCGCTATATGGATTATTCGTTAGTAGAAACCACTTCCGACGACATTCCTGCCGAAGCATTGAAAATTGCCGAGATTTTTAATGTTGATGATGAATTTTTACAATTGGCGAAAAAGAAATAGCAGCTATGGTTTATCCTGATTCCTACGAAGAAAAAATCGGCTTCGATTCCATAAGAAATTGGCTTATAACTCATTGCGTTAGCGAAATGGGCAAACAACGTGTTGATATCATGCAATACGGATGTGAAATGGAAACCATTCAAACTCAACTTTCGCAAGTCAACGAATATAAATCGGTACTGCTTTTCGAAGACAATCTCTCCATTCAGGATTATCACAACCTTTCGGATACATTAAGCCGAATTGCCATAGACGGTACATTCATCGAATTAGATGAATTAGCTGATTTACAATCTATTATACAATCTGTCATACAGACGGTCGTCTATTTTAGAATACGGCACGAAGAAGAAAAATTTCCCTATTTGTGGGCAATTTGCGAGGATATTGTATTGGAAAAATCGCTATTGGCATCTATTCGGCGAATTATTGATGAAAAGGGCAATTTGCGCGACAATGCCTCCGACGAGCTTCGTCGCATCAAGAGTGCGATCATCCATATTTCCAACGAAGCCGACAAAAAAATTAGGAAACTGCTGACACAAGCCAAACAAGAAGGCATTGTGAAAGAAGATGCCGAAATGACCATTCGTAACGGGCGGCTCTGCATTCCCGTTCAAGCACAATTCAAAAGACGATTGCAAGGTTTTATCCACGATGAATCTGCCACCGGACAAACGGTTTTCATTGAACCTACCGATGTTTTCGCTGCCAATAATGAGCTGAAAGATTTACTCAATGCCGAGAAAAGAGAAATTATCAAAATTCTGACCACCATCACGAACGAAATTCGATTATCTATTCCCAATTTGAGAATTTATCACGAATTTATGGGAACGATAGACTTCATTCGCAGCAAGGCACTTTTTGCCATTGAAATCAACGGAGTTTTTCCACATCTATTTGAAAATCAGTTATTAAATTGGTATAAAGCCGTTCATCCTCTTCTATTTTTAAAATTCAAAAAATCGGGTAAAACGGTACAACCTCTTTCCATTGAGTTAAAACCGGAACAAAGGATTTTGATCATTTCCGGTCCTAACGCGGGTGGCAAATCGGTATGTTTGAAAACAATTGGTTTACTGCAATATATGTTGCAATGCGGTTTGTTGGTTCCGATGGATGAAACTTCCGATATGAGCATTTTTTCCGATTTCTTTATCGACATGGGAGATGAGCAATCCATTGAAAATGACCTAAGTACGTACAGTTCTCACCTTCGTAATTTAAAAATTATGATGGAGAACATGAATGAGCGGTCGCTATTTTTGATTGATGAGTTCGGTTCAGGGACGGAACCCAATTTAGGCGGTGCGATGGCAGAAGCGATGCTGGAGGCGATTTATCACAAAAAATCATTCGGGATCATCACAACGCACTACGGTAATTTAAAAATGTTCCCCGACCGCTATCCTGAGGCCATTAATGGAGCAATGCTTTTTGATACAAAGATACTGAAACCTCTTTTTATCCTCAAAATTGGAAATCCGGGGAGTTCATTTACGTATGAAATAGCGAGACAAATCGGTTTCCCTGAAGAAATTATCCAAAATGCCATTCAAAAATCCGGTACTGCCCAAATTGACTACGAAAGGAAGTTGGAAGAGATTGAAATGGCGAAAATTGAAACCGAACAGAAATTAAAGTTGGTACGTTCCGCAGACGAGCATTTAGCGGAAATGATTCAGGATTATAGTGAAAAGTTTTCCGAATTGGAAAAACAGCGCAAAGGAATTTTGCAAAATGCAAAGAATCAAGCTACTACAATCATTGATAGTGCCAATAAAGTGATTGAAAGAACCATTCGCGAGATTAAGGAAGCCAAAGCAGAAACGGAAAAGACCAGAGAGATTCGAAAAGAGATCGCCAAGGTAAAAGTAGAATTGAAAAAAGAAATTGAATGGGCGGAGGACAAAGAAGCACTGAAACCTGCCATTCCGGTAAGGCATTTGCCGACTCAGAAAAAAGAAACGGTCAAAGAGGACAGTATTATTCGTATTGGTGATTCCGTTTTTATGGCTGATATACAAACAGTGGGCGAAGTAACTTCCATTTCCGGTCGTGATGTTACCATTTCTTTTAATTCCATTTCTTTTAAAACGACATTAGGAAAAATTGTAAAAATCAGCAAAAAAGAGGCTAAAAGTGTACAAAGACATGGGATCAAAATGGATGGAGGCACTTTATCTGAAACGATGAACAAAAAAATTGCTTCTTTTCAAACCACGTTGGATTTGCGCGGTCATCGTGCCGACGAAGCGATCAACGAAGTGGAAAGCTATTTGGACGAAGCGATACTCATTAGTATTCATCAAGTCAGAATCCTTCATGGTAAAGGCAACGGGATTTTGCGCAACGTCATTCGCCAATACCTTTCAAAACGTAAAGAAGTGGTATCTTTTTACGATGAACAATTGGAATTAGGTGGATACGGTATTACTATTGTCAACTTATAAGTTGCTAAAACACAAAAATATATAATAAACGTTAAAAATGAATATTTTTTTTTCTAAATATCACTATATCAAAAATAATAGTATTTTTGCGTCATCAAATAAACACAACAATTAAAATTTAAAGTTATGAAAAAGAGAGTTTTAAGTATTATGATTATTGCAGCAGTTTGTCTACTTGCATTTGCTTCATATAAGAAAGACAAAACAAAAACTGAATTGTTAACTGCTGAAAAAGGTTGGGTATTGAGTACTGCAACTTCCTCACCTGCTTATAATTTGAATGGTGGAGGCCAAATCGGAAATTTATTTGATGGCTACATCTATGATTGTGAAAAAGATGATATTATCAAATTTAAAGAAGATGGTTTTGAATATTTGAACCCCGGTGATCAAGTTTGTACGGGTACACCCGGACAAGAATATTCACTTGGAAGTTATTCATTTAATGAAGATGATATGACTATGACTATGCAGATTCCTTTCTTCTATGATTCGGAAGCAGAAAGTGTAAAAGTAGTTGAAGTAACAGAAGATATATTAAAAATCAATTACACTTTTACTGAAACAGCCGATCAAGCAAAAGCTCCCGGAACATATACTTTCACATTAACTTACAATGCGAAATAATTAGAACCTTTATAAACAAACAATTAAATATTATTCAAGATGAAAAAATTATTTTTAGTATTATTAGCAGCCGGTTTATTCGTAGCTTGCGGAAACAACAAAAATCAAGACCAAAAAGCAGATACAACAGCAGTTGTTGATACTCCTGTTGCTGTTGTTGACACTCCGGCAGTTGTTGAAGAACCTGTCGTTGCTCAAAACACTCCTGCTAAAACCAACACTCCCAAAGCTACTACCGAACCTACAGTAGAAAAAGAAAAAACAACTACAGAAAAAGTTGTTACCGCTGCTAAAGCAGTTGCTACAGATGTAAAAGCTGTTAAAACCGAAACTCCAACTAAAAAAGGTGGTAGATAATCCACATTTTTAGTATTAATAAAAAACGGAAAGAATTCTCTTTCCGTTTTTTTTTATTTTTTTTAAAGTGCATGATAAGGCAACATTTTTTATATATTTGCGTCCTTATTGGGTAATACCTTATTTTATGATAATGAAAAAAATATTTATACGTGTAAATAATATAAAGTACTTATTATTAATATTTTATGTTGCATTTAGTTCGTTTTATTCTTCATTGTCGGCGCAGACACACTCCACACAGGGAACGGATTTTTGGTTCTCTTTTATGCAAGCTGCCAGCACCCCTGAAGAAACATGCGTTATTCTTTCGGCTGAACGCGCCTGCTCCGGAACAATTTCCAACCCTTATACCGGTTGGAGTACCAACTTCACACTTACCAATAACGGACGTATTGATGTAGTCATTCCCCAAGCACAAGGTTATGTTACTACCACCTCCTCCATTGCCAACATGGGAATACATATCGTTTCCACCGATACCATTTCCGCCTTTTCAATGAATTACAGATTTGGTTCTTTTGACGGAGCCAACATATTACCAACCAATGCTTTACTTGACGAATATTTAATTCAAACCTATAATCCTAACCTAAACGGCAGCTCAATCCTGATTGTGGCTACCGAAAACAATACTGTCGTTGATATTACTCCCACCGCTGCTACCACCGGTGGAAACGCTGCCGGCGTAACATTTAGCGTCACACTGAATCAAGGTAATTGCTATCAATTGGTTACCACCTCAACCACCGGCGACTTTTCCGGCACTACCGTTGTGGCAAGAGATTGCAAAAAAATCGCCGTTTTCGCCGGTCATAAATGCACAAATGTTCCCGTTGGATGTACCTATTGCGACCACATTTACGAACCAATGATTCCCATCGCTTATTGGGGAACCAAATTCGCCATCACTACCTCCATGTCGCGCTCAAGAGACAGAGTCAGAGTAACCGCATACAACAATAACACAACCGTAAGAAAAAACGGTACCACCGTCAGTACACTGAATGCCGGTGGCACCTATGAATTTGAAATCCTATCTACCGAAGGCTCTTGCTTTATCGAAACTTCCGCTCCCGCCGTCACTTACTTATACTTGGTGGGACAGAGTTGCGCAGGAACCAACGGAGACCCCTCAATGGTTCTCATTAATCCTATTGAACAAAGAATTAAAAAAATCACTTTCGGTACTTATGAATATAGTACCGTCATCAACCACTATGTCAATATCGTAACCCCTACCGTCAATACGAATTCCGTTACCTTGGATGGCAATAACATCGGTGCACAGTTTGCCACGCTGAACGGAAATGCAGCCCTCTCTTTCGCCCGCCTGAATATTGCCCATGCCACTCATACTTTGCAAAGTGACAGCGGATTTATTGCACACGTCTATGGATTATTGGATGTTACCTCTTATGCTTACTCAGTCGGAGCAAGTGCTATTAATTTCAATAATCAACTATTTGTCAATAACGTAAATACGATAGCTATTCCCGATAATCAACAATATTGTTTCAATCGCCCTATCGACTTCAACATTTCGGTCGGATATAACTACAACACAATCACTTGGCATTTTGGAGATGATTCAACCGCTGTAGGAGACAATGTTTCGCATAACTATGGTGCACCCGGACATTACGACGTAATGGTGGTGGTGGAGCGTGTGGGTACCAACTGCATGGATGATTATTTCGATACACTTTATACCGTTATTAATATTCCACCGCCGGATCCTATCCCTGTTACTGCAACTATTTGCAATGGAGGAAGTTATGACTTTTATGGTACCATTCTAACGACCCCGGGCGTCTATTTGGACACTTTATCTACCAATTCTGATTGTGATAGTGTAATTGAATTAACGTTGTCGGTTGTTCCTACCGATCCTATTCCGACCTCTGTCGTCATTTGTCCCGGTGAAACTTATCTGTTTGCAGGTCAAACTCTTACGCAACCAGGCGTTTATATGGATACCATTTCTACCGTCGCCGGTTGCGATAGCATTATAGCATTAACACTGAGCTATGGCACCATTCCGCAAGTTTCACTCGGAAATGACATGACATTGTGCTCAAATAGTGAGTTCCCCATCACTTTGAATGCCGGAATCAGTTATGCCGGTTATCAATGGAGTACCGGTGAAACAAGTTCTTCCATTCAGGTAAATGCTCCCGGGACTTATTCCGTATTCGCTTATGATGCTGCCGGTTGCGAAGGTTCAGACGAAATCACCATCCACGTTCAAAGCAATATTGATGTTGAAATTCAAAACGAAACCGCAGATTTTTGCGAAAACGGTCAAGCCATACTCACTGCCGTCACCAATGCGCCCAACGTTCGATGGAATACCGGTGAAACAGCCACATCCATTGAAGTCAATACTCACGGACGCTATTCGGTTCGCGCTTATGATGGAAAATGTGAAGCAATCGCCTTTATCGAAATTCCTTCCTGTCCTCTTGATATATATCTTCCCAACTGCATTACCCCGACTTACCCGGATGGAATGAATGACGTGTTCTGTATGACCAGCACCAAAGTCATTGATGAATTTGAAATCTTCATTTACAACCGCTGGGGACAATTGGTTTACCATTCTACCGACCCGCATTTTACTTGGGACGGAACAGTAAATGGTAAAATAGCTAATAATAATGTATTTACATATAAAATATACATTAAACCAATTTACGAATTAAAAAAACACATGTATAGCGGAAGTATTTTCGTTATTTAAAATACACAAGTCTATGATAAAGATGAATATAAAACAGTTTCTGATCGCTTTTATTTTGATTGCGATAATGAATAGTGGATTTACTCAGAGTCCTTCTACTTTGGGTAAAGAATTTTGGGTTACTTTTCTCGAAAATATTGATGAAGGCAGTCCGTTGGAATTAAAGCTTATCATCACGGGTTCTCGGAATTGTTCGGGAAATATTACGAACCCGAATACCGGTTGGAATCTGCCGTTTACTGTTACCTCCGGTCTCGTTACGGAGTTGGTAATTCCCGCCGCACAAGCCTACACCATTAATTCCGAATCAATTACACAAACAGGGCTCTTTGTTACTTCTACCGACACGGTTTCTCTCTATGCCTCCAACCTTACCAGTGCCTCTTTCGACATCACTAACGTTTTGCCTCTTCCTTCTTTAATGGAAGAATACATGGTACAAACTTACCCTATCAATACACGAAATGGCGAATTTATCATATTGGCAACCGAAGATAACACCATTGTCGATATCACACCCGCATGTGCAACCGAAAACGGTCACGCTGCCAATACGCTTTTTAATGTTACCTTGGACAGAGGCGAATGTTATCAGGTGGCTTCCACCACCTACGGTGACTTGTCGGGATCAAGAATTATGGCACAAGATTGTAAAAAAATTGCCGTTTTTAGCGGAAATATGTGCGTAAATATTCCGCAGGGTCAGTGTTGCTGCGACCATATCGTTGAACAGGCCATTCCCGTGGCTTATTGGGGCAAAAATTTTGTACTCACCACCTCCAATATGAGAACCAACGACATTATTCGCGTAACCGCATTAAACGATAATTGCCAAATCCGTAAAAACGGGACAATCCTTACTACCATCAATGCAGGTGCTACATACGAATTTGAAATGTCTAGTTCCGAAGGCTCCGCTTTCTTGGAAACTTCCGAGCCTGCTTCCGTATTTCTTTATTTCACAGGATACTCTTACGGTGGTACCGACGGCGACCCTTCTATGGTGGTTATCAACCCTGTAGAACAGCAAATCAGCGAAATTACTTTCGGCACTTTTACAGTCGATGTTACCCAATACCACTTTGTGAATGTCGTTACAGAAACTGATAATGTTGCGGGAATGCAATTAGATGGAACTAATATTTCTGCTCAATTTAGCACCGTAACAGGAAATCCGGAATACTCTTTTGCAAAAGTCAACCTTACCTACGGTTCTCACACCATCCGCAATACACAAGGAGGGTTCGTGGCTCACGTTTACGGATTGGGACAGTGTGAAAGCTATTCGTATGCCGTGGGTTCAAGTGCCATCAATCTTAATCGACAAGTCCTCATTAACGACGTACCTACCAGCTCATTGGTGGATGGTGCTTTCGATTGTCAATTTAACCCCATTACGTTTGAAGCCGAAGTTGATTATGAATATACCAATATCCGTTGGGACTTTGGAGATGGAGATACTGCTGAAGGTCAAATAGTTGAGCATCAGTACCCTCTTCCCGGAACTTACATCGTGACCGTTATCATTGAAAGAATCTATACGAACTGCTATAACGATATGTTTGACACCATTTCGGCACCTGTCCATATTGCACCCATAGCCCCTATCGTTTCAAATGTTACAATTTGTCAAGGAGAAAGCTACTTGTTTAATGGACGTACCATCACAGAGCCGGGGGTTTATATGGATACCATTGACCTTTCCGGTGAATGCGATAGTATTTTGGAACTGCATTTGGATTATGCTCCAAGACCTTCAGTTTCATTAGGTAACGATATATCAATCTGTTATGATTATCAATTTCCGGTAATGTTGAACGCGGGAACCGGTTTTGCAACCTACATGTGGAATACCGGCGCTACTACCCCTACCCTATCGGTAAATCAACCCGGACTCTATTCCGTCATCGTCGCCAATGATGACGGCTGCGAAACCTCCGACGAAGTGGAGATTATCTTAAGCAGCAATATTGATGTGAGTATTGAGAATATGACAGAAAATTTCTGCGAAAATCATCAAGCCATCTTAGTAGCAGAAACAAACGCTCCCACTTTAGTTTGGAACACGGGAGAAACGACACCGGAGATAACTGCAACTATTTCAGGAACTTACTACGTAACCGCTCACGATGGAGAGTGTCAAGGGATGGCAACAATAGAAATAGAAAGATGCCCTTTCAACATATATTTGCCTAACACCATTACCCCAACCGACAACAATGGTATCAATGACTATTTTGCCCTTCCGGAAGGAACAGAAGTAGGTGCATTCGAGATTTTCATTTACAACCGCTTTGGTATGGTCGTTTTCCATTCCGAAGACCCGCATTTTAAATGGAACGGCTCCTCCAATGGCAAAATATTCCCAAACCAAGTTTATAACTACGTGATTTTCGTTAAACCAAAAGGCATTAATAAAAAAGAAAAGTACACGGGAATGATTACGGTTTTATAATGTCATTTTTTTACAAGATTTATTCAAGAAACTACAGAAAAAATGTCCATTAGTTAGTGAATTTTCTTATTTTTGCAGCAAATTCTCAATCGTATGGATGGTTTATCTATTTTAATGTTATGCGTGCAGTTGATAGGCTCGCTTGCACTCTTTTTGTTTGGAATGAAATACATGAGCGAAGCACTGCAACGTGTTGCAGGTCAAGGACTTCGCAATGTTTTAAGCAGATTTACTTCCAATCGGTTTAAGGCTGTTTTTACTGGAACTTTCGTCACTACCGCCATCCAATCTTCGTCCGCTACAACCGTTATGGTTGTGAGTTTTGTGAATGCCGGACTTCTAAAATTATCTAATGCCATCGGGGTAATTATGGGTTCCAATATTGGAACAACCGTCACCGCATGGATTATTACCCTTTTCGGTATCAAATATGACATTCCCTCTGTACCTGTAATAGGTGTCGGATTTCTGATGATGATGATGAAACCTGAAAAATTGAAACATTTCGGTGAGTTTTGTGTGGGTTTCGGTTTGCTGTTTTTAGGACTTACCTCTTTAAAAGGGAATATTGAAGATTTGGATTTGGCTCATAATCAAGAATTTCTGAATTTATTTACGGGAATTGTAACCGATACCAACAACGTTGGCTATGGATACATATTCTTGTTTGTATTGATCGGTACTATTTTAACGATTGTACTGCAATCATCTAGTGCAATGATGGCATTAACGATAGTACTTTGCGCTCAAGGTGCCATTCCGTTTGAAATTTCCGTTGCTTTGGTATTAGGTGAAAATATCGGCACTACAATTACCGCTAATATTGCAGCAATTGTAGGAAATTATTCTGCCAAACGCGCCGCCCGTTCACACTTGATTTTCAATCTGATAGGAGTTGTATGGATGCTCTGCGTCTTTCATCCGTATTTAAAAGGAATCAATTTTCTGACCATTCAAATGGACGGGCAATCGCCTTATGAGACTTTTGCCGCTATCCCCATCGCACTCTCCCTTTTCCATACTACTTTCAATATTTTAAATACGTCACTCCTGATTTGGTTTATCCCGCAAATCGAAAAATTGACTACTTTTATGGTAAAAAGAACCGCTAACGAAGATGATGAAATCTTTAAATTGGAATATATCGACTCCGGTTTTATGAAAGTGGGCGAATTAGCAGTAGAATCCGCTAATAAAGAGGTACAATTATTTGGACAGAAAATGGCTAAAATGTTCGAATTTATTCCAAGATTTCTTGAAATGGATGTGAACGATAAAGATTATGACAATTTACTAAGTAGAATACGACGTTATGAAGAACAATCCGATAAATTGGAAATAGATATTGCCAATTATCTTGCGAAAGCATCCACTGACGGTATTGCCCCCGCCACCAACCTTCGCATTGCCGCTATACTGAGTATCGTCGATAATCTGGAAAGCATCGGTGACCAGAATTACCAAATGGCAAAACTCATTGAAAATAAAAATGAAACTAAAACGAACCTTACTCCCGAAATGACCGAACATATTCAGAAAATGTTTGACTTGGTGAGAAATGCGCTCGTCATTATGCAAAATAACTTGGAAAGTCCCTATAAAACCGGCAAAATCGATAAAGCTTTAGAAGCTGAAAATGCAATTAATACTTATCGTAATCAATTGAGAAACGAACATTTAACGGACATTAAAAATAATGTCTATACTTATCATCAAGGAATCATATATAGTGGACTTTACGCCCTTCTCGAAAAATTGGGTGACCACATCATCAACATCTCCGAAGTGTGGATGGGCGACAAAGTTACTAACGATGAAAACATTATTTAATACATTAATATAAACCTAAGGACTATGAAATTAAAATTTGCGTTTGTTTGTACATTGCTGTTATGCCTCTCTGCCTTTACAACTTTTGCTCAAACCCAAAATGATGTATTGGTAACCATTGGCAACGAATCTATCACAACTACTGAATTTTTAAAGACTTATGCGAAAAACAATAATCTGAAAAATGCTACAGAAAAAGACCTTCGCGATTATTTGAATTTATTCATCAACTTTAAGATGAAGGTAAAAGAAGGTGAGGCTTTGCAATTGGACACCTTAAAACAGTTTAAAAACGAATTATTGTCGTACCAAACACAATCATCACAACAGTATCTTATTGATAAAGAAGTAACTGAACAATTGATTTCGGAAGCGATAGAGAGAGCCGGCAGTCACATTCGGGCTTCACATATTTTGATTAATTGCACCGAAAATGCTTCTCCCAAAGACACGCTTGCCGCTTATCAGAAAGCGATGAGTATTCGCGATGAAATTTTGTCGGGAAAAATAACCTTTGCCGATGCAGCTACCCAATATTCCGAAGACCCTTCAGCCCGGGATATGAAAAATCCCCAAAATGGAAGAGTACATCCCGGCAACAAAGGTGATTTGGGCTATTTTACCGTTTTGGATTTGATATATCCTTTTGAAACAGCCGCTTACAACACACCTATCGGAAAAATTTCAATGCCGGTACGCAGTCAGTTCGGCTACCACTTGGTATATGTTGTGGATAGAATTGAAGCCCTTCAAAACTTAACCATCGCGCAAATTTTCATTTCCGATACCTTGGCAAAGAACGGTCAGATGGCCGACTCTACCAAGATAAAACTGAATTTAATACAAACAGAGCTAAAAGCCAATACCGACTCCACTTTTAGAATGGTTACCGCCAAATATTCGGAAGATGTGACCACTAAAGACAAAGGAGGCGTAATGGAACCTTTTGCCCCGAATCGTCGCCCGGGCGACTTCATCAAAGCAGTTCTTAATTTAAAACCGGGAGAAATTTCTCAACCCATTTCCACCATCTACGGATGGCATATCGTAAAATTAATGGCAACCGAAAAATCTGTTATGGACGACGACGCCGAATATGCCTTGCGCAACCGCATTTCGCGCGACTCTCGTTCTTTCAAAAGCAAAGCCTCTTTCATCGCAAAACTAAAAAAAGAATACAACTACAATGAAGCCGGAAGAGAAAAAGCCATCAAGTTCATTATCAAAAATATACCGGATGAATTTTTCCAATCTAAAGATGCAAAATTAGATGAATTGAAAGGCATTGCCAAACTAAAACCAATGGCAACTTACGCGGACATAACTATCACCGCCGTTGATTTCGCGAAATATATCAACCGTTTCAAAGGAATGCAATTGCAAAAAGAAGAAATTCCGAGTTTCTTGACCGAACGCTTTGATATGTACATTCAAGACAACATGACACGTTACGAAAAAGATCACGTATTGGAAAAATATCCCGAACTTCGCGAATTGGTGAAAGAATTTCATGACGGAATGGTTTTATACGAAATCAATACCAAAAACGTGTGGGGAAAAGCCACTACCGACAGCGTTGGATTGGTGAACTTCTACGAAACAAACAAAGAGAAATATAAAGATACCAAGACGATGGAAATTGCACCATTAGAAAGTATCAAAGCTACCGTTATTACTGATTATCAAGATTATTTAGATAAAACTTGGATCAGTGAACTCCGCGAAAAATACAAACCGCAAATCAATGAATCCGTTTTTTCTTCGATGATAAAAAAATAAACCGGTGAAAAAAATTGCATTTTTCTTTATTGGAATTACCCTTTTTCTGTGCAGCTGCGACTCTTCAGATGACCGAATTGTTGCCGAGATATACAATCAAAAACTATACGCATCGGAAGTGGAATCATTTTTGCCCGATGGTCTGGCCAAAGACGACAGCATTGCATTTGCCAATCAGGTAATTGAAGATTGGATTACGGAACAGATTATCCTCCACGAAGCAGAAAAAACGTTGTCATTTTCCGAAAAAAATTTCGATAAAGAGATGGCAGAATATCGGAAATCGCTATTAAAAAGCAGTTATTTTGAAAAACTGACTGCCGATTCCGCAACATTTTACGTTCCCGACGAAGAGGTGCGAAAGGTCATTCGCCAAACCAACGGTACTTTAAAGTCAGAAAAAGAAATCGTTAAACTGAACTACGTCAAGTTGTCCAAGAACTCCCCCATTCTAAATGATTTAAAAGAGATTATGTTTGATGAAAATCGACGTGTGGTTGAGAAAAACAGAATTGAAGAACTATGCGCCGACTCCATTGAGTACTTTGTTGAAAAAGACCGCTGGCTGTTTTGGGAAGATATTCAATTGGAAATTTCTATTGAAATTCAAAACAAAGAGCAGGTCAACGTTCAGCCTGAATACATTGAAAAATGCAATGATAATTATTGCTATCTTATTGTCATTATGGGTTACAAAACTGAATTTACCGGCGAAGAATCGAGCGATTATTTTGAAAGCGTGCGTGCCATGCTGATTCAAAAAAAGAAAACGGACTTTATTAATAAAAAAATTGACGAACTATATCAAAAAGCGCAAAAATCAAATAAAATTGTCAGATAAAAAATATTTGACCATTGAAAACGTTTTATATGTTTGTCAACAAAAATAAAATGTTATGGAAATTTCTTACACGGCGGTCGTAGCAATATCAATTATTGCTTGTATCGGATTTCAAATCGGGTTATGGACAATATTCCAAAAAGCTGGTCAACAGGGCTGGAAATCGCTGATTCCCGGCTATAGAATGTGGGTTTGGTTACAAGTACTGTCGCGTCCGTGGTGGTGGATGTTGCTCATTATTTTCCCGTTCATCGGTATTTTTATGGGATATATGATGATATGGAAAACCATAAGACTTTATGGCAAAACGAGTTACATTCCATTAATTTTAGGAACGTTCTTCTATTTCATCTATCTTCCTTATTTAGGATTTTCAAAGAAAGAGAAATATACACCCTTAAAAGATTTGCCGAAATTCAAAAAGAGCAAAGCGCGCGAATGGGGCGATG
>CAYYHC010000010.1:23804-24071 GCA_964471715.1 uncultured Lentimicrobiaceae bacterium | reverse complement strand
CATTGTGTTGAGGTTGAAAAGCAACGGCGGTAGTAGGAAAATCAGCTGATTGCGTGCTACTTACCACATATACATTGCTCTGTTCATCAATAATGATTTCACCACGGGCTTCGTCAGCATAATTCTTGCGTAACGCGCTCACGGTATTTAGACCATCATTTCCGCTTCCGCCAACAAAAGTACACCCCATCAACATATCCCCATTGGTATTGAACTTGGCAATTACAATGTCGGAACCTGCTTCAAAACGAACAGTGGAGGTGAGTG
>CAYYHC010000010.1:23223-23794 GCA_964471715.1 uncultured Lentimicrobiaceae bacterium | reverse complement strand
CCGCCATTGAAAGTGGTGTCGTAAGCATCGGAAGTAACAGGGAAATCTGCCGAACTGGTCGTCCCTAAAACATATAATTCGTCATTATCATTTACCACCAAACTGTGAGGCACTTCCGTACCGGAGCCGCCAAGATAGGTAGAAAAATGCAAAAATGAACCACCTGTATCGAATTTGGAAATCGCCATATCGGTACTGCCGCCGGCAAAATTTACTTGAAATGCACCTAAAGTAGTAGGATAACCGACATTAAAAACATTCCCACCTGAATAGAGATTCCCGTTTTGGTCATAAGTCGCCGTGTAACCCCAATTATCAGCCGTAGAACCGGAATAGGAAGAAAATATCAACACCGGGTCAATAATCAATGGCAGACTTTCATCATAAGTTCCCAATTTGAATGATAGTTGTCGTTTGTTGATTTGATAACTACAATCTACCAATATTTTATTTCCGTTTTTATCTATCTGATAAACAACAGGTTTCAATTCAATAATCTGCATTACGCTTGTGCTGATGAGTAAATTTCCTTTAGAAATCATCAGATTCTGCACTCCTTCATATTCCATTA
>CAYYHC010000010.1:0-23180 GCA_964471715.1 uncultured Lentimicrobiaceae bacterium | reverse complement strand
TCTTGCGATAATTTCAAGTCAATACCTTGATAAAGATTATGATAGACGATGGAATGATATTTAGGAACGTGAGTAGCCCAGTATGCAGGATTATTTCCGACAAAATAATTGTGATACCCTTGTATGAGTTCTTCCCCCTCCACCTTTACATCAGGATTGGATTGAAGGAAATTGAGTTTATAAGCCACTGCATCAATTATTCCGGAATGAAATGAAATTTGAGAAAATTTAGCTTCATAAAATTTTTGAAGTTGCTGAGAATGAAGAAGAACGAAAGTAAAGCAGTTTTTTTCGGCAAAAACCGCACCGCCATGCAAAGAGGCTTTATACAAAACTTGAGATTCCCATTGCGCTTTATTTTGAACAAATTCTACCGTTTTTAAAGACAAAGAATCATGATGGTGAGCAAAAGCGGAAAAAAAAGAGCCTGCAAACCATAAGAAAAATATGATGGTTAATAAAAATGTTCGTAAATGAGAGAAAAGCGCACTGCTCTTAATCATTTCATTATTAATTATTTACTATAACTTTTTCAATTGTTTTTCCTTTATTTGAGTAAATGTTGAGTAAATAAATGCCGTTAGCAAAATCGGCCACGTCAATCTTTTTATTAAAAGAACCGCCGGCATGAAAATTGGTTTCATCGTACAAAATTTTTCCGTTTACATCGACCATTTGGAAGCGAATATTGTCGGATTCTTCCGTTTCGAAAGAAACGTTTACATATTCTTGTGCCGGATTTGGGGAAACGCTGAGGTTTTCCAATTGTGCATAATCATTAATAGAAGTAACAGGGTCACAAATAATTGTAAATCCGTTATTAATATCCCAGTTATCTGCAACGAATTTAATATTAATTTTTCCAAAATTGCAAGTTTCCAAGCCATCGGGCCAATTATTATTATCAAATCTTTTGTAAAGTGATGGCGGATTAGTAGTTGCGTTATAAACATCTATATAGTCGCCGGAACCTAATTCCAATTGTGAAAATGTGAGATAGCAATGGTGCATATCAGAAGTAACGACTTTCCACGTACAGTTGGTATTGTTACGATAAGGAGCATCACCACTTTCATCGGTAATATAGGTAACATCGGAAGAAGTAATATTGGTAGTATTGCTACAATATTGTGTAGCAGTTGTACTTGTATAGCTGATGAGGAAACCGCTTAGTTCGACAGTTCCGTTGCCGGTAAATCTAATCAACACACTATCAGCCTGAACGGTCACATCAGATGGAATTGTATTTCCGGAATATTGTCCGGCAATGCCTGCATCTGTAGTAGCTCCATTATAAATGGTAATCACATCGTTATTGGCTTCGGTATTCAATTTCTCGAAATGGAAAGTATAGGAGGAGGCTTCGGGCGCGGCAATCACCCAAGAGCAATCGGCATTGGGCGAATAGGTCTGAGTGGCGAGATTACTGCTAATTGTACCGAAGGCGGCAGTATTTCGTATTACACCGACGGCGGGAGTGGGTGCATCAGCACCGGGGAAAAGGTTACGCCCCATTTCGGCATCATAAATATAGCCCAGCATTTGCGAAGGGTCGTTATCGGAAATGGTAAAATAACCGTTACCACCGCCGCCCCAACCCCAATTGATATGGAATTTGGTGTCTTCATCATAGCCATCCAAAACAAAAGCATGTCCCACTGAACCATCATGAGCCGCATAATATAACGGATGTTTGGCATCCAACTCCGTCTTCAACATATTGGTCCAATCCACAATAGAATCGAAAAGTCCGCGAGCACACAAGTTGGCATTACTATTATATTTAAAATATTTTTTCATGCTTTCAACGGCATTGAGGCTTGATGCACCGGAACCGCTGGGAGTATATCCCATCTGAATAGAAACACCGCAATGATATATCAATTTAGCCGCCTCATCCGTATAGGAAAATAAATTTCCGTACATCGCATCATAGTTATAGGTTTGATCACGAAACATGACAGTTATTCTTCCGTAAGGTTCAGGTTCATAAGACGTTCCCAACAATCCGGAAATCGGGTGGCGATAGTAATTCATAATCTGCGACATCGCAATAGCCACACAGCCGGCGGGTACGCGATAGTCATAGCCGCTACCTGCCTGAACATCCCACGGACAATAGGTATTGTGAAATTTGTCTTGATTCCAATTTGTTGACAATAAAGGAGTTACAACTACTGCACGATTCAATTGCGGCGTAAAATCATTTTCAAGATAATAGTGCCATCTTTCAGCAACCTCATCCGTATAAGCAACCTGATTCTTTTCGCAATAGGCAATGAGTTTTGCATAAATATCCATTGTAAAATCGACCGCAGGATTAGAAACAAAATCACTTTCAAAAGAATAGGCAACAATAGGATCGAAAAAATCGGATGCGGAAATAATTACAAAACCTTGTTTCTCGGTTTGAAAAATGTGATATACGGGAATATTGTCTTTATATTCCGTTTTTACAAGTGTACAAATGGGATTCACATTTTTTGCGGTTAAGAAATTACGGCAAACAATGGTGGCTTCGTTGTTTTCGACAGAACGTGCGGAAAGTGTCCAGCTCATCACAAAAGCACAAAAAAGTAAAAATGTTGTTTTTTTCATTATTTTTGATTAATTACTGAATTTTAAAACATATAACCGATTTTGACATAAAAATTTGCCAATCCGGGTGCATCTTGTTTATCAAACGGCACTGCCCAATCTACGGAAAGTACAAAGTTGTCGTTCATGGCAATTTTCAAGCCAATTCCTGCAGAAAAATGGGGCTTATAAATGACAGATTTATCAAAATTAAAATAGTTCGATAACTCATCGATATTAAAATCCGGATCGTTTTCCGATATACTCTTTATTAATCTATTTTCATCTATATCATAAGGTTGCAAAACCATACCTACATCAAACAAGGGATTAAGACCGATATAAAAATTTTCTTTTTTAATTTTAAATTTGCATAATTTGAAACGAAATTCAAAATTGGCAAATGCAAATCCATTCGACAGAATCCGATTACGCATAATTCCGCGTAAAGTATTTCCGCCGCCCAATCCTTCATATAAAACACGCTGAATGTATAATGTGTTCCAATAACTGTTCATATAAAACGGACAGTTTCCCGCCACGGTTAATTGTGCGGACAAGCGGTAAGCGAATGATATAAAATCCTTATAAATAGGCACATAATGACGGAAATTAAAATTGAATTTTAAATTATTAAACTCCGTTTGGTCACCGAAATAGTCGCTATTGAAAGCGGCGGAATAGGTTAAAAAAGCATCGCTGTAAATTCCTTTCGAAGGGTTTGTTTGCTGATTACGGCTGTCAAACGTCAAACCAACACGCGCATAAGGGTGAACTCCTCCTTTTTTTTCATTATTTTTAATCAACCCCCAAGTTACATATTTGTCATACGACTCATCAATATCCGGCAGTTTGTTTTCTTCTTTTTTCCCACTATTAATCAACCCTAAATTCACCGGTCCCGTAAGATAACCTAACACGCCAACGCCCACATTCCAATTCCATTTATTGTATATATGTCCTTGTATATCAGCAGAAACCCTAAAAATATCACGTCTAAATTTATAAAAAGCACGACTTTTATATCCCTCTTCAGTGCTATATTTTTTTGAATTTCTCCAATTGTCATTAAAAACGGACTGATAGCCGTTGAACCCGGTAAAATCGCACATTGCATCCGGCAAATACGACATATCAATCGTCAGTCTGTGCTTTGGAATCAAATATTTAGAGTCATAAAAAAGGCGAAAGACCCCGTAACGCTTTGTTGTATAAGAGGCTTCAACATAAAAAGAGTGCAAATATTCGGGATAAGTTGAGCCATCACCAAAATAGTAAATATTGGTAAGCGCACCATATTGAAATCCCAAATCGGCATCATAAGAAACACTGGGCAAAACACCAAAAGTCCATCCGGTACGAATACCGTCAGGGTCTTTCTTTTTTCTTTTGGTACTGTCATGCGGTGCATTTTCAATGTCATCTTGTTCTCCATTAGCAAATGAAAAATTGCATTGAACATCAATGTATCCAATCAATAAACAAGAAATTAAAAGAAGAAAAAACTTTCTCATATTCAAAAATGTGGTAAAACATCTATTCATTAAAACGTTGCAAAAATACAATAATTATTGATTTGTGCAAATATTAATATAGAATTGTTTCTAAAACAAGTATTAAAAATGCAATCTATTTACATTTTCTGATACTCATTTCGCATTTTGCACAATCAAAAGAAAGTTCAAAAGCAGAATTGTGCAATTGTAAATAAAGCGGCTCTGTAAAAGGAAGTTGAGACTTTTTATTTTGTTTACTGCAATAGCCTAACTCATATTTGATGCAATGTTTGCAAGTCATCAAAACAGCGTTGTCGGGCTGCCGGAGTTCAAAAGCGGGAGCAGTTTGCGCAATGCCATGGTTATGGTAAAAATCTTCCGCCGAATGATTCATAATATTGGCTAAATATGTTGATGCAGTTCCTTGAGGATCGGGAAATTGTATTGAATTAGAGGTTCGTAATCTTGCCACTTTTTGCTTTGCCGTCTCCACGCATTGAGCCATCAATAATTCAACGGCTTGCCGACGCCACTCATTAATTTTTGAAATCGGAAAGAAATAGTGATTTAATGTGTTGATTTCTATTTTGTTTAGAGTAAATGGTGTATTACCCAATTTCGACAAATTCGCACGCAAAAGATCAGTGGCAACAATTCCTTTTTGGGAAATTTCTTTCGCATAATCAATTGGATAAAAGACTTTTACACCATCTTCATCGGTAAGCGAAAGCGAAAATCCATGGTCTGTTTCCGTAAATAAAATGGAAACGGCTATCTTTCGAGAAGCGGAATCGCCCTGAATTTGTTTATCAAAATCAAGGTCGTAGTTTCTGTAAATAAAAGTTCCAATCTCTAAATCGTGAATAGCATCTAATGTTGTAACAGATTGATTTTCAACCTTATTAATTCTAAAACCAACTAATTCACCGTTGGAATTAATAAATCCCAAACCGTCGCCATTGTGCAATGCAACGGAGGTAGAAATGGAAAATGTATTGTTGCGAATCTGCATAATTTCTCCGATGGGTTCACCGATAGATTTTGGAGTATCGGGATTGACCATTACTTTTTCTCTTTGTTTCAAAAAATAATCCGTGCTGCCGCGATAAAATGTTTTTTGGGGATTTGGTGCAAAGAAAAATGTCGTTTTTCCGGAAGAAGCTGCTTTATATTTCGCATCGGAAGTCAAAATAGTGTCCAACTTTTGACGATAAAATGCAGTAATATTTTTCACATAATCGGCATTTTTCAATCGTCCTTCAATTTTAAACGATGTGATGCCGGCTTGCAAAAGGTCGAGCAAATAGTCAGAGCGATCCATATCTTTGAGTGACAATAAATGGCTCTGTTGTTTCAATAATTTTCCGTCAGCATCTTTCAAATCGTAGGGCAGGCGGCAGAATTGCGCGCAAGCTCCGCGATTGGCACTTCTGCCCGTACATGCCTGACTCATATAACATTGTCCACTGTAACTTACACATAAAGCCCCGTGCACGAATGCCTCCAACGCTATCGTCGTCTTTTGACGAATTTCGGCAATTTGCGCCAACGACAATTCTCGCGCCAATATCACTCGCTCAAAACCGACATTTTCCCAAAACAGAACTTTTTCGGGAGTTCGATTATCCATTTGAGTGCTTGCGTGAAGGGGCAGTGGGGGAAGATCCATTTGTAAAATACCGGTATCCTGAATGATCAAAGCATCAACACCTGCATTATACAACTGAAAAATAATTTTGCGAGTTTGTTCCAACTCTTTGTCAGTCAGTATCGTATTGAGGGCAACGTGTACATGTGCATGGTAGAGGTGAGCATAATTACACAGCTTTTCAATATCGGCGACGGTGTTGCCTGCGGCGGCACGCGCGCTGAATTGCGGTGCTCCGATGTAAACGGCATCCGCCCCGTGATTGATAGCCATTAAACCACATTCCAAATCCTTGGCAGGCGACAATAATTCTATTTTAACTGACATTAAATCGTTTTTTGATGATTATTCTTTAGGTAATTCCTTAACAAAGAGAGCTTTAACCTGTTGTGCATGATCCCCCTCCGCAATGACGGGTTCCGCCGCAGCCGGTTTCAGTATCACCTCAATAGCATCGGAATTGCCAATTTCATCGTCGCCTTCTCCTAATTCTTTGTAATCCATAATGACATCATAAGCAGCAGCATAACTTGGATTAATGATGAAAAAGTCCACAAAATCAAGAAATTGACATACCTTTTCAAAACTTTCGGTCATGTTAAAGAATTTTCCGTTGCGCATTACCGCCTGCGATTGGTCGCCGACTTTATGAAAATAGGCAATCAAATTTTGATTTAGTTTTTGACCATTCGACCCATTGTAAAGGTACAAATAGGTATTGACAACTTTCGATTTTGCATATTCTATCGTCTTGCGAATATGTCCCTCCTCATCATAAAAATCCCAATTTTTTTCTTTGTTATCTTCGTGATAAATACCTCGTATATAGATGTTTTTGTTCGGATAATAGGATTCAATCACTCCATTCATTTTGCCATTAATGTAGGAAATGGTCGTATTCAAATTACCATCCACAAAATAGGTTTTGTGCTTTCCGTTCAATACATCATCGCTATAATCCCACTCTTCCAAAAGAATACCGGTTTGCGATGAGTAGGTCGCCCAATGTCCCTCTTTTTTCCCTTTCTTATAGCTCTCGACCGTAATCAACTGTTCTTCAGAATTATAGTAATTCCAAATACTGTCTTTTATTTGATCGACAAACAGACCTTCCGCTGCTTTTTTTTCATTTTCGTGATAAATGATGGTGCGCACTTTGTGCGTCCCTTGAATAAAAAACGAACGACTTTTCAGTTTGCCGTTGCTGTAATAGTACTTAAACTCGCCAACAGGAACATCGTTTTTAAACTGTCCTTCGTATAACAGCTCTTTTTTGTCGTTATATTTTTTCCAATAACCTTGTTTTTTACCGTTGGCATCTACGTTATTTTCAGCAGGTTGCGAAAACAAGAGGGCACTCATTGAAATCAAAAAGAGTGCTAAAACATATTGTAGATATTTCATTTTTTAAATTTTAATTACTAACTGATTTTTAGTCGGTTTATTGTTTTTGATATTATCGGTTTTTAATTAAAATATGAATATACTCTTCCGTTTGAGTTGATTTATGATTCCGATTTTCGGTTTTATCTGCTTTAAATCGCTGATAAACAGTCTTTTCCAAATCATATTTTCCATATTTTTGCATTATTTTTCGGGTTTCGTCCAATGACATCAATCCTTCGTTATTATAGCTTAAAAAAATGTATTGAAATTGTGCGTTTTTGATTAATTCTTCAAATTCCTCGCTAATCGTTCTTCGGCTGCAATACTTTGATTTCTGATAGGGTCTCAGTCCTGTTTTTCCGGACGGTTCAAAGGGTTTATAATCTGCTATTGTATTGAGTAAATGATAATTTGCTCCGTATTGACGGGCATTGTAAGGAGGGTCGAGATAGAGAATGTCGCCACTGATTTTATGAATAAGTTGATTGCTGTTTTCATTAAAAACCCGGTGTTTTTTATTATCGCGGAGGAAAGTGGCGGGAGTCAACAGCAAGGGTTGCGCGGCGGTTTTTTTAATGTGTTTTAAAAATGCACCGTAAACGGAGGCGGTATTGGCAACTTTATCGGCACTTTCCAACAAACTCGCCAACAAAAAATAGTAAGTTTCGTCCGAAATATTGCCGGTTTTAAAGATCTTTTCAACATAACCGCGAACGGCATCAATTTTTTGACCATTTTCGTTGGAAAAGTAATTTCTACCGCTATTGCTTCCACTGCAATAATATTGATAAATAAGACCATTCGAGACAGGTGAAAGCGCATTCAATTCGGACATCCATTCGTTTTGTTTATCAACTAATTGATTTTCAACATAATTCTTATTTAAAACAAAACTATAATATTCTAAATCATTGGCAATAATTTGCCGGGTTAAAGGTTTAAAATGTCGTCCCACAATTCCTGTTCCGGCGAATAAATCGCAAAAAACTTTAGAGGTAAGGTCCTTCCCGACCACATTTTGCACAGTGGTTTCAATAAAATTCAGTAGTTTCAGTTTCGAGCCGATGTAATTCATAATTATTCTTCCACCCAAATAAGGTCTGATAGAGTTGTAAAATTTTGATTATATGAAAATTGCTTTAAACAATGAGCATCGAAATTAGTAACGTAATCTTGGATTTTTTGTTGTAATAATTTCAGATTACTTTTCAATTTCCAATGGTCGCCGTCGTGTCTGTATAAAACCACAAACAAGCGATTGTAAAGATGTTTGCGATTTCCTTGCGATTGGTTTTGGTACAACCAATCTATCAATTCATCAGGATGCTGTCGGGCATATTGCGGCGTATGATTAAACTGTTTTGGGAAAACAGTAGTTTTATGGTCGAAAGAAATTCCGTTAATAGTAAAATCTACCAACCTATCTTTCTCATTCAAAGCTGCATGCACGCCTTCGCACCGACAAAAAGCCATTTCGCACGCCTTCGCCGACCAAAAATTATACCATCGATTGAGTGCATAATCAAACAGTTCATTTCTTTGATTATTGGTAATTTGGCATATTTTGCTCATTACTTCTTCAAAATGAAAGGTTTGATAAATAAAGTTGGTAGCGGCATCATCATGATTATTTTGTTTTTTTCGCCAATGATAAGGGATAAACACTCTTTTTTGCAGTTCAATTTGCAGTTCATTGAGATAATTGTCATCAGCCGCATTGATATTCATTATTTTGATTATTAGAAAGTTAAGAAAAATTTTAGCTATAATAATTGGGCAGTTTGAAAGTTGCAAATATACAAAAATATATAGTTAGAAAGAATTGTTGCCCTTGTTTAATTCTAATCAAAAGCTCCATTATCAAATTGGAAAAGATCTATTCGGATAAAAGTAATAAAAACTTGAAGCAAAGTTTGCAATAAATAAGAATAAAAGTGTAAATTTGCAGCCGTTTTTTATAAAAATAAAGTTCACTTGTTTTTTTGTTCTTTACTCTTGTATAAAATTTTATAACGTATTAATATAAAGATATTTATAATATGATAAAACTAAATGATGTCGAAAAAATTTTGTTTCAGAATATGCAGTTAAGCATAGACAATGAGACAAAAAAAAGGATAGAAAAGAGTTATGATTTTTTATTTAATTTTTCGAAGGACAAGGTTATTTATGGCATCAATACCGGATTTGGCCCCATGGCGCAATATAGAATTGATGATAAAGATTTGCAGGCGCTTCAATATAACATCATACGCAGTCATTCGTGCGGAGCCGGTGAACCATTTGCTCCGGTATATGTAAAAGCTGCTATGTTGGCTCGTTTTCAAACATTTGCCAATGGTAAATCAGGAATACATTTAGATGTAATAGAATTGTTGGCAACATTTATCAATAAAGATATCATTCCCTTTATTCCGCAACATGGCAGTGTTGGAGCGAGTGGAGATTTGGTTCAATTGGCACAATTGGCACTTACCTTAATAGGTGAAGGATTTGTTTTTTATGAAGGAAAGAAACAGAAGACCATAGATGTAATGAATAAGCTTAATATCAAGCCTTTACATCCACATCTTCGCGAAGGTTTAGCCCTTACCAACGGTACGGCAATGATGACAGGTATCGGAATTATTAATCTTTTTGCTTCCAAAAAATTGTTGAAATTGGCTATTTTAGCCTCTGTAATGATTAATGAAATTGCCGCTTCTTATGATGATTTTATGGCTTCGGAATTGAATGATTTGAAATATCATAAGGGACAAACGAATGTGGCTCGTCAAATGCTTCAACTCACTGCGGGAAGTCAATGTCTGTTAAAACGCGAAATTGAAATGTATCATCCACACAAGGAGAATGTCTTTAAACACAAAGTACAACCATACTATTCATTACGTTGTACACCACAAGTGTTAGGACCGATTTGGGATGCGCTTGATTTCTCGGAACAAATTCTTGAAGAAGAACTCAATGCCGTAGATGATAATCCTATTGTTGATATTGACACTCAAACCGTATATCACGGCGGTAATTTCCATGGCGATTACGTTTCTTTTGAAATGGATAAAATGAAAATTGCCATAACCAAATTGACAATGTTGATGGAACGACAATTGAATTATCTTTGTCATGATAGAATTAATGAAATTTTACCTCCATTCTTGAATCTTGGCAAATTAGGTTTAAACTATGGTGTTCAGGCTATGCAATTTACAGCGACCTCTACCACTGCCGAATGTCAAACCTTGTCCAATTCAATGTATGTTCATAGTATCCCCAACAATAACGATAATCAAGATATTGTAAGTATGGGAACCAATTCCGCCATTCTTACGAAACGAGTTATTGATAATGCGTATCAAGTGATGGCAATTTACTATATTGCATTGGCTCAAGCTGTTGATTGTTTAAAAATAGCTGATAAAATAGCTGATACAAGCCGTGAGATGTATCACGAAGTCAGAAACATTGTGCCTGTTTTTGTTGAAGATACACCCAAATATGAAGAAATTCAAAACGTAATCGAATATTTAAAAACCAAAGATTTTTCTTTTTAACATGAAATATGCACTTGTAACCGGTGGCTCACGAGGTATTGGCAGAGCAATATGCTTGCAGTTAAGTCAGATGGGATATGCTGTCATCATTAATTATGCAAGTAATACGCAATCTGCATTAGAAACGAAACAATTAATTGAAAGTCAAAACGGTACAGCCGAACTTCTTCCTTTTGATGTTTCCAATTCGGAAGCCATCGAAACCGCTATAGAGACTTGGCAAGCTGCTCATCCAGATGACTATGTGAGTGTATTGGTGAATAATGCCGGTATTCGTCAGGACGCAATGATGATTTTTATGCAAAATGAACAATGGCACCATGTTTTAGATACATCTTTAAATGGTTTCTTTTATGTTACGCGCCGTTTGCTCAAAAACATGCTTACTCATCGCAGTGGTCGAATCATCAATATTGTTTCGTTGTCAGGAATTAAGGGGCTGCCGGGGCAGGTTAATTATTCGGCGGCGAAAGCAGCATTGATTGGCGCTACCAAAGCATTGGCACAGGAAATTGCATCACGCAAAGTAACCGTTAATGCCGTCGCTCCGGGATTTATCGCCACCGATATGACCAAAGATTTGGATGAAACATCATTAAAAAAGATGATTCCTGCCGGTCGATTTGGAACACCGGAAGATGTAGCTGCATTAGTAGGGTTTTTAGCATCCGACCAAGCCTCATACATTACAGGTGAAGTTATTTCAATTAATGGAGGATTATATACTTAACATTTATCTCTAAACAAAAGCAATGAAACGTGTGGTGATTACAGGTATGGGTATCTATTCTTGTTTGGGGAAAAACATTGAAGAAGTTGCCCGTGCCTTATATTCCGGTCAATCAGGTATTGGAATCGATCCTGACAGAATTGAGTACGGCTATCGTTCTCCTCTTACAGGTTTGCTTGAACCTCCAATACTTAAACCATTGCTGCCGAGGCGTTCACGAGTTTGTTTGGCAGAAGAAGGCGAATATGCTTATGTGGCAACATCTGAAGCACTATACAACGCAAAAATAGACTTTGATTACTTGGAAAAAAATGAAGTAGGCATTATGTATGGAAACGACTCTTCTGCAAAAGCAGTGATTGACGCACATACTTTAACCCTGCAAACCAAAGATACTACAATGCAAGGTTCAGGTGCTATTTTCCAATCGATGAACTCAACGGTAACCATGAATTTATCCACTATCTTTCGACTGAAAGGAATTAATTTGACGGTTAGCGCTGCATGTGCAAGTGGTTCACACTCAATTGGGTTAGCTATGATGTTGATTAGAAATGGGTTGCAAGACATCATTATTTGCGGTGGAGCGCAGGAGACCAATTATCTTTCGATGAGCAGTTTTGACGGGCTTGGCGCCTTTTCAACACGCATTGCCGAGCCTACAAAAGCATCACGACCTTTTGATAAAAATCGCGACGGACTGGTTCCCAGCGGCGGTGCGGCAACCCTCATCTTGGAAGAATATGACCACGCCATACGCCGCGGCGCCAACATTATTGCCGAAGTAATCGGCTACGGTTTCTCTTCCAATGGCATCAATATCTCACAAGCCAGTGACGTCGGTTCACTGATAGCAATGCAAAGAGCCATGAAAGATGCCGGCATTACACCGGAACAAATTGACTACATCAATGCTCACGCCACTTCCACCATACAAGGCGACGCTTATGAAGCAATGGCGTTAGATGAACTCTTCGCTACTCACAAAACCCCCATTTCTTCAACTAAATCTATGACCGGACACGAATGTTGGATGGCCGGTGCCAGCGAAATTATTTATTCCAACCTGATGATGTTACACTCTTTCATCGCCCCCAATATCAATCTTGAAGAACCCGATGATTGCGCTAAAAACTTAAACATCATACCCAAAACCATTGGACATAATATCGATACTTATTTGTCTAATTCTTTCGGATTTGGGGGAACAAATAGTGCTTTAATCGTAAAAAAAATATAATATATGGATAGAACGGAAATAATTAAAATTATTAATGATTTTTTAATCAACGAGTTAGAAATCGATGAAGGACTTTTGAAAGATGATGCTTTGCTGAAAGAAGATTTACGAATCGATAGTCTTGATTTCGTTGATATTGCCGTGATTGTGGAACGTCACTTCAGCATTAAAATAAAACCTGAAGATATGAAAGATGTAAAAACTTTGACTCAGTTTTATGATTATGTTGAAGCCAGAATAAAATAAATATAATGACGGAAACTAAACAATGGAAAGGAAGAACAGGAGGCGGAAAGTTCGGACAGAAATTCTTGCTGTACGTTTTAAAAAAGGTTCGCGTATCTCTTTTTTATCCGATTCTTTGGATAGTGATCCCTTTTTATTGTTTATTCGGACACAAAACTTTCAATAGTATTTATCACTATTTTAGAAATATTTGCCACTTTTCAAAATGTAAATCATTCCAAAAATCATTTATGACACATCTGATATTTGGACGAGTGGTATTGGATAAATTCGCCGTGCTCGCCGGTAATACACAACAATTTAATATTACGGTCGATGGCGTTGAAAACTTTAATGAATTGCTGACCCATCCGGAAGGCTTTTTCCTGCTCGCCTCTCATATCGGCAATTTTGAAATTATCGGTCACTGCTTAAAACAAAACGTAAAACCCATTAATTGTGTCGCTTACAGCGGCGAAAGCGAAATTTTTCAAAATAAACGTGAGCAATCTTTTCAGCTGAATAATGTGCGTTTAATACAGATGAAAGAAGATTTATCTCATATTTTTGCCATCAAAACCGCCATTAATAAGGGAGAAATCGTGATGGTAATGTGCGACAGAATTTGGGGCAGCAAAAAAACAATGGAAATCGAATTTATGGGAGAAAAAGCCGAATTCCCTTTGGGAACTTTTATGATGGCTGCCCAATGTGAAGTCCCCGTATTGTTTGTAACAGCAGTAAAAGAAAAACATTTGTCCTATCACGGTTTCGTCAGCCGCCTCGACATATCTGAAAAAGAGATGAGCCTTCAAGAAAAAAGTAAAATTATCGCCCGCGAATATGCCAAATCAATGGAAAGTATTTTAAAAAAATACCCCGAACAATGGTTCAATTTTTACGATTTTTGGAATAATATGACTGAATAAATTATTAATATTGAAAACATTATAGAACTATGAAATTATTATCACCACAAAAAGAAATATACGCCAAAGAGCGTTTCAACGCTCTTGACGCTCAAAGATTCGCACAAGAAATTGCTTTTGCACCTGTCGTTTTCCAGGTTTCTCGTTTAATGGTTAAATGGGGAATTTTTCAAATGTTGAATGAACATAATGAAGGTCTTACAATGGAGGAAATTGTCGCCAAAACAAAATTGTCGAAATACGGGGTGCAAGTACTGCTTGAATCTTCATTGACAATTGGCACTATTTTGGTAAAAGATGACAAATTCTTTCTTGCCAAAGCAGGCTGGTTTCTGATTCACGATGATATGGTACGCGTGAACATGGATTTTAATCACGATGTCAACTACTTGGGACTTTTTAATTTGGAAGAAGCCATTCTAAACGGAAAACCGGAAGGATTAAAGGTTTTCGGACAATGGAAAACAATTTATGAAGGATTATCTCAACTACCTGAACAAGTGCAACATAGCTGGTTCGGCTTTGACCATTTTTATTCCGATAATTCTTTTAAACAGGCTCTAAAAATAGTATTCGATAATAATAACACCCGAACACTCCTCGATGTGGGCGGAAATACCGGACGCTGGGCTTTACAATGTGTGGATTACAATTCCGAGGTGAATGTTACCATTATGGACTTGCCACAGCAACTGCGTTTAATGGAAAAACAGGTCGCCGGTTTGGAAGGTGCAGACCGAATCAATGGTTTCGGTGCAAATGTTTTGGATAATAATACCACTTTTCCAAAAGGTTTTGATGCAATATGGATGAGCCAATTTTTAGATTGTTTCTCGGAAGAAGAGGTTTGCTCCATTTTGTCCCGCGCAGCTCAATCAATGTCGCCAAATACAAAATTATATATAATGGAAACTTTCTGGGATAGACAACGCTTTGAAACTGCTTCCTACTGCTTAGCACAAATCAGCCTTTATTTTACGGCTATGGCTAACGGCAACAGCAAAATGTACTACTCCCAAGATATGGAAAAATGCGTAAACAAAGCAGGTCTCAAGATTAATGAGATTTACGACGGCCTCGGATTAGGACACAGCATCATGCAATGCAGCCTATAGTTCTATTTTGTTTTTTTTCATACCTTTGCACGTTTTTATATTTAATACAATAATTGGAAAAAGTATTGACTGATTTACCGACTTCTGCACAGAGATTTATCCCTCAACATTATCCTATGGTGTTGGTAGATAATATTTTAAAATGCGATAAAGAATTAATTATTACTGATTTTAAAATTAAAAACGATTGTCTTTTTTTGGATGATGGGAAGTTGGTCACTGCAGGAATTATGGAAAATATCGCCCAAACGTGTGCCGCACGCATAGGCTTTTTAAATGCGAACCTGCCCGCCAGAGTGGGCGTAATCGGCGCAATAAATAATTTCATTCTCAATGATTCTCCCATAGTGGACGAAATCATACAAACGAAGGTAGTGGATGTCGCAGATGTTTTTCCTGCGCGTTATGTAACCGCCGAAGTACACTGTAACAACAAGATCATCGCTTCTTGTAGTATGAAAGTGTTTATAACTGAACAATAATACAAATAAAAGATATGACGTTATCTGCTGAAAAAAATATTGAAGTGCGTTTTAGTGAAATTGATTCCATGAACATTGTTTGGCATGGCTCGTACGCACTTTACTTTGAAGACGCCCGCGAAGCATTCGGAAAAAAATTCGGATTAGAGTATCTTTTTATTTATAACCATGGATTTTACGCCCCTATCGTTGAGATGAATCTCACCTATAAAAAACCGCTTCGTTATCAGGATAAAGCCAAAATTGTGATTACTTATCGTCCGACCGATGCTGCAAAAATCATTTTTGACTACCAAATTTTTAATTCCGAAACAAACGAATTGTTGGTACAAGGCTACAGCGTGCAAGTATTTTTAACGCACGAATACAAATTAGTATGGTCTTGCCCCGATTTTTATAATCAGTGGAAACAGAAAAACGGATTATTATGAAACTGTTGGCTCATCATATTATTTCACCATTAGGCTTTTCTTCCGCAGAAAACTATGAAGCTGTAATTGCGGAAAAATCGGCTTTACGCGAATATACTTCCCAATTCGGCATTCCTGAACCATTTTTTGCATCTCTACTTGATAATGATATTGTTGACTATCAGTTTAATATGATTTCCAATACTACGATTGACTATACCAAAATGGAAAAAATAGCAATTTTGTCGGCTTATGGTGCAATTAATGAAAGTAAGATTAATTCCGCCGCGGCTGATGTCATCTTCATCATCTCTACAACAAAAGGGAATATTGAGTTATTGGATGACCCGCGCGGTTATGAAAAAAATCGAGTTTACTTGTGGAACTCCGCCAATCTTATCGCACAATTCTTCGGAAATCCCAACACTCCCATTGTAGTCAGCAATGCCTGCATTTCCGGATGCGCAGCTCAAATTACTGCAGACCGTTTATTGAAAAGTGGGAACTATCGCTATGCCGTAGTCATCGGCGCCGAAGTCCTTTCCAAATTCATTATCTCTGGATTCCAATCTTTTAAAGCACTGTCACCTCAATGTTGTAAACCTTTCGACGCCGACAGATGTGGATTGAATTTAGGAGAAGCCGCTGCCTCAATAGTTTACACACAAAACGACAATACGCAGCCATTGGTCAAAAATCAGATTTATTATCAAGCCGGCTCCATTTGCAATGATGCCAATCATATTTCAGGTCCCTCCCGCACCGCCGAAGGACAGTATCAAGCACTTGAAAATGTTATGCAAAATTTTGATATTGAAAAACTTGCATTTATCAATGCACACGGAACCGCCACTCGCTACAACGACGATATGGAATCAATAGCCATCAGCAGAAGAGGTTTGCAAAATGTTCCCGTCAACAGTATGAAAGCATACTTCGGACACACCTTGGGTGCTGCCGGCATTTTGGAAGTCATTCTCTCAACATTGGCACTTCAAAATCATAAGGTTTTAAAAACATTAGGCAATGAAAACCCCGGAACAAGTTGCGCCGTGCACATTGCCAATGGAAACGAAAACATTACCCAAAAATCCGCCTTTATCAAAACAATCTCCGGCTTCGGCGGCGTCAATGCTGCACTACTTTTTACAATGAATAACAATAATTAATATGGTAAAACGCTACATATCTTGCTATTCAAGAATTACAAATGAGATGCTGTCCGTAAATGGACAATCCATTTTGCGCAACAATACCACCAATATTGATGATTGGACTCATGCCATTTATAATCACCTGAATTTAGCTTATCCAAAGTTTTTTAAAATGGATTTATTGTCCAAAACAGGCATTTTGGCTTCCGAAGTATTAATGCGTAAAATGTCTATTAATCAAGAAGATAATAAAAAAGATTGGGCCATTATCGGTATGAATAAATCCTCTTCCCTGTGGGATGATTCACTTTATCAAAAAACAATACAAAATAGTGATAATTACTTTCCAAGTCCATCCGTGTTTGTCTATACTTTAGCCAATATTGTCATTGGTGAAATAGCTATTAAGCATAAAATTCAAGGCGAAACATCATTTTATATATCCGAACAATTTAATGCTCAAATGTTGCATCAAACCATCAACGCTGCGATGAATGCGGATCAAAAATTACATTTTGTCTTAGGAGGTTGGATAGAATTTAATGATAATCAATGCGATGCTCTCTTGATGGTGGTCACCGACCAACAAAATAACACTCAAACGGATTTTACGGAAGAAGCACTCAATCAATTATATTATTGAATTATGGAACAATTAATTGAAGAATTAAAAAAAGAAATTATTGAAATCCTTAATTTGGAAACAATTACACCTGCGGATATCGATGCGGATGCTCCGCTTTTTGGAGAAGGGTTGGGATTGGATTCGATTGACGCTTTGGAATTAATTGTGTTGATGGAAAAAAATTACGGCATTAAATTGACAAATGCAGTCGAAGGGCGTGAGATTTTTAAATCAATACGCATTATGGCAGAATATATTATGGAACATAGAACGAAATAGATGAAAAGAATTGTGGTTACCGGCATGGGAATTATCTCCGCCTTAGGATGGGGAACAGAGAAAACATGCGAGTTTTTGTTGAATAATCGTACCGGCATTGGTAAAATGAAATATCTTCAAACAAAACACACCGACCTCCCGGTTGGTGAAGTCCCTTATAGTGATGAGCAATTACGTGAATTACTCAATATAAATAAGGAAATGCCAATTACGCGAACGGCTTTATTAGGACGTGCCGCCCTGCATTCCGTCCTTGAGGATGCTAAAATTTATACAAACAGACCTGATAGATTGGCATTTATCTCCGGCACTACCGTAGGTGGAATGGAAAAAACGGAACAACACTATAAGCAACTTTTAGATATTAATGCGAATACTCACTTGGAATATATTACACAACACGATTGCGGAGCATGTACGGACATGATTACCGGTGAATATACCGGCAAGTTTGACATGGTCACAACGGTTTCCACCGCCTGTTCCTCTGCCCTTAATGCCATTATTTTGGGTGCAAATCTCGTAAAAATGGGATACGTTGACACCGCAATAGTGGGAGGATGTGAATGTTTGAGCAAATTTCACTTGGACGGATTCAATTCATTGATGATTCTTGACTCCGAATTGTGCAAACCCTTTGATAAAAATCGAAAAGGACTCAATTTGGGCGAAGGCGCCGCATACCTTGTCATAGAATCCGAAGAATCGGCTATTCGTCGTCAAGTCAAACCATTGTGTGAACTATCCGGCTACGCGAATCGTTGTGATGCCTTTCACCAAACCGCTTCCTCTCCGGATGGAGAAGGGGCCTATTTGTCGATGATGGAGGCACTGCAACAAGCTCATCTGTCCCCTTCCGATATTGATTATATCAATGCCCACGGAACCGGTACCGCCAGCAATGATGAAAGTGAAGGAATGGCAATCATGCGAATTTTCGGCGACAAGATTCCACCCTTGTCATCTACAAAATCATATACCGGACATACCACAAGTGCTTCAGGAACAGTGGAATGCGTCATCTCTATTTTAGCTCTATTCAACCATTTTATCCCGGCAAATCTGAATTATCAAGAAAAAATACCCACATTATCTTTTGAACCCGTCAAAACTACCCTCAAAAATGTTGAAATTCAACATGTCCTAACAAACTCTTTCGGTTTCGGAGGAAACGATTCATCTTGTATCTTTTCAAAAATTTAATCTCTATGAAAGTATTTATTCAATCAATTGCTCAAATTTCCATTCAAGACCCCCTGTCAGAACATTGGCTTGATGCCCCATTAGTACCTCAAAATATTTTAAATGAGTCTGTTGAACCGGATTATAAAGAGTTTCTTGCCCCAATGGAATCCCGCAGAATGGGATTGTTATTGAAAAGAGCCATCGTTACCTCTAAAGTTGCATTGCAAAAAGCAAATTTGGACAATGTCGATGCCGTCATTTCCGGTACGGGATTAGGTTGCATTGATAATACGGAAAAATTCCTGAATGCCCTCATCAATAACGACGAAGAGTGTTTGCCCCCTACCCCGTTCATGCAATCAACGCACAACACAATTAGCTCACAAATAGCTATTTCCATTAAATGCCATGGCTATAACAGCACATACTCTCATCGCGGTACCTCTTTCGATAACAGCTTGTTGGATGCTTTTGTGCAAATGAAATTGGGAAATATTCATTCTGCTTTGGTAGGCGGACATGATGAAATGACCATAGATTATTTTAAGTTGTTGAATAAAGTCGGCTATTGGAAAAAAGAGAACATGACTTCCGAGCAATTAAAAAATTCAAATACGGAAGGTTCTCTTTCAGGAAGTTGCTCCGTATCCGTGCTGCTAAGCGACACACCAACCGACACCTCATTATGCACTTTGCGCGCAATCGAAATGATGTATGCTCCCACAATGGGAGAATTTTCCAATCGTTTAAACAAGATATTGTCAGATAATGACTTGCAAATTCAAGATATTGATGCAGTGATGATGGGACTTAATGGCGACGCAGACAATGACCGTGTTTATCAACAAATTGCTTCATCATTTTTTGCAAAGACGCCAATTGTTTGGTATAAACATCTGTTTGGGGAATCGTTTTCTGCCTCTGCTTTTGGGGTTTACGTTGCCGCAACCTGCTTGGCACATCAAAACATTCCTGCGCACCTTTTATACCATAATACCGATACTAAAAAAATTGCACCCAAAAATGTTTTAGTACATAATCATTTTCACAATAAAGACCATTCCCTAATGCTTTTATCATTATGATACAATTAATTATATTAATCATCGTGCAGTCCGTATTATTGGTTTCTGCGCAAACCTTTTTAAAAATCTCCCTGCAATTGTTCGGAAAATTTGCCTGGTCTTGGGCTTATTTCAAAACAGTATTCACTACTTGGCAATTTGCAGTTTCGGGTATTTGCGCTTTAACTGCCATGCTGATGTGGATGTATATTTTGAAAAAATATGAATTCGGATTGGCATATCCATTATTATCAATAAGTTATGTAATCGGGCTTTTTGCCGCACAATTCGTCTTTCACGAAGTGGTGCCCTTTACAAGATGGATTGGCGTGGTGATTGTAATGATTGGCGTCTTCTTCATCGTGAAATAACATTGCCACAAACTACCTTCAAAACGCAGTTTTACCTTCAAATTTGATTACTTTTCATCAAAGGACTATCTGTCCGGATAATACAATGTGTCGATGGTGGAAGCATAGCCGGTCCAAACCCCGATGACATTCTCGCCATTAATGTTGCTCACTATAGGAGAAGGGCTCATAAACGGATTCTGACCAAACGTCAATTCATTGGATATGGTGGACCAAAACTGATAACTTGAATAATCCATCAAAGATGTTTTGATAAAAACCGTATCACCGGGGCGATAGCCCACTCTGTAAAATTCCGCTGCTTCTTCATCACTCATTTCCGGCATAAATAACGAAGACGGATTAGCCCTAAGTATTTCATAATTAACGGTTTTTCCATTGAAAGTAGCATCATCAAACGCCACCGGCATACTTGTCACCCAAAGACGGTCGGTCAGATTTTTGCCATGAATTTTAATACGAAACTGATAATAATCCTTTGTATTGGGATTATCGGAAAGTTGAATGCGCGAGGTAGGCATCGTATCTTCCGGATTTAGGAATGCCAACCAAACGGAATCCAATTCAAAAGGTTGAACGATAGAGGTATGCGATGTATAGACTTTTCCGTCATATTCTACCCGCAAATCATAACTTTTTCCGGGTTCTCCAATCACACGCTCTCCCATGTAAGCAAAATAGATCGGGGAATCCTCATTATAAGCAAAACTTAATTGCTCGGTTTCGCCTGTAGATGAGGTAATTGTAACCACCGCATCCTTGATAAATACCTCATTCATCAATACATCCAAATCAATAGTAGAAAAATAGGGTACACTTTTGCTCACAATAACCATTGCCGGCTGACCGTTTTCAATAATACCTTCAATCACAATTTTATCCTGATAATTGGGAATATCGACCTCAATCTCTTTTTGGCAGCCTGCCAAAACTGCTACAACGATAACTATGTATAAAATTTTTGAAATCCTCATAATTTAAAATTTAAAATTCCACGAAAGGGAAGGCAAAATAGGGAACAAACTCATCTGATAAGCCTTAGTAGTTAAATCAAAAGTAGTTGGTGTATAATTAGTTGTCGTTTCAAAAAAGACAAAGAACGGATTTTTACGATTATAAACATTATATACCGAAAAATTCAAACCGGTTTCAAATTTCTTTCTTTTGACGATAATCCAATTCAGCGACAAATCCAATCGATGATAGGGTGCCATTCGATATTCGTTTCGTTTGCTATACTCGGTAATGAGTGAACCCGCCAGAAAATAATAACCGGTCGGAATGGTCATGGTGTTGCCGGTGGCAAAGACCCAAACTGCTGAAACAGAGAGTTTATTGCGGATAATCTCGTAATTCAGATTAATAGAAACATCGTGCCGACGGTCGTATTTGGCATAAAACGGCTCCCCACCGTTCAAATCATCAAATTTTCGTTTGGTAAAAGAAAGTGTATAACCAATAAATCCATTGAAACGACCCTTTGTTTTCTTAAAAAAAATCTCCATTCCATACGACCAACCTTTTCCAAAAACATACATCTGGTCAGGGTTTTGCGAAACATCCGAAAGATTAATTCCATCCTTGTATTCGACCAAATTTTTCATATTTTTATAGTAGAAATCGATATAGGTTTCAAACATATTTTTATAAAAATTGCAATAAACACCTAACGAAAATTGCGAACCGATTTGCGGACGTACTATATCGGTTGAAGGCATCCATACATCGGTTGGCAAAGAGATGGAGGACAATGCAACCTGATGAATATATTGATAATTAAGAGTATAAGATGTTTTAATAGAGATATTGGAATCCAACAAAAAGCGCATGGAAAGACGTGGCTCCACATAATTATACTGTTTGATTTGCTCACCGGGTTTGTAACAAATCGAATCGGTTAATACTCCGAATTCATCAAACAGATAGCGTGTAAAAGAGCCAATATGTTCAAAATGAGTGTATCGTATTCCAAGATTGATTTTCCACCATTTGAACGCATCAAATTCGTCATTAGCATAAATTGCGACATCGTGAGCATAATAAGGATTGACTTCCGGCAAAGTAAGTGCTTGTGAATCACCTGCTTTCACGTCAAAACTATTGGGAATAAATTTATGAAAGATGTAGTGAACTCCGAATTTAAACGTGTGCGGGATAGCGGGCTGGTAGGTCAATTCCGATTGGAGAGAGTAATCTTGCACCCCGGAATTCATATTCATCGAATAAATATCCATATTCATATCAGTTGCAAAATCATAATTGGTAAAAAAGGCCGTTGTATTCAGAAATAGCTGTGGATTAATTATATAGTTCCAACGCAAAGACGCCGCAGCATTTCCCCATCGAAACTGGACATCCGTACTACCCGAAGTCGATTTAAAGCCATAGACATCTTTTCCGTAGTAACCGCCCAAGAAAAGGTGATGTTTATCATTAATAATAAGGTTAATTTTACCGTTCAAATCGTAGAAGAAGAATTTTGTTCCTTTCAACGGAGAAGTTTTGCTTAAAAACGGCTGCACCAACACGTCAATATAAGTTCTTCTGGCAGAAAGGATAAAAGAGCATTTGTCTTTTTTGATGGGACCTTGCACGGTCAACCTGGAAAAAATAAGTCCTATGCCACCGTCAACTTGAATTTTTTTCAAATTGCCCTCTTTCTGAACGACATCTAATACGGAAGCCAATCGTCCGCCGTAATATGCCGGCATTC
>CAYYHC010000009.1:20478-24143 GCA_964471715.1 uncultured Lentimicrobiaceae bacterium | reverse complement strand
ATTTGTGGCCGGTCTTCACAATATCCCCAATAAATCGGCGTGCGTTGCTAAAGTAATTGAAATGACGGGACTTACACCGGAAGTAAACAAAAAAATCGCTATGCTTTCGCGCGGATACAAACAACGTGTCGGCATTGCACAAGCCCTTATCCCTGACCCTGAAGTTCTTATCTTAGATGAACCAACTACCGGATTAGACCCCAATCAATTGGTGGAGATCAGAAACTTAATCAAAAAATGCGGTGAAACCAAAACCGTTTTGCTATCCACACATATTATGCAAGAAGTTGAAGCCGTTTGTAATCGGGTAATTATTATCAACCACGGGAAAATTATTGAAGATGCCACCATTGAAGAACTACGCAAAATAGCCGAAAGTAAAGGGATTAAAGATCATTCCATCGAAGAGCTTTTCCATACATTAACTGTTGATAAATAAACCTTTATTCATCGTTACATTGAGATATATAAAATTTTTTATTGCTGTCCTATTATTTATTTCATCTTGGACAATTGCAGCCCAAGACGAAGAAGATCCATGCGTACAAACTTATGACAAACAGGTTGAAAAAAGCTTTAAAAAAGCCCGTGAATTGCACAAATCGGGCAATAAGAGCGAAGCCAACGCCATTTATCGCGAAATATTGGACGAGTACCCCGAACATTTGGAAGCCAACTACTATTTAGCACTGAGCTACTACCTTCCAATTGAATTAAACCAATTCTACATTGATAGAGAGCAAGATGTGAAAGAGATTATTGCTGCGGCCGATCGAATGTATGCGGTTTGTCCTTACCATAAAATTAAGATTCACCTCTATGCCGCACGCGTTGCCTACCTCACCGAAGACTTTGCTTCTGCCATTAAACATGCCAACGTCTTAATTGAAAATCCGGATTTGGTAAAGGACTTGAAAGACTTGGACGAAGCGGAATTAATCGTCCGAAAATCAAAATTTTTTGACCAATTGTTGAATAATCCCGTTCCGTTTAATCCGAAAGCCGTCGCCGGAATATCAACCGACAAAGATGAATATTTGGCAACCATCTCACCGGATGCGGAGTTCTTTTACTTTACACGCCGCCAATCGGTTTCACAATCAGGACCTTTTGGAGCCGAAACCGTTGAAAAAGAATTTTTCTCATACAGCAAACAGAATGCTGCCGGCAATTACAACCCGGGGGAACCGCTCCCCTACCCGTTTAACGAATCGGGCGGCGAAGGAAGTCCCGCCATCAATTTGGCTAACGACTTGCTCATCTTTTCCCGAATGGAAGAAGTAAAGATGAAGGATACAGCTGAAGGCGGCGGCGAAGTCATCTATCCCAATTACGATTTATTCTATTCCACTTATAACGGCGAGGATTGGTCAACACCACAATCGCTTGGAGATAAAATAAATAGAAGAGATTCATGGGAATCGCAACCCTCTTTGAGTTCCGATGGCAAGTTCCTCTTTTTTGCGAGCGACCGACCGGGTGGCTACGGGAAATCCGATATTTGGATGTCGGAACAAGATGCCAACGGAAATTGGAAAATGCCCATCAACCTCGGTACTACCATTAATACAAAAGGAAACGAACGTTCCCCTTTTCTACACACGGATAGCAAAACGCTCTATTTTTCATCTTCCGGTCACGACGGAATGGGTGGATTAGATGTTTTTTATTCTAAAATGGAAGAGAACGGCAAATGGCACACGCCTATCAACATCGGTTATCCCATAAATTCCGAAAATGATGAAGTCGATTTTTTTGTCAGCTTAGACGGAACAACTGCCTTCTTTTCTTCCAACAATATTGATAACAAAGACTGGAACATTTATAGTTTTGAACTATACGAAGCCGCGCGCCCGCACAGCATGGTCATTGTAAAAGGTAAAGTCACGACCGACGATCAAGAATTAGTCAGCGCCGTTGTTGAATTGCGCGACACGGCATCTCACGTGATTGCCACCACCACCGTAAACGAAAATACCGGAAAATACGCATTAGCAACGGAAATTGAATCCACCACAAAACCGAATCTCATTGTCAATATTAAACAAGATGGTTACGCTTATGATACAAAATTGGTTACCATAACCGAAAACTCCCACCATATTGTCACTTCCGATGCAGAGGTAAAAAGAATTGAAGTGGGGAAAGTTTGCGATTTACACGACATCTATTTTGGAACAAACTCTTTTGTATTGACCGAAAAATCGAAACGATTAATTGACCTTTTCGTTGACTTTCTGCTAAATAACAGCACAGTAAAAGTCGAAATTCAAGGTCACACCGATAATGTCGGCAATGATAACGACAATTTGGAATTGTCGGACAGACGTGCCCGATCGGTTTATAACTACTTGATAGAAAAAGGAATACCCAAAACACGTTTACAATATAAAGGATATGGGGAGAGCAAACCGATTGCAGACAACAATACGGAAAGTGGTCGTGCCAAGAATCGTCGAACCGTTTTTCTAATCTTAGCTCAATAATATGTTTGTATTACCTCCCTTTTTTGAACGCAAAAACGCTTTTTTTCAACTCATTTTTCTGTTGTTCTTCATTATTGGAGGTTTAATCATATTTAATTTATTAGGACAATTAATAGCGATTGCGGTTTGGGGAAATTCCGTAATAGAGTCACCGACAGCAGGTTACATACGATTAACTCAATTTTTCAATGCGATAGGCACGTTTTTGATTCCGGCATTGTTATTTTCCTATTGTGCGCAAAAAAAATTCTTCAGCTATGCCAACGCACAAACCCTCCCACCGCTACAATCGTGGCTTTACATCGCCATTCTCTCTACCACTTTATTGCCGATTATTTCGTTTTTCGTCTATCTCAACATGCAGATGAAACTTCCCGAAAGTTGGTCTTCTATTGAAAGTTGGATGCGAAACATGGAAAATGAAAATGAAAACTTAATCACTTTGATTACGAATGACTCTCGCGTTTCCATTCTTCTTCTCAATTTGTTGATTTGCGCTGTAGTTCCGGCAATCTGCGAAGAATTTTTCTTTCGCGGAACTTTACAACAATTTCTTTCACAGCGATTTAGCAACAAACATGTCGCAATCCTTGTCACCGCCTTTATCTTTAGCGCCATTCATCTTCAATTCTACGGTTTTATTCCGCGCTTTCTTTTAGGCATTTATTTAGGCTATCTTTTTGTATGGACAGGTTCCATTTGGGCACCTATTGTTGCCCATTTTTTGCACAACGGAATTTCCATTACTATGCATTTTTTTGGCAATATACAAAACGTTGAACCCACCACCGATTATATCATTACCGATGAACTGAAATGGTTAATAGCCGCGGTTTTCCTAAGTATCGGAGCAATATACCGTCTTTGGAAAATATATCGCACTCGATCGATTCAAAATACTTAATATATGACAACAACTACGACCAAAAACACCAATACGGTATCATTTATCGCCATTGTGTCGCTCTTTTTTATGTGGGGTTTTATTACTTGTTTAAATGATATTTTGATTCCTCAACTGAAAGAGTTGTTTTCACTCAATCGTGCCGGTTCCATGTTCGTTCAATTCTGCTTTTTTGGCGCCTATTTTATTGGTTCACTGATAGGGAAACGCCGGCTTTTTGAAAGAATTTCACCAAAAAAGAGCTGGGAAGGAAGTATTGGCGGAGGAATTGTTGC
>CAYYHC010000009.1:2731-20468 GCA_964471715.1 uncultured Lentimicrobiaceae bacterium | reverse complement strand
ATACTTTTTGCCTATTTTATCTTCGTTAGAGACTTCGATTCTCATAATGAATCGATAGTCTGTATTCAAAAAAATAGTTTTCTCCCCATAAAAACAGGGTTTATCTATTTTTTGATCTCCATTCATCATGGCGACCCCATTAGTAAAATCGGATACAAAAAAGGAATTATCCTTGGTTTGGTCATTGCGGCTGCCGGCTGCGCGCTATTTTTTCCCGCCTCCACGTTGCAACTATATCCCCTCTTTTTAACCGGATTATTCATATTAGGATTAGGCTTGACAATGTTGCAAATAACAGCTAATCCGTACGTTACAATTTTGGGAACACCGGAAACCGCGTCGGGCAGGCTCAATTTATCCCAAGCTTTCAATTCATTGGGGACGACTTTGGCTCCGATGATTGGCGGCATCTTAATGTTCAAAATGTTTAACACAAGTTTTATTCATATTCCCTATCTTATTTTCAGTGGCGTCTTTCTTCTTTTGGCGTTGGTCATTACTTTCATACCACTACCCACCTTTCAGAATACCGAAAAGATGGAATCGGGCGCAGAAGCACTCAAACATAAAAACTTGGTTTTGGGAATTTTTGCCATTTTTTGCTATGTCGGCGCAGAAGTCAGCATCGGCAGTAGTTTCATTAATTGTGCGAAAGAACTTGTTCCCACGATGAACGACCAAACGGCAGCCAACTTTTTGGCATTCTATTGGGGCGGCCTGATGATCGGTCGATTCCTCGGTTCTCTTTCGTTGGTCGCTTTTAAAAACAATCTGCTCAAATATACAATAATGACCTTGGTCGCTTTGGGAACTTTCGGTTTGTTACTCTTGATCAACTATTTTTTGCATCCCGACACTTTCCAACCGATGGAGATGATTCCTTATCTTCTTTTTATAGCTCTCAACCTCATCGGGTTTATGATTGGCAAAACCCATTCTTCCAAATTGATAACCATTTTTGCCATCACCGCCATTTTATTTTTGGCGATGGCCATGTTAACAACCGGCAAGATCACTTTATGGTTGCTTGTGGGCACCGGTTTATTCAATTCGGTAATGTGGGCTAATATTTTTTCGGCTTCGATTGCCGGACTCGGAAAATACACGGCACAAGGTTCTTCTCTTTTGGTGATGGCAATCTTAGGCGGGGCCATCTTGCCTCCGATACAGGGTGTCGTTGCCGACCTGTTGGGAGGTTATCACTACTCCTATTTTATCCCGATTTTGGCTTACATATATCTTATCTTTTTCGGCATAAAGAGTAAAGAATTAAAATAAACAAAAATGTATTTCCACTGTTTTCCCAAATAATCGTATTTTTGCAACTTTGGAAATAATAGACCAACTTAATTAAATGTCAGATGAATTTTATAGAAGAAATAATTGAAAAAGACTTAGAAAACAGGAAGAATGATGCTAAAGTACATACCCGTTTTCCTCCTGAACCGAATGGTTATTTACACATTGGACATGCAAAATCTATATGTCTAAACTTTGGTTTGGCAAAAAAATATAACGGTTTATGCAATCTTCGTTTCGATGATACCAATCCGGTAAAAGAAGATGTTGAATATGTTGATTCCATTAAGGAAGATATTCAATGGTTAGGTTTTCAGTGGGCAGAAGAACATTATGCCTCCGATTATTTCGATCAGCTGTATAAATGGGCAGAAGAATTAATACAGAGAGGGTTAGCTTATGTTGATGACCAAAGTCAGGAAGAAATAAGTGCCGGCAGAGGCGTACCTACCAAACCGGGGACAGAGAGTCCGTACCGTAACCGCACGATTGAAGAGAATTTGGACTTGTTTCGCAGAATGCGCACCGGCGAATTTGCCGATGGTGCGAAAGTTTTGCGTGCCAAAACCGGAATGTCGTCTCCCAATATGCACATGCGTGATCCTATCATGTATCGTATTTTGCACACGACACACCACCGCACCGGCGACAAATGGTGCATTTATCCGATGTACGATTACGCACACGGACAAAGCGACTCGATTGAAGGTATCACCCATTCAATCTGCACATTAGAATTTGAAGTCCACCGTCCATTGTATGATTGGTTCTGTGACGCACTACAGATTCACCACCCACAACAGATCGAATTTGCGCGATTGAACTTGAATTACACGATTATGAGCAAGCGCAAATTAATGCAGTTGGTTCAAGAAAAACACGTGATGGGCTGGGATGACCCGCGAATGCCCACCATTTCAGGGTTAAGACGCCGTGGTTATTCACCGCAAGCCATTCGCAATTTCGCTGAAACCGTTGGAATTGCCAAACGCGACAATATCATTGACGTTTCACTTTTGGAATTTTGCGCTCGTGAAGACCTTAATAAAATTGCCACCCGAACAATGGCAGTTTTAGACCCCGTTAAATTAATTATCGATAATTACCCTGAAAATCAAACCGAAGAATTAACGGCTGTCAATAATCCGGAAGATCCGGAAGCAGGAACCCGTACCGTTCCTTTTACCAAAGAGTTATGGATTGAGCGTGCGGATTTTCGCGAAGACGCCGACAAAAAATTCTATCGTCTGACCATTGGCAGAGAAGTTCGTTTGAAATACGCATATATTATCTGTTGTACACACGTGGACAAAGATGAAAACGGCAATATTATCGCCATTCACGCTACTTATGATCCTGAAACAAAGAGCGGTTCTGCCAACAGCAACCGCAAAGTAAAAGCCACCATTCACTGGCTCTCCGTGCAACATGCCAAAAAAGCTGAAATTCGGCTCTTCGACCGTCTTTTCGACTCACCCGACCCCGACAATAATGAAGATGGCACCACTTTCATCGACCACCTCAACCCCAACTCGCTCATTACCCAAAACGGACTCATTGAAGAAAGCCTGACGTTGGAAAATGCGCAACCTCACTACCAATTTGAGCGTATCGGTTACTTCTGCATCGACAAAGATGCTACTTCCCAAAATCTTGTTTTCAATAAAACGGTTAGTTTAAAACAATAACATTATATGAAAAAAATTCTTTGTTTCGCTTTTATTTCCGTTTTACTATGCTTTTTTTCGGCACAATCATCCGCACAAACAACGGATACAAAAAACACAGATAAAACACAACCAGCTAATAGTGAAAAGCATACGGGTAAAAACAAATATACCGTCATTAAGATTACGCAAGAAGAGTTTAAAAAAGAAGTTTTTGATTATACCGATACAACTGCCACTTTTAAAGGAAAGAAACCGGCCATCGTTGATTTTTACGCGGATTGGTGCGGACCGTGCCGCCGTTTGGCACCGATAATGGAAGAATTGGCAGGAGAATACGGTAAAGAAATTGTGATTTACAAGATTAATACAGACGAAAATAATGACTTGGCAAGAACTTTTGAAATCAAATCTATTCCGACAATCTATTTTTTCCCGGTTAAAGGACAAGCACGCAAAGCACTCGGATTGCTCTCAAAAGAACAACTCGTAGAAATTATTGAAACCATTCTGCTACCTAAAAAATAGCATTTTTATTTATCAATTCATCTTATTTATATTAAAATGAATGAATAATAACTATGCTGATAATTTGCATAACAGATTTGTTTATTACTATTTAATATTAATATAACTTTCTAATTAAGAATCTTTTATTAATTACATCATAATGAATATTTCATTACATTATTCAGAAAAAGGGGACGGTGATTATCTTATTTTGCTACATGGAAATGGCGAAAACAGCGACTATTTTGTACATCAAATAGCGTCATTTTCGCCGTTCTATCACGTTATGGCAATTGATACGCGTGGACATGGTCTCTCCCCCCGCGGAACCGCCCGATTTTCACTTCACCAATTTGCTGATGATTTATATCGTTTTATGATTGAAAAATCCATTCCTAAAGCACATATTCTGGGCTTTTCCGATGGTGGAAACATAGCACTCACTTTTGTGCTGAAGCATCCACAAATGGTCGATAAATTGATTCTTAACGGTGCCAATATTCATCCGACAGGAATTAAACGTAGCGTGCAATTTCCGGTAGAAATTGCTTACAAAATAGCGCATAATTTTGCAGAAAAAAATGCAAAAGCAGCACAAAACGCGGAATTATTGTCATTGATGGTCAATGAACCCGATATTAAAATTGAAGAGTTGCAACAGATTCATCATTCTACGTTAGTCATTGTCGGGTCCAACGACATGATAAAATACAGCCATAGCCGTGAAATTTACGAAAATCTACCCAATGCCGAATTTGCGGTCATCAAAGGAAACCATTTTATTGCTCAAAAGAACTATAAAGATTTCAATGAAAGGGTTTTGCAGTTTTTGAAAAAATAGCCGCCAAAATCGGATCTCCCTTCCTACAACATTTTTTTAATCACATTGAATGGATGATACGGAGTATATCTCATTTTAAAATCAAAATAAGTTTTATTCCATAATACTGACCGTAAATTACTAAAAGCCAAGAAAGTAAGTTTTCCGTGATACTTTCCCATCCCGCTATTGCCGACACCGCCAAAAGGCAGATGACTATTGGCAACGTGCATAATGGTATCATTCACGCAAGCCCCGCCGGAGGTGGACTCGCGCAATGCCCGCAGCGCTGCTTTGTCATTTCCGAAAAAATAAAATGCCAATGGTTTTTCGTGTTGCGCGATATAGTTCAACGGCTCATCTATGGATTGAAATTCCAAAACGGGCAAAATCGGACCGAAGATTTCTTGCTGCATAATCGGAAAATCGGGCTGCACATCATCAATAATGGTGGGTGCAATGTACTTCTGCGCTTGATCCGTTTCGCCACCGTAACAAATTGTCCCTTTTGACATTAAGCCTGACAATCGTTGAAAAGCGCGTTCATTGACGATGCGGGGAAAATAAGGACTTTCTTTGATAGAATTTCCCAACATTTTTTCAATTTCAATTTGTACTTGATGTATAAATTGTTTTTTAACCGATTGATGTACAAATGCATAGTCGGGTGCGATGCAAGTTTGACCCGCATTGAGCGTTTTACCCCACGCAATCCTCCGCGCGGCAATTTCAATATCCGCATCTTGATCCACAATACATGGACTTTTTCCACCCAATTCCAAAACAAGCGGTGTCAGATGCTCTGCAGCAGCCTTCATCACCACTTTTCCAACCGCGGGACTGCCGGTATAAAAAATAAAATCGAAATTCATTGCCAACAATTGTGTATTTACCTCACGACCGCCCTGTACCAATGCGATGTATTCCGGCGGAAAGGTCTCATCAATCATTTGTTGCAATACTTTCGAAACAGTGGGCACATAAGGCGAAGGCTTCAATACGGCGCAACAACCTGACGAAATGGCTCCTATCAGGGGATTTAGCAAAAGTTGAACCGGATAATTCCAAGGCGCAATAATCAACGCCACGCCCAATGGTTCTGGCATTACGAGACTTTTTGCCGGAAATAAAAATAATGGAGTTGTCACACGATGCGGTTTTGCCCAACGCCGCAAATGTCGCAAATGCTCCTTAATTTCTGCTAAAACAATACTAATTTCTGTTAAAAAGGCCTCTCTGTCAGATTTATGCAAGTCAATCCATAAAGCCTCCAGAAGTTGCGGTTCATATTTCAAAAAAGCACTTTGCAACTTTTTCAAATTCTTCAATCTGAAATTGATGTCTTTCGTTTGATGAGTGGCAAAGAATTTTTTTTGTACGTTGATAATGTTTTCCATCTGTCTAAAATTAGGGATTATTATTTATTCGGGATTACAAAAAAGAAGACAAAAATACGATTTAATCATTATACTGCAACTTATTTTCAAAAAATCAGGAAAAAATTGATTTACCGAAATAAAAGATGACTTTTGAACCGTTTTATGGTTAAAAAATTGTTGACAATAATCCGCAAAAATAAAAAATTATAGTGATCAATTCTAACAAAAAAGGGCATCAATAAGGCTAAAAACGGCTAATCATAAGGACTTAATCATCTGAAAATAAATTTATTTTCGTCCAACCTCCTTAATAAAAAAAATTGTACCTTTGCAAACTTTTTTAGGCAGCAAAAGTTGCTGTTTTTATATGTAACAAAAAGAAATTTAAAGCGTAAAAAGCAGACAAAAACACTGAATATGAGACAACTTAATATTACAAAACAAGTTACGAATCGCGAAACAGCGTCCTTAGATAAATACTTGCACGACATTGGAAAAGTTGAATTAATTACAGCCGAAGAAGAAGTTGAATTAGCCAGAAAAATTAAAGAAGGTGACCAAGAGGCACTTAAAAAATTGACCAAATCCAATTTAAGATTTGTCGTTTCTGTTGCTAAACAGTATCAAAATCAAGGATTAAGTTTACCCGATTTAATTAACGAAGGTAACTTGGGTTTAATCAGAGCTGCTCAAAGATTTGATGAAACGCGTGGTTTCAAATTCATCTCCTATGCGGTTTGGTGGATTCGTCAGTCAATTCTTCAAGCATTAGCGGAACAATCTCGTATTGTAAGACTTCCGCTTAACAAGATTGGAACCATCAACAAGATAAATAAAGCTTACGCTTACCTTGAACAAGAATACGAACGCGAACCTTGCGCCGATGAAATTGCTTCATTATTAGACATCACTGAAGCCGAAGTGAAGGATTCTTTACGTAATTCTTCCCGCCATTTGTCGATGGATGCCTCACTTACGCAAGATAAAGACAACAATATGTACGATGTGTTGAAATCCGATGATTCCCCAACACCTGACAAAGGTTTATTGTACGAATCTCTTCGCACGGAAATCAATCGTACCATCTCCACTTTGCCCCCCCGCGAAGCCGACGTCATTAAGTTATACTTCGGTTTAGATAGCAAACACCCGATGACTTTGGAAGAAATCGGTGAAAAATTTGACCTCACTCGCGAAAGAGTCAGACAGATTAAAGAAAAAGCTATCCGCAGACTGAAAAACGCAGCCAAAAGTAAAAACTTAAAAGCATATTTGGGATAAATTTCTACACTTTTTAATACAACTTTTCGATTATTGTTTCATCAATAACAAGTTGTTAATTGCTTCAATAGAAGAAAAATTGAAATCAATTAATTATTTGTAAATCAGTTTTTTATTTCAATGGAGTCCTTATCTCGAAGGAATGCTCACCTTACTCAATTCTACTGTAAAGATTTTTCGTTGAGAATATAATAATACGGCAGCTAAAACGGCTCCCAGGACATCGGATATTGTGCAAGAAAGCCATATCCCTGTCAAGCCCGAAAAACCGGCATTTACAAAAATGAATGGTACACAATAGCTGAGGGGCACCAAGAAAAGAACCTGACGCGAAAGGCTTGTTACAATTGCAATCCATGGTTTGTCGATAGATTGAAAAAAATTGGAATTGGTAATGGTAAAACCGATCAGCGGGAACATTACCATCATGAAACGAGTAGCGGGTGTTGCTAAATTGAGAAGGTCGGGATCGTAAGTAAAAGCGCATATTAAAACAGCGGGCATCAGACAACCCAAGAGACTGCCGACAGCACCAATAAGTACACAAATCTTCATCGTCAACAAAAAGACCTCCTTTAGCCGAAGAAAGTGACCGGCACCAAAATTATAGCCGGCAATGGGTTGCATTCCTTGACAAACGCCCAACATCACAAGCACCAAGAAATTGGCAAAAGTATTGATAATCCCATATGCGCCCACCGCCAAATCGCCACCGTAGCGAAGCAATTGCATGTTCAAAAAAGCCACCACGCCGGCTGCCGCCACATTCATCAAAAACGGACTCATGCCAATCATCGTGATGTTTCTGAAAATATAACCTTTGGGTTGAAATCCGTGACGTTTAAAACGAATAAATGAAGCAGGATTGACAAAGTGAGCGATCGCAAACAGCGCCGTGGAGAACATTGAGATAGTGGTAGCCCATGCGGCACCGGCAATTCCCCAATCAAATGTAAAAATAAATATCGGGTCTAAAATAATATTCATAACCGCACCTCCCGCCAGAATGTACATTGACTTTCGAGGGTAACCCGATGCACGGATTAAACTTGTCAAATTGTAAGTTATGGTCGTCAAAAACATCCCCGGCAGCACAATCAGCATGTACTCGCGCGCATAAGTAATTGTGGCAGAGGTTGCTCCGAAAAGTTGAAGAATATCATCCATGAACAGGTAGCCGCAAGTAACAAACAAACAGCCCAAAATAATGGTAAAAATCATACTATTCCCCAAAATCTTTTCTGCCCATTTTACATCTTTTTTCCCTAAGACAATGGACATTCGGGCAGAGGCTCCCACACCAATAAGCGCGCCAAAGGCATGAATCACGTTCATAAAAGGAAAAGTAATGGCCAACCCGGCAATTGCCAATGCGCCAACACCCTGACCAATAAAAACTCTATCCACAATATTGTAAAGTGACGCAATTATTTGGCTAATAATTGCCGGCAACGCATATATCCATAATAGTTGCCTAATGTCCTTAATTTCAAGCTCTTTCGTCCTATCAATCTGTTCCAACATTCCTCCATTTTTCGGACTGCAAAGGTACAAAAATAACCCGAATTTTCTTTCATCAATATAAAAAAATGAATTAATAATCTGTCTCATCAGGGTACATTAATTACGCCCCAAACGAGCTAAAAAAGTTGCTATATTAAAATAATAAAATATATAGAAGTAGCAAGTATCAATAATCATTTTTTTTGTACTTTTGCAACTTGACAAAAAAATATCAATTATGAAGGTTTTCATTGCATCCGACCATGCCGGTTTTGAGTTAAAAGAAAAAATCAAGCAACAATTTAAAGCCGAATTCCAATGGGAAGACTTAGGTACTCATTCATCGGAAAGTGTTGATTATCCTGATTTTGCGCATCCGTTGGCAGAAGCTGTTTCGCAAGAAGAAGATAGTTATGGGATTTTGATTTGTGGTACGGGAAACGGGGTTGCGATGACTGCCAACAAACATGCCAATATCAGAGCAGCACTTTCATGGAATAGTGAAATTGCAGCTTTGGCGCGTCAACATAACAACGCCAACGTGTTGGTATTGCCTGCACGGTTCATTTCTTCCGAAATGGCTTTTGATGTTGTAAAAACATTTTTTCAAACTTCTTTTGAAGGCGGTCGTCACGAAAGAAGAGTTCAAAAAATTAATCTTCATTAATCATGGAAATATCTCAAACCGCCGGTATTGATTTTATTAAAACAAGAGTCTTTGGTATCCGCCAATCTTTCATTGAAGATATGGAGAATAAGTTGTGCGTTTTTGAGAGCAGACTGAATGAAAAAAAGATACGTGTCAGATGGGCATCTACCGAAAAGGACTTAGCGGAAATAGCTTTGAATCTCCTGCCAGAAAAATCATATAATAAAGCTTGTTTCGACCTGCCTAAAATTCCTTCCGCTTTTTTGAAAACAAATGCTATTCAAAATATTCCGCTCATTGATGTAGAAAATGGAACTAAAGATGCCACTTGTCTATTTACAAGAGCCGATTTCGGAATTGTGGAAACCGGAACACTTGTTCTGCTGGACAATAAAAGCAAAAATTGTTTCAATCGTGTATCAAACGTGTTCATTTTATTGGATATTAATAAGTTAATTAATAAAATGGCTGATTTGGAAACGATTCTGTATGTCAAATCATTTTATCAATCGGAGCAATTTCTTCCCTCCGATATCAAGTTGATAGAACACCCGTACCAACAAATCAACCGCAGTAAATTGCAATTGGCGGACAAATCATACGAAACTATCGAAACACAATTTACTGTTTTCCTTTATGACAACGGAATTACAAAGATAATGGAAGATAACTTGCTCCGCAATTCCCTTTATTGTATTGATTGCGAAAAGTGCAAAACGGTTTGTCCGGTCTTTGCCTACACAAAAGAATATACTCCGATAGAATTGGTTAAATCTCATTGTACTCCTAAAGAAGGTATGCTTCAACACATTATGAAAAATACTATGCTGTGTGGTAATTGCGATCAGGTATGCCCCGTGGAAATCCCCATCGTTGATATGCTCATTAAAGAGATGGAAAATAATCAACCCAAAGAAGCAACGTCCTCCCTTGCAAAAATATTTTCCAAAAGAAAGAAATTAAACACTATGAATGGCGCTTTCCGAAGATATTTCTTCCTCAAAAAACTTTTCGGAAAAAACAAAATGATTCATTCTTATTTTAAACAACAAAAAGATCCTTTTTTCAACCTAACTTGGCTGCAAAACAATAAACCTGATGAACAATAATCAAGAATTTATTAATCGTAAAATTAAAGAATTTGTACGGAAATACTACCTGAACAAATTGTTGAAAGGTGCTATTCTGTTCATTTTAATTACGTTACTTGTCTTTATTGTATATGCCGTAATGGAGTATTTCTCCTACTTCAGTTCTACGGTTCGCACAATTCTCTTTTATTCTTATCTCGCACTTTTTGCAACAACATTCGTTTTCTATATTCTCATTCCACTTTGTAAAATCTTCGGTTTAGGCAAACAACTTACCAAAGCACAAATTGCCGATATTATTGGAAAACACTTTCCCGAAATAGATGATAAGTTATTGAATATATTTCAGTTAGAAGAAATGATTTCCTCCGGCGACTATAAAAGTCTGGAGCTGATAGCCGCTGCCGTTGATACCAAAATTGAACTCATCAAACCATTCCCGTTCGTTAAAGCCATCCCTTTCAAAAGAACAAAAAAGTATGTGAAATGGGCAATTATTCCAATTTTGCTTTTTGTACTCATTTTCTCTACTAAAAGTGAAATCTTCACCGCTTCTTCACAGCGTATTGTGCATTATCAACAACATTTTGAAAAGCCTGCGCCATACCACTTTGTTGTCACCAATCCTTCTTTACAAGTTTTTCAAAATGAAGAATTTACGCTAAATGTCAAAGTAACCGGTGAAGAAACGCCCGACGCCCTTTTCATCGCCATCGGACAAAAAAAGTACCAATTATCAAAAAACAGCAATACCGAATTTTCATACGTCTTCAAAAATCTGCAACAAAATACCGATTTTTACATTTATACCGATGAAGTATCTTCCGCTCCCTTTACCCTGAAAGTACTCCCCAAACCTATTACCATCAGCTTTTCAATGTTGCTTCATTATCCGGCGTATCTTAATAAAAATGACGAAGTTATAGACAACAATGGTGACGCTGTCGTGCCGGACGGAACGCACATTATGTGGTCGGTTTATACCAAAAATACCGAACAATTATTGTTTATTTTACCCGACAAAATCAACACAATTACCTCATCGGACGATATTTACAAAACTTCGTTGATCGCACGTTGCTCTTTTGCTTATTCAATCGTAAATAACAACCGCTACTGCGTCGGTAAAGACACTTTAAAACATGCCATCACCATTATCGCTGACCAATATCCCGAAATAGTTGTTGAAAGTCAGAAAGATTCTCTCTTTGACGATAGAATTTATTTTAAAGGGAACATTAAAGATGACTACGGGTTTAGTAAAGCTCGTTTCGTATATAATAAATATGATGCCAACGATAATGTCTTGGAAACCGGAAAAGTCATCAATATTCCGATTAATGCGCAAATGAATGTTCAAGATTTTTACTACTATTTTGATGCCTCACTTTTAAAATTAGACCCGGGCTATCGCGTCGATTATTATTTTGAAGTATTTGATAATGATGGTGTTAATGGTGCTAAATCGGCTAAAACCACCGCACAAACTTTCCGCGTGAAAACCGAACAGGAAATTGATGAAGAATTGAAAAACAATAGCAGTCAAACCAAATCCGATTTGGAAAGTGTAATTCAAGAATCGGCAGAATTATTGAAAGAAATTGACAAATTGGAAGAACAACTTACTCAAACAAAGGAACTTTCTTGGCAAGATAAGAAGAAAATGGAAGATTTGATGCAGAAATATAATGAACTGAAAGAACAACTCAACCAGCTCAAACAAGCTCAAAATGAACAAAATATGCTTGAAAACAAATTTAAAAATATTCCTGAAAATTTGATAGAAAAGCAGAAAGAATTACAAAAACGCTTCGAAGATGTACTATCCGACGAGATGAAGGCAATGTTTGAAAAACTTCAGAAAATGATGAACGAAGCCGGAAAGAAAAATGAGGTGCAAGATGCGGTGAAAGATATGAAAACCAATACCGAAGACCTCAACAAATCGTTGGATCAACAATTAGAACTCTTTAAACAATTGGAATTTGAAAAGAAATATTCCGACATTATTGAAAAAACAAAAAAATTGTCATCCGATGAAAAGTTGCTTTCTACTCAAACTCAACAGAAAGAAATAGATAAGAATGAGTTACTCAAAAAACAGCAAGATATTCAAGATCAATATAATGCGTTAAAAAAAGAGTTGCAGGATTTAAAACAATTGAATCAGAAATTGGAAGACCCGAACAAGATGGTTAACACTTCGGATTTACAACAAAAGATAGACCAAGCTCTTGAAAACAGCAAAGAATCATTACAGAAAAATAATCGCGGCAAAGCGTCTCAACAACAACAAGAAGCATCAAAAGATATGGAAGAAATGGCGGATAAAATGGAGATGAATATGTTGGATAACGAGGAAGAAAATTTGTCGGAAGACATGGAAGCCCTACGTCATATTTTAGATAATTTAGTACAAATATCTTTTGATCAGGAAGATAACATGGCATTATTGAAAACGCTGAATCGTAATTCGCCCCGTTTAACTGATGTGTTGCGTACGCAACATACCATTCGAGAAAATATGAAGATGGTGGCAGATTCTTTGGATGCACTGGCGCGTCGTCAAACGGCAGTAAAACCTTATATTCAAAAAGAGGTAAGCAAAATCAACGACTATTTGGAATCGGTGATTACCACAACCAATGATCGGCAGCTCCAGCAAGCAATCAGCCATCAACAATTTGTAATGACTTCCGTCAATAATTTATCTTTAATGTTGGCTGAATCGATGAAAGAGATGAAGCAAAAACAGAGCGAATGTAAAAATTGCAAAAATAAAAAAAGCGGCAACGGTTCATGCAATAAACCCGGTGGAAAAGGAAAAACAAAATCGGCGCGCGAATTGCAACAACAATTGAATCGTCAGATGGAAGCACTCAAACGCTCGATGGAGCAGGGACAGCAACCAAAGCCGGGCGGACAAAACGGACAATCGATGAGTGAGCAATTGGCAAGAATGGCAGCACAACAAGAAGCTATCCGCAAAATGATGCAAGATTATCAAAATCAACTAAAATCTCAAAACGGAACCGGTGATAAATCATTAGATAAGTTGATAAAAGATATGGAACAGACCGAAAAAGATTTGGTAAATCGTATTATTAATGAGCAAACCATTAATAGACAAAAGAATATAGAAACGCGTCTGTTAGAAAGTGAGCGTGCCGATATGGAACGTGAACGCGAAGAAAAACGTGAAAGCAACGAAGGAAAAGACATCATCAATCCTAAACCACCGAAAGAGTGGAACATGGATGGCAATACGCAAAAACAGATGGAAATGCTCAAATCCGTACCCCCGAATTTGAACTATTACTATAAAGAAAAGGTAAATCAATATTTTTATAATATAGAATAATTATTATGTATAACATTGAATTAAAGAACTTAAAAATAGAAAATGCACAAATGGAAATTCTGCGCACCACAGAGAATTTGTGCGATAGCTTTCAAGTAACGGAACATTTCGGAACACTGTCTTTTGCACTTCACGAAATGATTAATTTAATGGAACGCTTTTCTGATAGTCAAGAAGATACATTTTCTATCAATTTTTTTATTGATAATGATATGATTTCTGCGCAGATTTCAGGCTATCCCAATGTAAAAGAATTATCATTACCACTGCAAAACGCAGCTTTAAATGATACAGACACAACCGCTTTTACCATTGCAAATTTGGTCGATAAACTTGATTTCCGGAATAATAACTCTGAAATCTGGCTTGAATTTCACATTAAACCCCAGTTTACCCGGATTGATCGTGCCGAGCTTTTACAAAAAGAGATTTATGAACACAATAAACAGACCAAGGAGCTGTTTTAATAGGTAAACATTCTTGGTTTTTCACTTGTTTCTTTCACATTAAATTTATGACATTATGAAAAAAGTATTATTAAGTTTCGTTTCATTGATTGTATTATCATTGACAATAACAGCACAAAACGATGTAGATGCTTTTCGTTTTTCGCAAACTAATTGGTTAGGAACAGCTCGCTTTATGTCAACATCCGGCTCTTTTTCCTCCATTGGTGGCGATTTTTCAACATTAAGTACCAATCCGGCAGGCATCGGACTTTACAAAAAAAGTGAAATTTCTTTTACTCCAATCGTCATTACCTCTTATAAAACAAAATCGTCTTTTCTAGGTGGAACTGAGATTGACAGACGTGTACGATATAGTTTAACCAATTTCGGAATGGTATTTTCTGCAAATTTAAAAAAATTGTCGGGTTTAAAAATGTTGCAATTCGGATTTGGCTACAACCGAATTAATGATTTCAACAGCAATACCTACGCATCAGGAAAAAATTTCGGGACGATGGCAACCTCTTTTGCCGATATCGCTAACGGCACTTCTTATGATGATTTATCAGGCGACGCTTACTCTGCATGGAATACGTGGTTAATTGATACGCTTAATGGAAGTACAGACCAATATTATAGCATATTAGACCAACATAATTTACAACAAAGCAGCTATATTAAAACATCCGGCGGTATCGATGAAATGACCTTCTCCTTTGGGGGTAACTACGAAGATAAACTTTTCCTTGGGATGACCATTGGCGTTCCGTTCCTTGATTATACTCAAGTAACCGAATATTCAGAAAGTGATGATGATGAAGAAATTAACGCTTTTAATAGTTACACTGTCAACGATAATCTTCATACGAATGGAGTCGGAATCAACGCCAAAATCGGTATTATTTATCAACCTGTAAAATTTATGAGAATCGGGTTCGCTTTTCACACTCCTACCTTTTATAATAATTTAAAAGAAAATTTTGAAAGAGAGATTGTATCTGATTTTGAAGATGAAAAATATAGTGATTCTTACGAAAACATCTCTAAATATAAATTAAGCACTCCGCTTCGTTTTATGGGAAGTTTGGGCTTTTTGATTGCCAAAAGAGCTTTTATAAGTGCTGAATATGAATTTGTTGACTATTCTATGGCATCACTTATGTCTTCTGATATAGGATTGTATCGTTATAGTTTTAAAGATGAAAATAAAGCCATCGGAAACAAGTATGGTATTAGTCACACCTTGCGAATTGGCGGTGAATTGACGGTTACCGATTTTTTCCTTATCCGATTGGGATATGCTTATAGCAGTTCACCTTACAAAGAGAGCTATAATGACGGTTCGTCGCACAATATCTCCGGTGGTATCGGCTTCCGCAGTAAGACTCTTTTCTTGGATTTAGCATACGTTTATCGTATCACAAAAGATAACTTTTGGTTTTATGAATCTGAAACGTTAGCTCCTGTTTCTCGTAATAATATGAGCAACAGATTTGCTGCCACTTTTGGTGTAAAATTCTAATTGATAACGGATTAACCCGCATCATTTAGTTTTATAAAAATAAACAACAGGATTGTAAATCCCCAGATGGAAGAACCGCCGTAACTAATGAACGGCAATGGAATTCCAATAATAGGGACTAAGCCGATGGTCATTCCGATATTAACAAGCAGGTGGAAAAAGATAATGGAGGCCACTCCATAGCCATAAATGCGCGAAAAAGGACTTCGCAGCTGTTCCGCCAACATAATTATTCGAATAACAAGTGCCATAAATAGTCCGATGATCACAAAACTTCCTAAAAATCCCCACTCCTCGCCTATTCCACAAAAAATGAAATCTGTACTTTGTTCCGGTACAAAATTAAGTTTGGTCTGGGTGCCATTCAAATAGCCCTTCCCGAAAAATCCGCCGGAACCAATGGCTATTTTTGACTGATTCAAATTAAAATCTGCTCCTTTGGGATCCACACTCTGTCCTAAAATAGTGTCAATACGTTGACGTTGGTGTGACTGTAAAATGCTGTTATACGCAAAATTGACAGCAAAAACAAAACCGATAAACAACACATAAACAATAATATTTCTTACTATTTTCTTTTTCTTGTTTCGCTGTAAAACCCAAGCGACAATAAAGACTACGGTTAAGATGGCAATGGTGTATAACTCATTCAAACAGATAGTTAGAACAAAAACGAAGATGGCAGAAACGCCCAATAGCACAATATTTTCATTTAATCCTTCTCTATAAAAAAGAATGATAAATGACAAAAAAACCAATGCCGAACCGGTATCTTTTTGCAAAATGGCAATCGCAGCAGGTATTAAGATAATGATAAAGGCGAAGAGCCATATTTTTTTTCGTTCCGACGCTGTTTTGCCTTCGGAAAAGAATTTGGCGAGGGCAAGGGCGGTGGAAAACTTGGCAAACTCTATCGGCTGGATGCTGAAACTGCCTATTTTAATCCACGCTTTTGCACCTGAAATCTCCGTTCCGAAAAAGAGAACGGAAGTAATTAAAAGCATGCATACTATATATATATATTGTGCGTAACTTTGGTACATTCGCCCATCTATTAGAAGAACAAAAATGGCTAAAGCAAATGAAGTCAGTATCCATATCAATTGTCTTCCATACGCTTTATCGGCATTAAAAAGGCTAAAAGAATCATTGGCTTCATAAGAAGAAGAATAAATTGTGAGCCAGCCTATTAGCACCAGCACAATGTAAATGCCAATCAAATACGAGTCAAATCCTTTCGATAATTTCTGTCTGTTTTCAATAAACATAATTCTCTATTTTATCTTCATTTCAAGCATTCTTTCTTCCAAATCGGTACGTTTCACCTCACGATTGAGATAATATTCGACAATAAGGCTTGCAATAGGTGCCGCAACCGTCCCTCCCCACCCTGCATTTTCAACCAGCACAAAGACGGCGATTTGTGGTCTCTCCACCGGCCCGAAGCATGCAAAAACGGAGTGGTCGTTGCCATGTGGGTTCTGCGCAGTTCCTGTTTTTCCTGCCAACTCTATCCCTTCAATAGCCGCCCCACGCGCGGTTCCTGACGTAATGGCCAACTTCATTCCTTCAATTATCGGCTCATAATACTTCGGCTCTATTCCCCCAAATATTTTCTGATTATACCGGGTATTGGCATTGCTTTTAGTACCTATTGCCTTAATAACGTGCGGTTTATAATAATAACCGCGATTAGCAATAATCGCCAACAAATTCGCCATCTGTATGGGGGTAGAGCAAACTTCCCCTTGACCAATGCCCATCGAAACTATCGTATTTCCGTTCCAACTACCATTATATTTGCGATTAAAATCTTCAACACTCGGAATTACGCCCCTTGATTCATAAGGAAGATCGGTATTAAATTTCTGTCCGAAACCCAACTGATTGATATGATCTTTCCATATTTGATACCCTTCCTGAATGGTGCGACACTTGCTGACCGTATTATAGAATGCACGGCAAAAATAGGTATTACAAGAAGAACGAACCGCAGCCACCAAATCGGTAGGACCACTATGGTGACAACCAATCACGTGACTGCCAATGCTGTAACCGCCGCCACAATTGTAAATGGTATATCTGTCAAGCACTCTCTCTTGCTGGGCAATCAATCCGTTGGCTAACTTAAAAGTTGAACCAGGGGGATAAATGGCTTTCAGCGCACGATTATACAAAGGCACATTAACAGAATCCATCAATAACT
>CAYYHC010000009.1:0-2721 GCA_964471715.1 uncultured Lentimicrobiaceae bacterium | reverse complement strand
TTCTATTCTTTCCTACGAGCAAATTAGGGTCATAAGACGGAGTGGAAACAATACACAGAATTTCGCCGGTAGAAGGCTCAATAGCAACGATACTGCCACGCTTATTAGCCATCAATCTTTCGCCATATTTTTGTAATTGTACATCAATCGTACTCCATAAATTGCTTCCGGGTTTGGCGACAACGTCTTCTTTTCCATCTTTATACGGACCTTTTTCGCGGTTATGCACATCCACGAGAACCATTCGTTTTCCCTTGACACCACGTAATTCTTCCTCATAAGATTTTTCGATGCCGCTAATTCCAATGTAATCGCCCATTTGGTAATAATTATCGGCGCGCAATTGAGCGTCGCTTACTTCCCCGATGTATCCCAAAATGTGCGCGGCGATGGGCGCGGGATACGCACGAAGTGTACGATTCTGAACGAAAAATCCCGGAAATTTATACAATTTTTCTTGCAAATACCCATAATCCTCTTTCGACATCTGCTGCTCAAAAACGGAAGGAATCAACGGTGAATATTTTTTTGCTTTTTCCAAACGTTTCAACAATTCCTCTTTCGTAATATCCAGCGTATTACATAAATCCAATGTATCAAACTGTTGCAATTCTTTAGGTACGACCATTAAATCATAAGCCGCCTCGTTGTAAACAAGCAAAGAATCATTCCGATCGTAAATCAATCCGCGTGGCGGGTGAATGGTCACTTCTCGTATCGCATTCCGAATGGCATCATCTTTATACGAATCATCAATGACTTGCAAATAGAATAAGCGAATCAGATAAATTGCCATGAAAAGCACCATGACAATAATAATAACGTTTTTTCTTTGCTCAAAAGCGGGATTCATTTTTTGCGATAACTTAATTCAATAGCTAAATCTTTGAAAATTTGTTTCTTATCATTGTCGTCGATTTGGATATTGTCTAATTCTTCGAGTGATTTTTGAGCAAATTCTTCAATGAGGGTTTCTGTTTTGGATTTGATGTCCAATTGTTCGTAAATGCGGGTAATCGCATTAAATTTCACTTTTTTGTCAAAATCAACGGATGAGAAATAGTGCAGTAACTCTTTCTTTTGTGTTTCGGAAGCATCTTGCAAGGCGCGTAAATAGAGATACGTTTTTTTATTGTCCTGAATATCGCCCCCGATTGTTTTCCCAAACTCTTCTTTATCGGCGTACACATCCAACAAGTCATCTTTAAGTTGAAAAGCAAGACCGATATTAATACCATAGTTATAAATTGCCGTTTGATTTTGTGGCGATGTATGGGAAAGGACAGCCCCTGCTTTTAGACACCCTGCCAACATCACGGCGGTTTTATAACGAATCATGTGTAAAAAATCGTCAATAGTCACATTGTCCAACGTTTCAAAATCCAAATCTTTCTGTTGACCTTCGCAAATTTCAACGGAAGTCGTCGCCAACAGTACCGACAATTTGATAACGGTTTCAGGGTCACAAGGCGTATAAAGTATTTGCTGCAAAGCCATGGTTGCCAATGCGTCTCCGGCTAAAATAGCGGTATTGGTATTCCAATGTTGATAGACGGTGGGTTTCCCTCTTCTAATAGGTGCTTTATCCATAATATCGTCATGGATAAGTGTAAAATTGTGCAACATTTCAAATGCAGCGGCAGGATAAACGGCTTTTTCCATATCTCCGCCAAAGAATTGGGTAGAAAGAAATACCAATCGAGGGCGGAGTCTTTTGCCGCCCTGCGATAATGTATAGTAAATAGGATTGTAAAGATTCGAAGGTTCTCGTTGCGAGGTAAGTTCCTTAAAATATTCTTCTAAATAATTCATTTCTATTATTTTACGTAATATGTCAACCGCATATTAATACTAACTCTTTTATTTTTGGATGCAGTATTGAACGCACCGCCCCAAGTGTAATCGTCTTCGCTGGAATTGGGAGCTGTAATTTGAAAAACGCCCATATTGGCAACTTTTAATCCTGCCAATTTTGCACCGGCATTCGTAGCAATTGTTTCAGCACGGTTTTTAGCATCTTTCGATGCCTCAGCAAGCATCTCGATTTTCAAATCTGCCAATTTTGTGTAGTAATAATCGGGTTCGCTTGCATCAATATTGATGCCTTTATCCAATAATTCCGAAATATTTTTGTGCAGAGTTTCAATTTTAGCAACATCTTTTGATTCAATGCGGACGGTTTGTTTCAGAATATAACCCTGAAAAACATTATAGCTGCGTTCGGTTTGGGAATCATATTGATAGCTGTAATCTTCTTCATTGGAAATGGCTTTAAAAGTAATTTCGGCATCGGGAATACCTTTGGAACGCAAGTATTCTTTAACGGTAATGGTTTCTTGTTTAAGATTTTCGTAAGCGGCTTTCATATCCATATTTTTAGCTTGATAGCTAAAATTTAATACGATCAAATCGGAAACAAAATCTTTTTCGGCAAGTCCGACTACAGAAACCGTTTTAGATGGGGCTTTGGCTTTATAGAAAGAAAGTCCTAAAGATAAAGCTGCGGCGATGCAACAAACCCCCAAAATAATGCTAACAATAATTTTTGCTTTTGATGACATAATGATTTGATTTTAAATTAGTAATGATAACGATAATATTATTAATAAATTGTCACAAAAGAGTAATATCTAAATGTAAAAAAAAAGCTGTTCAGCAATAGAACAGCTTATATAAAATGATGATTGATTCTAATTTTGAAGTGTAAAAGTAAATGGAACG
>CAYYHC010000008.1:20687-24293 GCA_964471715.1 uncultured Lentimicrobiaceae bacterium | reverse complement strand
TAAACAATTTGGAAAAGCAATTGCGGCTTTCCAAAACACCCAATTCCAAATGGCAGATTTGGAAACGAAAGTACAAGCTGCCAGATTATTGGTACGTTCTGCTGCCTACAAAAAAGACAATGGTCTTCCCTACTCTGCCGACGCTGCCATGTGCAAGCTATTTGCCGCCGAAACTGCAATGGAAGTAACCACAAAAGCGGTTCAATTCCACGGTGGCTACGGCTATACACGCGAATATCCTATTGAACGTATGATGCGCGATGCAAAAATCACCGAAATCTACGAAGGAACATCCGAAGTACAACGTATGGTCATCGCAGCTAAACTTTTCAAATAATATTAATTTCAGCCTATACGGGATTTTAATATAAAATATTGAATTTATGAAAGTTACAGTTCTTAAGTAGGCAATAAAAAAATAACAAAGAAAAATGGAAATAGTAGTTTGTATAAAACAAGTTCCGGATACGACCGAAATCAAGATTAATCCGGCAACGGGCACCCTTATTCGCGACGGCATTCCCAGCATCATGAATCCTGACGACAAAGGAGGCTTGGAAATGGCATTACGATTGAAAGAACAATACAATGCCCACGTTACCGTCATCACAATGGGCCCCCCGCAAGCCGACGCTATCCTTCGCGAAGCATTTGCCATGGGCGTAGATCGTGCCATATTGCTCACCGATAGAAAATTTGCCGGTGCCGATACTTTGGCAACCTCCAACGCATTGGCCGGCGCACTCCGCCGCATAGACCACGACCTCATCATCGCCGGCCGCCAAGCCATTGATGGGGACACCGCTCAAGTAGGACCTCAAATGGCAGAACACCTTCAATTGCCGCAAATCTCTTATGTCACTGACCTCAAATACGATGGGAAACAATTCTTTACCATCAAAAAAGAAACGGAAGAAGGTTATCAGATTTTGGAAGTTGAAGCCCCATGTGTACTCACCGTTTTGGCTTCCGCCAACAAAGCCCGCTATATGAATGTCGCCGGCATTATGACCGCTTTCGATAGAAAAGTAGAAATATGGAACGCTGACATGATTGACATTGATGAAGCAAAATTAGGCTTGTCGGGCTCACCTACTCGTGTAAAGAAATCTTTTACAAAAGCTCAAAAAGGAGCCGGTCAAGTATTTGAAGTTGACGCTGAAGAAGCCGTAGGTATCATCACTTCCAAATTGAAAGAAAAATTTATTATCTAATCATTGAGTATCACACAAGAAATTAATTATCATGGATAAATCAAATTATAAAAATGTATATGTATTTGCCGAACAAAGAGAAGGAGTCATTCAAAGTGTGGCTTTAGAATTGTTGGGCAAAGCAAAAGATTTAGCAAAAACACTCAATGAAAAAGTGATTGCTATTTTAGCCGGTTCTCAAATTAGCGGACAAGCACAACTTCTGATTGAATATGGTGCTGATGAAGTTATTTGTGCCGATGCCCCGGAATTAAAAGACTATTTGACTGAACAATACTCACAAGTTGTCTATCAAATCATCATGAAATTCCAACCAAGTATCGTTCTTTTTGGTGCAACTACCATCGGACGTGACTTGGCTCCCAGATTGTCTGCCAGATTATCTACAGGATTAACAGCAGACTGTACTCGTTTGGAAATCTCTGAAGAGGGTGAACTGATGATGACACGTCCTGCTTTCGGCGGAAACTTGATGGCAACAATCATGTGTACCGAGAACCGCCCGCAAATGTCAACCGTCAGACCCGGTGTTATGCAAAAAGCTGAACGCGAAGCAGGCAAAAAAGGAAACATCATCAATTTTAAACCCACTTTCGACAGCTCCAAATTTAAAGTTCGTTTGGTTGAGAATGTGAAAGAAGACAAAGGGAAAATTGACATTACCGCTGCCAAGATATTGGTTTCAGGCGGCCGCGGCGTGGGCAACCAAGAAGGATTTGAAAAATTGCAAGCCTTGGCCGATGTCCTTAACGCACAAGTATCCTCCTCTCGTGCGATGGTTGATGCCGGCGTTATTGAACACGAACGTCAAGTTGGTCAAACCGGCAAAACCGTACGCCCCGACATTTATTTTGCATTAGGTATTTCCGGAGCAATTCAGCACCTCGCAGGTATGGAAGAATCCGAATTCATTATTGCTATCAACAAAGACAAATTTGCTCCGATTTTTAATGTGGCAGACCTTGGCATCGTAGGTGACTTGAACAAAATTATTCCACTTCTTACAGAAAGATTATCAAAAATGATTGTCAAATAGTATAACTATTCACAAATATTGTTATATAAAGACAAGAACAATATATTGTTTATAATCAATAATATTGGAAGAGACAGCCCCTAAAACACTGTCTCTTTTTTATATATTTAACACACTATTAAAAAGATAGCACTTAATTATTATTTTTTGTCATTTTTTTTAAAAAAAGGTACTTTGGAAAGAAAAATTGCATACTTTTGCAGGACGATTTACATAAAATGAAAGAACACTTATTTATCAACCAAATTTAATAATTATGAAAAAAACTATGACGAATTTTTTGAACGCAGCAGTCGTAATGCTGTGTTTGTTCTGTTTCAGTAGTTTGCAGGCACAACCCCAAAACGCCCCCTCAAGGGTAGGATCAAAAGCTTCACTACATGCTTCAGAACGAAATGTAACACCTACTTTTAACCGTGTACAACCAATTTCCTTACTTCGCGGAAATATTGCATACGGATTCAGCGTCTATGACGACGATGCAACCTATCCTGCATATGTATCCTTTGATGTTGATGCACCTCAAACTCCAACCCAAATCAATACAGCAAGTCTGTCCGATATTGCTTGTGCGGAATTTTATCATGGAACGGTCTATGGTTACGACCAAAGTGCTAATTTCTACACAATTGATCCGGAAACAGGAGTAGCAACATTGGTTTCTACTCAAAACCAATATTTCCAAGACATGGCTTTCGATTATTCGACTCAAACAATGTACGGAATCAGCAGCACCGGATTATATACTATTGACCTAACTACAGGCGTATTTACACTTGTTGGGACAACCGGCATGACAGGAACCCCAATGACCTTGGCCTGTGACACTGATGGCAATATGTTTACTATTGAAAATGGGACTACCGGTAATTTTTATTCTGTTGATAAAACCACCGGTACCGCAACTCTTATTGCAGCAACCAATGTTGACTGTTCATACTTGCAATCCATGGGTTTTGACCACAATACGGGAACTCTTTATTGGGCTAATTGTAATAGCGCTGATGGTAAACTTTATACTATAGATCCTGCCACAGGCGCAGCAACTGAAATCGGATTAATCGGTGCCAACATTGAATTAATCGGCTTCTTTGTTCCTTATTATGACATCGCTATCGCCAATGCTCCTACCAACTTTACCGTTACCCCCGGTACCAATTACGCTTTAACAGCTACCTTAGATTGGACAAATCCAACCACTACTTTCCTCAATACGCCCCTTACTTCTATTGATTCTATCATTATCAAAAGAAATGGAGTTGGCATTCACAGAATCAATAATCCGGGTGTAGGTGCTACCATGCAATGGGTTGATAATACCATTTCCGTTGCCGGCATTTATAATTATACCATTTA
>CAYYHC010000008.1:13734-20677 GCA_964471715.1 uncultured Lentimicrobiaceae bacterium | reverse complement strand
TGCTGCTGATTCATACACTGTTACTAAAGGAGGTACTGCAACAAGTGCAAGTGCCGAAATCGGACAACTCTGTGACATCAAAATTATTGGCGTTGACTCTTATGGAGACGGTTGGAACGGTGCAGCTATCCAAGTTCTTAATAGCGGAACGGTAATAGGAACTGCTACAGTATCAACCGGAACTTCCGAAGAAACAATCATTCGCTGTCCTATTGCATCCTTAGATTTTGCTTGGGTAGAAGGCAGTTACGACTCCGAATGTTCTTTTACCATTACCGATGGTTATGATATTCCTATTATGGTTAGTGATAGCGCCCCGGTCGAAGGAATATTCTTTACTTACAATAACACATGCGCACCTCCTGTAAGTTATATCGTTTCCGGTACTGTTACCGCTTTAAGCAATAATGCACCTATTCAAAATGCTACCATCGCTTTCGCAGGAACGCAAGGTCAAACCGTCACTTCCGATGCAACAGGATACTATTCTGCTCCCGTTGTTGATGGTTTCTATTATACAGTAACCGTAAGTGCTGCAGGCTATAACACAATCGTATTAGATAGTTTGATGACTAACGCCGATATGACTCAAAACTTCCAAATGACCGCTCCTATCATCAATGTTACCGCACCTAATACTGTAGAAGTTTGGACTAACTATACTATTGACGGACATTATACTCCGATTACCATTACCAATAACGGTAACGGTACTTTAACTTGGGGAAATAGCATTACATACCTTCGCTCAAGAGGAGAAGTAGAAAGCAACCCAATTAATTATACCATCCGACCGTCGAATAACCAAATTGTTTCAAGAACAGCAGACGTTGCTCCGACTATCGGAAGAATCGTAGGCGAACCTACAAGAGCAACTTGGGATCTTCTTTCCAACTTCACAATGAGTGCTGCCGGCGAACAAGGTATCTGCACAGACGGTGACTTTATCTATAGTGCTTTCTGGGGTACTGCCGGTCAATTCGGCAAATACGATTTGCAAGGAAACTTTATCGAAACCTTTACCATCGCCGGTGTTGGTGGCATTAGAGACCTAACCTACGACGGTACCTATTTCTATGGTGGTGCAACTGGATCTGATCTTTATCAAATGGATTTCAACGCCAGAACCTTGGTTTCTACCATTGCCACTTCTGTTTCTGCCATTCGTCACTGTTCTTATGATTCCGACAATGATGGTTTCTGGGTAGGTAATTGGACAGACCTCTATTTGATTAACAGAGCCGGTGCCATCGTTATTACCGGACCTACTGTAGCAGATGTTTATGGTTCTGCTTATGATAAATATAGTGCAGGTGGTCCATACTTATGGTTATTCACTCAAGCTCAAGGTCAAACTACCGCAGCCGTTTTCCAACAGTTGAATATCGGTACAATGGCAATTACCAATATTACGCACGATGCCAGCGACATTCCGGGTGCTACTTCTGATGGAAGTGCCGGTGGCTGCTTTGGTACCGACTTATTAATCCCCGGACAATATGTAATTATGGCCAATCTTCAAGAAACCCCCAACGCTGTTGGTATATATGAAATAGCACCTGCCGGTTGGTTAACTCTTTCTCCTGCTTCCGGTTCATTAGAACCCGGCGAATCCGATACTGTTACCATGAATATGGATGGCTGGTGGGCTGTTTCAGGCGATTTCGCAGCTACTTGCACCTTTACAACCACCAATCCTAATGTAGGAAGTTATGATGTTCCCGTTATCTTCCACATTGCTCCTCCTGCTTGCGATGCTCCGACAAACCTTCAAGTTATTCCTACCGATTATGATTATATGCACCTCTCTTGGGATGCGCCCGCAGATACTACCGGATTAGTAGAATACAGAATTTATTACGGTGGAAACCAAACTCATTTTGCTACCTCCGACACTACTTCCTATGATGATAATGTAAATGCAGGTCAATATTGTTACACAGTAAGAGCTTATTATTCAGATAGCTGCTTAACATTACCTACAGATACCGTTTGCGCTGAACTTCTTCCTTGTGACCCTGACAGTGCCTGCAGCATCCGTTTTGAAATGACCGACCAATATAGCGATAGTTGGAATGGTGCTAAAATTGAAGTTTATCTTGATGGTGTTCTTATCAATACCATTACCAATACCAATGGAGTTTCACCTGAAAGTGTAAATATTAGCGTTTGCAATGGTCAAGTTACATTTGTATGGGTAGCAGGAGGATATGATTCCGAATGTTCATTCGTTATTTACAATGCAGCCAATGAAGTAATCTACAATGGCTCTACAGCACCTGCTGCCGGCCAATTTGCTGCTTATACCCAAGATTGTGGACACGTGGGCATCAGCGAAAACGAAGCTGCTCACAACGTAAACATCTTCCCGAACCCTGTTTCTGACGTGTTAAACGTTTCAGCTCCCGGATTCAAAGAATTTGACGTAATCAACTTCTTAGGTCAAGTAGTTTACAGCAACACAATTACTAGCGAACAAACCACTATCAATGTTTCCAACTTAACCAACGGAATCTATTTCATCAGATTAAAAGCTGACAACAAAGTTGAAACAATGAAATTTATCAAAAGATAATTTTTAATTTTTCAATATTTTCTCAAGAGACGTTGCTTGGCAGCGTCTCTTTTTTTATGTCAAAATGTCAGTACCCCACTTTGGCAATATTATTGCATAGTAAAATTGTTTTTAAATATGAAGCTATGAATTTGAATAATTTAACCATTAAATCTCAAGAGGCGATTGCCAATGCCCAAATGATTGCCATGAGCAACCAACAGCAACAAATCGACACGCCACACCTTCTCAAATCTATCCTCGAAACAGATAAAAATGTCATTCCGTTTTTATTGAAAAAATTGGAAGCCAACCCTCAAATGATCACACAAATTATTGATAAACAGATAAAAAGTTTACCAAAAGTAAGTGGTGGAAATATCTATATGTCCAACGGTGTACAAGTTGCCATTCAAAAAGCAATGCAGTTTTGTCAGGAATCCGGTGATGAATTTATCTCGTTAGAACATCTGTTTTATGGCATTTTTATGGCAAATGATGCCACTTCCCGCATTCTAAAAGATGCAGGTGTTACCGAAAACGGAATTAAAGCAGCCATTAAAGAGTTACGTAAGGGTTCAAAAGTAACGAGGGAAGCGAAGACACCTACAATGCGCTGAACAAATATGCCACCAATCTGAATGATGCTGCCCGCAAAGGGAAATTAGACCCTGTGATAGGTCGTGACGAGGAAATAAGACGTGTCTTACAAATCTTATCAAGAAGAACCAAAAACAACCCTATTCTTATTGGGGAAGCCGGCGTGGGGAAAACAGCGATTGCCGAGGGACTTGCCCACCGATTGGTTAGTGGTGACATTCCCGAAAATCTGAAAAGCAAACAACTCTATTCTTTGGATATGGGCGCATTGGTCGCCGGCGCAAAGTATAAAGGCGAATTCGAAGAAAGATTGAAAAGTGTGATCAAAGAAGTCATCGAATCCAACGGCGAAATCATTTTGTTTATTGACGAAATCCATACATTGGTTGGCGCAGGTGCGTCAGGGGAAAGCGCAATGGACGCCGCCAACATTTTGAAACCCGCTTTGGCAAGAGGCGAATTACGCTCCATTGGTGCCACTACCTTAAACGAATACCAAAAGTATTTTGAAAAAGATAAAGCCTTGGAAAGGCGTTTCCAACCCGTCCTAATTGCCGAACCGGACAAATACGCCGCCATCTCCATCCTCAGAGGTCTGAAAGAACGTTACGAGACACACCACCATGTACGTATTTTAGATGACGCCATTATTGCAGCCGTTGAACTCTCGCAAAGATATATTACCGACCGTTTTCTCCCCGACAAAGCCATCGACTTAATTGACGAAGCCGCCGCCAAATTGAAATTGGAAATCAACTCCGTGCCGGAAGAATTAGACGAGATAGAACGAAAAATCAGACAATTGGAAATCGAACGCGAAGCCATTAAACGTGAAAATGAACAAAAAAAGATTGCCGAATTAAACAAAACCATTTCGGAATTGCAAGAACAACGCAACTCCTTAGCTGCCAAATGGCGCGCCGAAAAAGATATTGTAGATAAAATTCAACAACATAAAAAAGCAATTGAAGACTACAAATTGGAAGCCACCAACGAAGAAAGACAAGGCAACTACGGCAGAGTGGCAGAATTACGTTACGGATTGATAAAAGAGGCTGAGAATGAAATCGTTAACCTGCAAAAACAGTTGGCAGTAACCCAAGAAGGGAAAGCCATGATAGATGAAGAAGTCGGCGTGGACGACATCGCCGAAGTCATCGCCCGTTGGACAGGGATTCCCGTCAGCAAAATGTTACAAAGCGAAAAATCTAAACTGCTGCATTTGGAAGAAGAACTGCACAAAAGAGTAATCGGACAAGATGAAGCCATCACCGCCATCGCCGATGCCATCAGAAGAAGTCGTGCCGGACTGCAAGACAGCAAAAGGCCTATCGGCTCGTTTATTTTTATGGGGACCACGGGCGTCGGAAAAACAGAATTGGCTAAAGCATTAGCCGAATACCTATTCAATACCGAAGAAGCCATTATCCGCTTCGATATGAGCGAATTTCAAGAAAAGCACTCTGTATCAAGACTGATCGGTTCTCCTCCGGGCTATGTAGGCTACGACGAAGGCGGACAACTTACCGACAAAATCAGAAGAAGACCTTATGCCGTCGTCCTATTTGACGAAATCGAAAAAGCGCATCCCGACATCTTCAACATTTTGCTGCAAGTATTGGACGATGGTCGTTTGACCGATAACAAAGGACGTGTCGCCGATTTTAAAAATACGATTATCATTATGACCTCCAATTTAGGTTCCGACATTATCCAAAACAACTATTCGGACAGAACCAATTTGACGGACGCTGAAGTTTTTGAACGCACCAAATCTGAGCTCAACGAATTACTAAAAAAGACGTTACGCCCTGAATTTATTAACCGTATTGATGAAATCGTCATGTTTGAGCCACTGTCCAAGCGCGAAATTCGCGGCATTGTGAAATTACAAATCGACAACTTAAACCAGTTGTTGGCACAACAAGACATTAAAGTCGAATTTACTAAATATGCTTTGGATTTATTGGTCGAATTGGGTTATGAACCACTTTACGGTGCCAGACCTTTGAAGCGAGTCATTCAAAAGAAAATTTTAAATGAGCTGTCCAAGTACATTTTGGAAGGCAACATAGACAAGCAGGGAACTATCGTAATCGATACGTTGGAAGACGATAAATTCGTATTTTTCAACAAGGAAGAGAAATAACCGAACATTGATAGTGCTGCAAAAATGGTAAATAAATTCCGATTATTGGAACATAATAATGAGATACAACCCATCATTTTAGAAAATTAGCAATAAGACCACTCTAATAAAAAGACAAGTTGAACGAATGAAAACTAATCTAAATAACTGAAATACTGTAATTTACAAAATCATTTTAAAAACCGGCATTTTTTTTGAAAAAAATCAAAAAGTAAGGTGCTAAAATAAAAAAAAGAGTGTATCTTTGCAATTCCAAAAACGGAACGGCCCCGTAGCTCAACTGAATAGAGTATCTGACTACGGATCAGAAGGTTACAGGTTTGAATCCTGTCGGGGTCACACCTTTATTAAACAAAAAATAATTACAAAATGGCAACAAGAATCAGATTACAAAGACAAGGTAAAAAGAATCAACCTTTTTATCATGTAGTAATTGCGGATGGTCGAGCACCACGTGACGGGCGTTACATTGAAAGATTAGGCACCTACAATCCTTTGACCAATCCAGCAGAAATCAACATTAATTTTGACAGAGCATTGTATTGGGTTGAAGCAGGCGCTTCTCCATCTGATACCGTTCGTTCGATTCTCAAACGCGAAGGCGTTTATTTAATGAAACACCTTAGAGGTGGTATCGCTAAAGGTGCTCTCACTGAAGCAGATGCAAACAAAAAATTCGTTGCTTGGCAACAAGAAAAAGAATCCAAAAACAACAATTTTAAACGCGAATTAGCAGATAATGCTCGTAAAGAATTGAAACAACGTATGGATGCTGAAACGAAAGTGAAAGAAGCAATCTCTGCAAAAGTAGCAGCTAAATATGCAGCTGAAGCAAAAGCAAAAGCCGACGCAGAAGCTGAACAAGCAGCAGAAGCTGAAACAGAAGTTCCCGCAGAAACTGATGCTCCCGTAGCAGAAGAAACTACAGAAACTCCCACTGCAGAATAAAAATTTCAATTTATAATTTTAAAAGGCAATTTCAATAGAAATTGCCTTTTTTGTTTGCTCCCTACCAATTTCTCGACCATTTCATATAAAAATAAATTTTGACCGCTAATTTGACAAAAAAAACGTATATTTGCCGTTTTAAATATAGTATGAGGAATATAGTCGTTTTGATGTTTAACTTTATAGGGATAATGAACTGTTGGGGGCAAGACTCAATTATCGAAAACGGCTATAACACATTCTTTTATCCCAACGGAATGAAGTCCAGCGAAGGTACAATGGTTAACGGAAAACCCGATGGGTGGTGGAAATCATATAATACCAAAGGGCATCTGATTTCCGAAGGAAATCGCCAAAACAATGTGGTGGACGGGCTTTGGATTTTTTACAACGATAATGGTGATACAACGCTGACCATTCATTATCAACAAGGTAAAAAAAATGGACTGCGAACTCAATTTTTTACAGATGAAAAAATTGTAGAAAAATGGATTTTAGATAGTTTGGTTAGTCCTGTCTATAGTTATGATCTATCCGGTCGCAAAAAACGCGAAACCCCTTATGTTGAAGGGAAACCGCATGGCGTTGAAAAAGAATATGATACAACCGGAATTATTACTAAATTATCATACTACTATCGGGGCGTTCTTACTAAACGCGAATCCATCAATCGCACAGATTTATCAGGCTAT
>CAYYHC010000008.1:11419-13724 GCA_964471715.1 uncultured Lentimicrobiaceae bacterium | reverse complement strand
CAGGCTATAAACAAGGTAATTGGAAATTGTTTTGGAATAACGGCAACCTCAAAATGGAAGGAACCTATTTAAACAATAAAAAACACGGTTTTTTCAAAGAATATGATTCAATAGGAAATTTTCTTTTTGTGCAAAAGTTTGAAAACGATATTCTCATTGAAGATGCCAAAGAGACCAAAAAACTCACCCAAAAAATAGCCTATCATTCGAATGGTCAACCTTCTATCATTGCAACATACTATAATAACATCCCTGACGGCATCCGTCGCGAATTTGATGAAAGTGGGAATCTGATTAAAGGATACGTTTTTAATAGTGGGACTTTAACCGGTGAAGGAATTACAGATTTGAACGGAAAACGCAACGGCAAATGGAAAGAATTTTACGAAACCGGCGAACTGAAAGCCGAAGGGATCTATAAAAATTCGGTTCAGGTGGACGAATGGAAATATTATTTTACCGATCAATCCATCGAAGTCATCGGCTCATACAATCAACGCGGCGAAAAAACGGGCGAATGGCAATGGTTTTACCCCAATCAACAATTAATGATGGTCGAAAATTATGACGACGGCATTTTGGATGGCGAGTATTGGGAATATGATGAAAATGGAGAAATACTCACTCAGGGAACCTATATTGAAGGTGAACCCGATGGCTTTTGGAAATATAAACGCCAACAAGCAATCGAAGAGGGCAATTTTTACGATGGAATGCGCACCGGATTATGGAAAACTTGGTACGAAAAAGACCAAATTATGTCGGAAATTGAATTTGATCAAGATTTAATGAGTGGGAAATATACTATTTATTACCCAAATAACGTTATAAAACGCACCGGAAAGTATATCAACGGCGAGCGCGATGGCATCTGGTATGACTATTACGACACCGGTGAACTTTTTCTAACAACTTTATATAAAGACGGAAACGAAGTTAGATGGAACAATTATAAAATCGAATACTAATATGAAGAGAATCTCACTATTGCTTTTAACGATATCATTATCAATCTATTGCTATCATTCCACAGCACAAAATGATTCAATACAGAAACGAGCGGATATTGACGAACATTATATCGAAATATTGAATTCCGATATGAATCAAATGCTCAACTTGTGGTATGTCAAAAAAGAAGCAGCCAATTCACACAGCATTCTATCCAAATTTTCGGATGAAGAAATTGCTATTGACAATTTGGACTCCGTATATGCGCAACGTATATCAAAAATATCCACAATCGTTCCTTTAGGCTACAATTCGATAGTCAAAAGTTACATTAATTTATATGCCAATGCAAGAAAACGTTCCTCTTCCGCCATTTTGGGATTGGCACAATATTACTATCCGTGGATGTTTGAGATTTTTGACAAATACGGCGTTCCGGAAGAATTAGTCTATCTGACCATCATTGAATCAAGTTTAAATCCTACCGCAGTTTCACCGGCCGGAGCAACCGGAATTTGGCAATTTATGTACACCACCGGAAAAATGTACGGCTTGGAAGTCAACAGTTTTATTGATGATCGCCGAGACCCTGTTAAGGCAACTGATGCTGCTGCAAGACATTTGCGCGATTTACACGACATGTTCAACGATTGGGGGTTGGCAATTTCGGCATACAATTGTGGTCCCGGCAACGTCCGCAAAGCGATTTACCGCTCCGGCGGCAAAACTACTTTCTGGGAAGTTCGCCAATTTCTACCAAGAGAAACCCAAAACTATTTTCCCGCATACATCGGTGCCTACTATATGATGAATTACTACAAAGCGCACGACATTATCCCCGCCAAAATCTCAATTCCTACCAATGTAGATACGGTAATGGTTAAAAAAGAGCTGCATTTTGAACAAATCGCCCATGTACTCCAGATTAACATTGACGAAATCAGAACACTCAACCCGCAATACAAAAGAGATGTGATTCCCGCATTTACCGAAATGTACCCACTTAAACTGAAAAGCAACGACATTATCCGCTTCTTGGCAATGAAAGACTCCATTTACAAGTACAATTATGACGTTTATTTTGCTCCACTTCAAACTTATGTCAATGTTTTTACCGGAAAAGGTGATTCCACTCCACACACCACCAAAAAATACCATAAAGTTCGAAGCGGTGAAACGTTGTCCAAAATTGCAACACGTTATGGCTTATCAGTGAGCGAATTAAAGAAAATGAATAAACTAAAAAGCAACTATTTAAAAGTCGGACAAAGATTAGTCGTGGGTTATAACTATACCACTCCGCCTCAAACGGACAACAAAACCAACACAGAACAGAAAACTACCGAACAAAATA
>CAYYHC010000008.1:11174-11409 GCA_964471715.1 uncultured Lentimicrobiaceae bacterium | reverse complement strand
CCTAATGAAACGAATTCAAATACTCCGCCCAAATCTTCTACAGAAACTGCCACTTCGCAAAGCCAATACACAATTCATACCGTCAAAAAAGGCGAAACTCTATCTGTCATCGCTTCAAGATATAAGATGACCGTCAAGAAAATTGCAGCATTCAATAATATTCGTGATGTGAATAGTTTAAAAGTAGGTCAGAAGATTAAAATCCCCAAATAGCCATTAATACTCTATGCTACGA
>CAYYHC010000008.1:6948-11164 GCA_964471715.1 uncultured Lentimicrobiaceae bacterium | reverse complement strand
AGATGTAACACCACCCAAAATTGTAAAAGAATTTCCCCCTAACGAAAGCGTCAATTTTAAAGATAAAACCATCAAAATTACCTTTAATGAATATGTTACGATTGACAATCCTATCAATAACGTACTTATTTCTCCCCCACTCCAACAACCTCCTGACTACTCATTATCAGGAAAATCATTGATAATCAAAATAGAAGATACACTGCAATCCAACCAAACTTACAACATCGGTTTTGCTGATTGCATCAAAGATTTTACAGAAGGAAACAGCATTCCATTTTACAACTACGCTTTCTCTACCGGCAACACAGTGGATTCATTCCTTCTTAAAGGAACCGTAACAGATGCACTCACTTTACAAAATGTCCCCAATTGTTATGTCTTTGCATATAGTCAAGATATTGATTCATTGCCACTTACAACTCGTCCAAAATATATAAGCAAAACACAAAAAGATGGCTCTTTTCTTATTAAAAATATTAAAAGCGGTAATTACAAAATCTTTGCCTTAAAAGATATTAATAGCAATTTAATTTTTGACTTACCCAACGAAGAAATAGCTTTTGTAACTGAATGTAAACCATCAATTTACGTTCCGAAAGATACTTTACAAAAAGATTCTGCCAATCACAAAACAGATTCCATTACAGCAAAATCGGATTCAAACGATATTAAACTTTGCCTATTTATGGAAGAAGATACCACTCAAAGTTTTGTTAAGATGCAAAATACTCAAGCCGGAAAATACGAATTTATCTACAAAAATAAAATATTTGATGCCGATGTATCAGTTATTTCCAACGATACTCTTGATTATTGGCAAATCGTAGGGAACGATACAATAACTTGGTATATGAAAAAATCGATTACCGATTCCGTTTCCATTGTTTGGACCATCAATAATACGGTGAAAGACACGTTATATCTCACTCCATTTAAAGAAAAAGAAGGTTTTCGGGAAAGAAGAAATCAAAAAGAAAAAAAAGTCGGAATCCTTGCCGTCACCGCGACGAATATGGGTGAACTTTTTTCACCTTTAACACTTCACTTCTCCTATCCTATTCAACCCGTTGATTCCTTTGATGTTAAAGTTATCAAACACAAAAGAACTTCCGGCAACGATACTACAATTGTCAAAATGTCAATTCCGGATACTTTTGTAATGAGTATGACCATTCCTGTTGAAAATGAGGAAAAAGTACCCTATATCATCAATATTGCCGACTCTGTTTTTCATGGTTGGAACAACAACGTTAATGATTCGGTTGAGCTGAAATATACGACCAAAACCGAAAAAGATTATGGAGATCTGCAAATGATATATAAAGTACAAAATACTGATAATCAATATATTATTCAACTTCTTAATGATAAAGACGAAATTATTCGTCAGAATATCATCCGTAATGATACCACCATTGTTTATCCGAAATTGGCGGAGGGAAAATACAAAATCAAAGTCATTGAAGACCAAAACGAAAATGGGAAATGGGACACCGGCAATTATCGTAAAAAAATATTGCCTGAAAAGATTTTCTTTTTCAGCAAAGAAATCAATGTCCGCGGTTATTGGGAGTTAGAAGAGATATTTGAATTTTAAGTCATTTTAGTCATCATTGTACATTTATTAATATAAAAATTCGACAACACCGTTCTCTAAAATTTCGTAATTTTGCGCTTGTGTAAAATTCATTGTTTATGTTTTTTTATTTGGTTTTACAAAAATATAAAACTTTGAGTTTTACACACTTTTTGGGATAGTATCGATAGTATCGATGAATCGGATTATATCACACAAAAATAGCAACTAAAAAAGGCGTACCGAAATCGATACGCTCTTACTATATAATATATGTATGTTATCTTATTGAATAATATTCATTTCATCCAACAAATAACCGGCACCGGCAAATTTGTCGATAATAAATAAAATATAACGTGCATCAACATTAATACAGCGTTGCAACTTTGTATCATAGGCAATATTACTACTCAAAGCCTCAATATTCCCATCAAAAGCGCATCCGATTAATTCGCCGTTTCCGTTCAAAACGGGACTTCCCGAATTTCCACCGGTAATATCATTGTTGGTTAAGAAACAAACCGGGAGGGAACCGTCTTTTGCTGCATATCTGCCAAAATCTTTGTTCAAAATCAATTCTTTCAATTTTGGATCAACGTCAAATTCAGGATCACCGGGTTTCTCTTTTTCCAAAATACCTTGTGCAGTCGTAAAATGGCGATAATGTACACCATCAACCGGGAAATAATCTACAACCGTGCCATAAGTACAACGCATAGTGGAGTTTGCATCCGGATACATTGCTTTCCCTTGTTCCATTTCTTTCATTGCAGCCAAATACTTGCGTCGAGGAGTTTCAAATTTATTCTGAACTTCCAAATAGCCACCCTGATTTTTCACAATTACCTGAAATACTGCTAAGTAATATTGAACTAATGGATCATTGTCATACACTTTCAAAGAAGGCTTGTTCAAAAATTTTACAAAATTGGCTTCTGTTCCATAAATAGATTTTTCAACCGCAGCTTTTGCAAAAGCATCAAAATCACCTTTGTATTTTTTATTGATATAATTGTAAACATCAGGTTGATATTCTGTCGGCAAATTGAGCCACAAACGCAACTCGGCGGCGATAATTTTAGCTTCCATAACAGGATCTTTGCCTTTCATTTTTTCTTGATAATCAGCTGTTAATTTGGCTATTTTTTCAGCGGAAAAACTTTTTTCATCGGGAGCAGGTTTTACACCTTTCAGCTGTAGCGGTAAAATGGAAGTTTGTGAAAGAGACAAGCAAATATTGGCATACCAAAAAGCACGCATTACGTTGCCATCCACTTCATTACAGATTTTTTCAATTTTTTCGAGAGGATTACCATATAACTCTTGGCGTTCCGGTTTGGCATTAATCCAATCCAATAATTCTTTTTCTTGTTTTGCTTTTTTATCGGCAATTTTCAAATTTTTCAAGCTTGCAGATTCTCCTTTTTTATTTTTCCATGCATTGGCCATACTTGCATAATTTGAAGCATAATTGATACGAACGACATCACGCGCATTCATTTCTTCGCGAATAACCGGCAAAATATAGTCGAATGCTTCCACTAAAGGCGCATTGTCATTTTTAAGCATATTATTGATTTCAAAAGAGGTCATAAAACGATCAGTAGTTCCGGGGAAACCCCAAATCATAGCATAATCGCCAAATTCTACACCTTTAATGTTAATAGGCAAAACGTGCTTTGGTTTCAATGGAATATTATCGGGAGAATATTCGGCAGGTGTTCCATCAGGGGCAGTGTAAATTCTAAAAATTGAGAAATCGCCGGTATGACGAGGCCAAACCCAATTGTCGGTTTCATCACCGAATTTGCCAATACTGCTGGGTGGAGCGCCTACCAAACGAACATCTTTAAAAACTTCATATACAAACATATAGTATTCATTTCCTTCAAAGAAAGGTTTAATGCTGACGGTATAACGTCCATTTTCCCTATGTTCTTCGACTAACTTGCTAATTGCTTTAGAAACCATAGATTCCCGCTCGCTTTTTTTTGTAGTGCCGGTAACACCTTCCAAAACTTTAGCAGTCACATCGTCCATGTAAACCAAAAAAGTAACAGTAAGTCCTTCGTTGGGCAGTTCTTCACTATAGCTTTTTGCCCAAAAACCGTTCTTCAAATAGTCGTGTTCTTCCGTAGAGTGATCCGCAATACTCGAATAACCGCAATGGTGATTGGTAAGCATCAAGCCATTTTCGGAAATAATTTCGCCGGTGCAAAAGTTACCCAATTGCACGATGGCATCTTTAAGTGAAGAATGATTAATGTCGTACATTTGCTCGGGAGTCAGTTTCAAACCCAAACGCTGCATGTCTGCATAATTGTACTCTTTAATAAACATTGGCAACCACATCCCCTCATCAGGCGGATTAGTAGCTACTGCCTGCGTCAATAACAACGCAAACAGTGATAATAAGAAAGTTCGTTTCATAGATTAATTGATTTTAAATTATTGAAAGTTAGTTGATTACTTATTACAAGTTTTACAGATTATTTTTTTAACTTCTTGATTATCGAAAATGACAATAGGCAATTTATCGAACAAATCACAGAGGCGTGGAGAATCCTTTTCGGCAGCCATTGCAACAGCTTTCGCAAAATTACCACTCATATACAACTCCTCTCTGACAGCCCC
>CAYYHC010000008.1:0-6938 GCA_964471715.1 uncultured Lentimicrobiaceae bacterium | reverse complement strand
ATAAATGAGAACAAGAAATCGTTAGAAATGTCGGGATCATTAAGAAATGGTTCCATCAAATCCATTGCATAAACATAGTCGCCATGTTTTACAAAAACAGACGCCAACTTGTAGGCATTGCGCCAAGATGACAACTTAGGATTTCGTATCTCTTTAATTTTCAAATAAGTATTGTTCAACAAGGTCGTTGTTTCCATCGTTGACGGAATTGTATTCAAATAATCAATAATTTGGAATTGGAATTCCAAATTCAAATTATTGACCTGATCTTTAGGCAAAATAGCAATCGTATATAACTTATCTACAGCCGCTTGACGGATTGTTATGTCTGCAACGGAAGCAAAAGCGGTGTAACCTGCCACTTGACACATCACTTGATTATACAGTGCAATACTATTGGTCAAATTCATATTACAAGCCTCCAACATATCCGCAGCATTTTTATCGGTAATTTTCCCATCAACAATGTTTTGCATATAAAATTTGTTCATCAGCAATGATTGATACTCTTTTTTGTTAGGAATTTCCATTTGTTGTACGGCTCTTTTACTATATCTTTTGCTTTGCAATTGCTTAATCATATATTGTTGAATCGCAGTTGCTAACTGTAAATTCTTACCTTCCAATGTCTTATTAAATTTAAAAATAGTAAAATCCTGTTCATTATCACCATCCAAACGATAGGTAACATGGAATAATATTTGAGCAAATCGTTGTTTTTTCAGATAATCGACCTCCAAAATTTTCGCAATTTTATTTTTATCTTTCTTTAATGCCGCCACTGCTTCCTCTTTTGTAAGAATGGTCAAATCATAATATTCTTCGCTATACACAAGATCTTTTTTAAACTGCTCCCAGTTATCGACATACTTTATTTCGATTTCAAAATTGGCAGTAGGATATTTTTGATGAAGGGCTTTTGCAATACTTTCACCACGTTTTTTCTGTAATTTTTGAGCCGCGGCATCTCCGGAAAACTCAATTGAATTATAAACGAGAATCTCGACTTTATTGATTTTATACGCCGGCTCATTTAAACTTTCAATGTAAGGATTTATGTCCTGAAGTGTCAATTCATATTTTTTATCTTCAAAAGGAACTTTGATTTCCAAAACGGCATCTTCTGCTACCGGAACCCAATCACCGGCAGGTTTAATGGAAACTTCATCTTTCAAGAAAAACATCTTTTCGGTATATTCCGAATTTTTATACTCTACCTTTTTTTTGAGAATGTCTCTGCATACATATTTTCCATCCTTGATGATAATAATGTTAATGTCAAAATCAGAATTATCGGGAATTTCTTGCGGAACGACTGCTATCGGGGCCAATAATTTGGTCGATTTTTTCTCCGTAATCTGATTATTGGCTAACATTGACTCATAAGTGATGGTTTTGGTCATATAACCATGGTTCGGTCGATCGTTATCCATGTTGTTTGTTTGTTTGCATTCGTATTGACTATGTTGAACGAAATCAAGTACGATTGCATCACCTTCTTTCCCGATAATACGACGTAAAGCTTTAAAATCGTTATGAGAGAAGTAAACAACGCCATCTTTAACAGAGATTCCATCTGCGAGGGTTTCGATTTCCAAGTCGGTCATGCATCTTCTACATAATTGAGCATCAAAAGGTTGCAACCCCATTTTAGTTTTGGTATAAGGCAATTCACGCGAAATTGCTTCAGGTTTTCCCGGATTAAAAATTCTATCATTACCCAAAATGAAAGAACAATAAACACTCTTCATGTATTGGTCGAAAGCATAACCGAATCCGAGATAAGTATATTGTCTATCTAACAGAACAACAGCCGTTTTCATATTTTTGAGAATGGGTTTTATCAACTCAAAACACACATCATAATAACTATATTCTACTTCACCAAGCGTTGCTTTTGCTTTTGATGCCAGCTCAGTTCCTCGCTCACTCAATCTAAACTTGCGAAGCCGCTGTTCCGTTGTGCGATACGGGGAAACATTCTCAATCGTTTTTTCTTCTTTAAATGCCTGATAATCAGCCTGCATGATAGCAACAGAATCTAACACAATATCCGTTTTCATAGCCGGCGCAAACGAATAATCTTCCCTCGCAGCATTCACCATTGCCTGCATACAACCATATAAAATTTTATGGTCAAAATTGGAGGGATTAAAATTTTTCGTATAATTTTTATTACTTTTCAACCTTTCAGGGTTAAAATTCAAGTATGGATTTTCTACTTGAGAAAATGATAAATTACTCATTATCAAGATGAAAATGGCTGTTAATAGGGTAAATTTTTTCATCATAATTATATTGTTTTTAATTCGTGGAAAAAACACGCAATATTAATAAAAAAAAATGAATTACGTTTAATATTTTTAATGTATTTTTGCAGAATAAATTTGAACTATGGATAAAGTATTAAGTGGCATCAGACCAACGGGATTTTTACATTTAGGGAACTATTTTGGGGCATTGCGGAATTTCATCAGAATGCAGGAAGAAAACGAGTGTTATTTTTTCATTGCCGATTACCATTCATTGACCACACATCCTAAGCCTAACGACTTAAAAACCAATGTAAAAAATGTTTTGATTGACTATTTGGCTGCCGGTTTGAATCCGGACAAAGCTACATTGTACATTCAAAGCGACCTGCCGGAAGTTTGCGAATTGTCACTATTGCTTTCAATGAACGTTTATGTAGGTGAATTGCAGCGCGTTAGTTCATTCAAGGAAAAGGTAAGAAGACAACCCAACAACGTAAATGCCGGACTTTTAAACTACCCTATTTTGATGGCTGCCGATATTTTGGTTCATCGCGCAGACAAAGTTCCGGTGGGAAAAGACCAAGAACAACACTTGGAAATGACACGCAATTTTGCCCAACGCTTCAACAATTTTTATGGAGTCGATTATTTTAAATTGCCCGTCGCTTACAATTTCGGGAAAGAATTGATTAAAATTCCGGGATTGGATGGTTCTACCAAAATGTCGAAATCGGACAATGAAAATTCTTGCATTTACCTTTCGGATTCACCGGATATAATCCGGAAAAAAGTAATGAAAGCCGTTACCGATTCTGGTCCAACAGAACCTAATCAACCTAAAAATCAGGCAATTGAAAATATTTTCACTCTTATGCGTGCCGTTTCAGCTCCCGAGACTTTGCAATTTTTTGAAGAAGAATACAACCAATGCCGAATTCGCTACGGAGATATGAAAAAACAATTGGCAACAGATATGATCGCCTTTATTGCACCTATCTACGACCAAATCTTATCATTGCGCGACAATGACGACTATCTGCGGAAAGTCATCCGACAAGGTGCCGAAAAAGCACACGAAAGTGCTTCTGCAACGGTACGAGACGTGCGAGAAATTATTGGAATTAAGAAATTTTAACCCTTATTATCAACCTAAAACACTTTATCCTTGAAAACAATATTCATAACGGGTGCATCCAGTGGTTTTGGTGAAGCCATCGCCCGCAATTTAAGTAAACAAGATTGCCAACTTATTTTGACGGCCCGAAACGAAGAAAAACTTTTGAAAGTTTGTCAGGAGATTACTCAAACTACCGGTTCTAAAGTTCTTCCTTTAGTTTTTGACGTACAAGACCCCGCCGCGTGCAAAAAAGCCATCCACTCGATTCCGGAATCATTCAAACCGATTGATGTTTTGATTAATAATGCCGGTTTAGCCGTCGAATTGGATCCTATTCATAAAGGAAGTTTAGAAGATTGGGAACGCATGATTAATACGAATGTCAAAGGTTTACTATATGTTACACGATTGATTTCGCCACAAATGGTGGAACGCAAAAGCGGTCACATTATCAATATTTGCTCCATTGCCGGTCATGAAGTGTACGCCGGTGGCGGCGTTTACTGCGCTACCAAACATGCTGTTTTGGCACTCACCAAAGCCATGCGCACCGACTTTCTGCCTTATGGCATTAAAGTTTCTGAAATTGCACCGGGCGCTGCCGAAACCAACTTTTCGACCGTTCGCTTTCACGGTGACCAAGAACGAGCCGACAAAGTTTATGAAGGTTACGACCCATTGGTAGCGGAAGATATTGCTGAAATTGTCGAATTTATTTTGTCCAGACCGGCTCACGTTTGCCTGAATGAAGTGATTGTAACTCCGACCGCTCAATTCAATGGTACGATTATTCGTAAATAAAGTGCTTTAAATCAGTCCGTTTCTTATATATTTTATATGCCCCAAAAAACGAAATTGCCTTTAGTAATCGAAGATTCTTTGCTGAAACCTTATGAGCAAATAATCTATAAACGTTACCAAAAAGCAGTTTTAAAAGAGTTGGAAATCACCGAAGGCCATCGGCAGCTGAAAGATAGCTGCAATAATCATCTTTTTTACGGATTGCACTATACCGAACAAGGTTGGGTCTTTCGCGAAAAAGCTCCACACGCCCGGCAGCTATTCATTTACGGTGACTTCTCCTATTGGAAAATTGAAAATCGGTTTGCGCTATCTCCTATTGGCAATGGCGATTGGGAAATTACGTTGCCGCATAGTTTCCTTCGGCATGGCATGCTGTATAAACTATGGATGGTTTGGCAAGATGGTGCAGGTGAGCGACTTCCGGCTTATGTACGGCGCGTGGTGCAAGATGAACAGACCAAGATTTTTGCGGCACAAGTATGGTTACCAAGCCAACAATGGGAATGGAAAGCGATGTCACCCCCGCGCCCCAAGCACCCGCTCATTTACGAAGCACACGTAGGAATGTCATCCAACGAACCCAAGATTTCATCTTATATAGAATTTAAAAATACCGTGTTGCCACGCATTGCCCGATTGGGATACAATACGTTACAATTAATGGCGATTCAGGAACACCCTTATTACGGCTCTTTCGGCTATCAGGTATCCAATTTTTTTGCCCCTTCCTTTCGTTTCGGCACGCCCGAAGAGTTGAAGGAACTCATCGATGCGGCTCACGAGTTGGGCATCTCCGTCATTTTAGATATTGTTCATTCTCACTCTGTTAGCAACGAAAAAGAGGGATTGAGCCGTTTCGACGGAAGTAATGATTTGTATTTTTACGGTGGAACGCAAGGAACGCATCCCGTCTGGGATTCACGCTGTTTTAACTACGGAAAAAACGAAACGCTGTTGTTCCTGCTCTCGAATCTGAAATATTGGTTAGAAGAATTTCATTTTGACGGCTTCCGCTTTGATGGTGTCACCAGTATGAGTTATTGGGATCACGGCATTGGCGTCGATTTCTTGGATTACCAACAATATTTTGATGATAATGTAGATGAAGAGGCTTTAACTTATCTTTTTTTATCCAATAAATTAATAAAACAAATTAATAACCAAGCATTTACAATAGCCGAAGATGTGAGTGGGATGCCGGGGCTGGCGTTCCCGCAGGAAAAGATGGGAATCGGCTTTGACTACCGTATGTCAATGGGAATTGCCGATTTCTGGACCAAAACCATTAAGGAAATACCTGATGAACGGTGGAATGTGGGAGACATTTATTTTCGCTTGACCGACAAACGAAATGAAGAAAAGGTAATTGCCTACTCCGAAAGTCACGACCAAGCCATGGTGGGCGACCAAACCATCATTTTTCGTCTGATTGGAAGTAAAATGTATGATTTAATGTCGATTCATACTCCTGATTTATTGGTAGATAGAGGAATTGCATTACATAAATTGATTCGCTTGGTGACACTTAGTTTGGCGAATGGCGGCTATTTGAATTTTATGGGAAACGAGTTTGGACATCCCGAATGGATTGATTTCCCGCGCGAAGGCAACCAATGGTCATACCAATATGCCCGACGTCAGTGGGATTTGGCAGATAATACCGATTTAAAATACCATTTTTTGAATGTATTTGACGAATATATGGTACATTTCATTCGGAATAATGCCATTTTAGATGACTATTCTTCCGTCATTACTCAAAATAATCATGACCAATTGCTTGTTTTTGAACGCAGCGATTTCATTTTCGTTTTTAATTTTAATCCGACTCATTCTTTTACCGATTACGAAATTTGCTGTAAAAATGCTGTTTATCAGATTGTTTTGAATAGTGACGATAAACAATTCGGTGGATTTGCGCGCGTGAAAGGCAATATTGACTATCCGGCTTATCAAAGAAACGGAAATCATTATATTAAGTTATATATTCCGGCGCGTACAGCTTTTATTTTGGGAACATAATAATATAATAACCAGCATTGAATGATACAAATTGACAAAATTAAAACTTAATAATCGAAATTTGATAATGCAGTCGTGCCGAAATAGGCTCGCAACCACAATGCAAAAAAGCGGTCGTAAATGCTATACGAGTTTTGGGTTTTAGTTAAAATTTCTTTTTCAAGCAACTGTCGTACAGATGTTTGAACAGAGGCAGATGAATATAACGCATGTTTTTTTATAAAATCCCCGCTCGTAATGTTGGTAGCATTTTGCTCCTTTGCTACTGCATATAGACACTCTTTCTGTCGGACAGGTAGCAGATTCAATATTTCGGAAAATAGTGTTTCAAATGAATATATGCGATTCATCACAGCTTTCTCAAAAATTTCATTTGTACATTTTTCAAAATCGTCAAGTTCTGAAAACAGTTGATTGAGAACGGATTGAACATAGAAAGTATGTCCTTCAAAAATTATTGTATGCTTTGTGTATGAAAACATCATCCACATTTTTGTTTGACTTATTGAAAAGATTGGCAGCAAACTTTACATATTCGTTTTTCTCAATAACGTCAAGCGATTGTAAAACAGCACTTTGATAAAAAGGCTTTGAAATCAAAAAAAACATATCGTGCAAAATATGCCGCTGACTGCCCGAAAAAATAAAGTTCGATTTTACGGTTTTTTGAATGTGCGTGCGAAGAATATAATACTGCCAAAAAATAAGACCGGTAGCTAAGTTAAAAATAAATATTAATT
>CAYYHC010000007.1:22004-24312 GCA_964471715.1 uncultured Lentimicrobiaceae bacterium | reverse complement strand
GCTGTTGTAAATGTAGGCGGCAAAAATGGAAGTCAGGTAGCTTCCTCTCCTTACGGAAGTGCTTACTTGTTGCCAATTACTTACGGCTATTTAAAAATGTTGGGCGGCGAAGGTCTTAAAAAAGTGACGGAATACGCCATCTTAAATGCCAATTACATTAAAGCTCGTTTACAAAACGATTATAAAATTTTATACACCGGTAAACATGGAATGTGTGCTCACGAATTGATTCTGGATTGCAACCAATTTGAAAAAACTTCAGGCGTTCAAGTAGGTGATATTGCTAAACGATTGATGGACTATGGTTTCCATGCTCCTACCGTTGCTTTCCCGGTTCATGGTACCTTGATGATTGAACCTACCGAAAGTGAACCGCTGAGCGAATTGGATCGTCTTTGCGATGCAATGTTGGCTATTCGTCAGGAAATCAGAGATATTGAAGAGGGCAAAGCCGACCGTGTAAACAATGTGATTAAACATGCACCGCATACAATGAGTGTGGTTTGCGCCGACACATGGGACAGACCTTATACTCGTCAGCAAGCTGCTTTCCCAATGCCTCACGACGATAAATATTGGCCCACCGTCAGCAAAATTGACGATGCTTACGGCGATCGAAATTTGATTTGTTGCATTGAATAATCTTAAAACTAAAATCTCCGTGTTGATTGTCAATACGGAGATTTTTTTTTTGACTAATCGTCAATTGGATGATTCACTCAAGAGCAAAATTGGACACAATATCCGCAATTCATCCTACTTACGACCGGCTTACAATTCCAATTGTGGCATTGTCATATTGATAAACAACATTATTGTTAATGAAATCATTAGCGGAATTGATGGTTTCATCGCATAAAATTTTATCTACCATTGTGGCAACTTCTTCTACAGAAATAAGTTGCATACAGACGTTATTCCCTCGACAAGGCGGATTGATAAAATCATGAACACAAGGACTACAGTAGGCCTGTTTATACAATGTATAAACATTTTTAGAAATACCGCCATATTGACGGGGCGAACACGGACCGAATAAACATACGATTGGGGTCTGCATGGCAAAAGCAATGTGCATCGGACCGGTGTCGTTGCTAATCATCAATTTTGCATTGCCAATCAAATCAATGAGTTCATCTATAGATGTCTTCCCAGCTAAACTCTCTATCTTATTGCAATTGATCGTTTCTGCAATTTTGTCGGTGTATTCTTTTTCCGCATTATTGCCAATTAAATATATTGTATAGTCGGGATACGAGTCCGCCATTTTTTTGATGAGTTGAACAAAGGACTTTTCATTCCATCGTCTTTCAATTCTTAAATCTGACGAATTGGGATTGATAACGATGTAGGGTTGTGTTATTTGAGAATTAGTCGGGAAACAAGGGAAACGGAACAAATCGTTGTTTTCACAATGACAACCCAATATTGATGACATTTGTAAATAGACTCTGGAAATGGGGACTTCGGTATTAAAAAACATCATGTGCGTGTAAATTCCTTTTTTGAAAGAACTTGAACGCAAATAAAAACCTATTCTGTTTTTTGACAATGTAAATAAGGTGAAAAGAGCACTGAAATCGGAATAAATCTCAATATCAAAATAGATATCGGGACGTTTTTTTTGCATTATAAGTATTGCTTTCATGCCGGTAAACATACATTTCCATATATTTTTGTCGGAAATAGTAACGATTGTGTCAATAATGTCAATTTTTTCAAGTATTTTTCTGTTCCCGGCAGTGCTCACAAAGATAATTTCCGCTTTTGGATATTTTTGACGCAGAGATTTCAACATGGCTGTTGATTGTATAATACTTCCCATCCCTTTGAATTTGCAGACGGCAATCGTTTTAAAATCGCGACTCAAGTCATGGTCAATATGTGTGAATTTACCCAATAATCGTACTAGAAAATTGAGTAAAAAAACGACGGGTTTCACTAATACAGAATCGATTAGAATTTGAGTTTTTACTTTCATCGGATTATTGATATAAGTTGCCAATTCTTTTATCTTTATAAAAACGCAGTACCGAAATTTTTGAATTTTCCTTTTTCGGCACAATTACGTAACACGGTTTTTTAAGATGCCACAGGTAACAATTTGAAATGGGAAAAGCATAAGTGTTGGAGTGTAAACATTGAAACGAAATGGTTTCCAGATTGGAAATCGAATCCTGAATATGAATCACTGCTTTATTATCATTCAATATGGTTTTATATTCTATTTGTAAAATAATTCCGCTCTCGCTAACGCATGATTGAGGAATTGATATTGTATCTTCCTCATTTTGAGATGATTCAATTA
>CAYYHC010000007.1:14379-21994 GCA_964471715.1 uncultured Lentimicrobiaceae bacterium | reverse complement strand
TCCAAGAAGTTGAAATTTTGTCTTATTATGTTCCAAGTAGTTGCTTATCTGTTGGGCGGACAATTGATAGTCGTAAACCGGCGGATTAAAAGAAAATGTATCTCGTTGAAAATGAGTATTCTTTGATAAATATCTGTTATTCAACCAGATACTATGATCGTTGATGATTCCGATTGGATGATAGTGATGATAAATATAATCGGCAATAAGGTAGTGGCGCATTGCATTGGGAATGCCGTCGGTATTGTCGAACCAAGCCGGTGGGGTGTTGGAGTAAATAACGACGGGTACGGCAGAATCGCTAAGTCTTTGTAAACAACGAATTTGTGATTCATCGGTCAGGGTATTTTGCAAATTCTGACAATAGTAAGAAGGAACACGTCTTTGACAATAATAATACAACATCGGCGTGTTGGAAAAATCCAGAAATGTTTGCCCTGAAGAAAAATTATCGTTCATAAATTTCTTTATATCTGAATAATTGTTTTTACAAAAAGTATTATCAGTCAGCATTCTATGAGAAAAGTTCTTATCGTGAAGCTGTTTATCAAAATGCGCAATGGTGGGTTGTTTGATGAAAGTTACACAATATTGTTTGCCGGCATCCAATGGCGTTACTTTTAGGGTAATCATCAGCACAAATGCGATAACAGCAAAAATAATAAATTTTACGGGTTGTTTTGCTTTTTTGATAAAGGAAATCAGAAAAATGCTGAAAGCCAAGAAGAATAGTGAATAAGCAAAGCTGTCAACTCCTTCTGCCAAAGAATGACGAACAAGACCTCTCGGAATGTTTATAAAATAGATTAAGAAAAGAAATAATGCAATTTTTTCGATTATCGAAGCATCTTTCGGCTCATTTTTGATTTTAAAAAGTAGTACTAAAGTAGCAATAACTGCTGATAGTGGAGCAAAAAAATAGACCAAATAAAAATGATGATTGTATTCATATCCTATGAGGGAGAGACCATGTGCTTGATTGAAAGTGAGATAATCGAAAGCATCTTTAAAATTGTTGGTTAAATAGTCAAATCCTTTGATGATTCCGAAGGTTGAATATAACAATAGGATGGTGCCGACTGCAATGGCCATCGCACCCCATAGATTTTTCCATCTCATGCTTCTTTTTTCACAAATGGCGACGCAAAACAAAAAAATGGGGGCTGCAATAATAGCTGCAAATCCAATATCAAAACGCCAGATTAGCAATAATATAAGTGTTGCAATTAATAAAAGATAGCGTCCGAGCGTTTGATTTTGCAATGTCCGCATGATTACCCAAAATGATATGAAAACATAAATCATCGGGTTGAAAAGTACATCAATATAGGGAAAAATAACTATAAAAAGAAAGGCTAAAAAAGCATTTCCGAATACTTTTTTTAGAAGAAAGTAGGCGATAAAAAAGAGAAAAATGGTATTGAAGAATTGATAAGCCATAAACGACAAGTCCGCGGAATAGCCATTAATAAGATGATACACAAAGCCATACCACTGTTCGGAAAAGGCATGTGAAGAAAGAAAATCGACAAAAGGTATTTCTCCGAACAGGAACAGTCGCATTTGTGCATTTGCCGGATTAGCCAACTCAAACAGCTCATGTGATTGCGATACAAATGGTACATAAAAATTAAAAAGTAATATGCATAACAAAGCACTCGGAACGAGATAATTACTCAATAGCCTTTTTGTAAATGAGCGAGAAATACGCTTTTTATTCTTTAATGTGATGATTATAAAATAAATAAGATAGCAAATTGTTATGAGGGCAAGAAATATTAAATGATAGGAAACAAAAACATCAAAACGGGATTGCGCAAAAAGGCATATTTCTATCGATATGAAAATCAATATCGGAATCGTTGCAAAAGGTGTAAGATGAAGAAAAAGTTTTTTTAAGGATAAGGTTGTGAGTGCCTTTAAAAGAATAACCGTCACCAACAACAGAATGTGGAGAATAAAAAATACTAAATAATGGGTTAAAATCGGACTGTTATTGCCCAAAAAGTAAATGGCAGCGTAAAACAACAATGAAAAACATAAAACTATGCTATAAACAGTCGGCTGAGTGCAAATTTTTATAACTCGTATTTTTTTTTGCAAAACAATCAAAATGGAAAAAATTGCCAACATTATTAAAGATGGAATTTCCAATGAAACGCTATTATACATTACATTGCAAAATATTCCGAATAAGCCGGTAGTTGATAGGAGTGCTAAAATCGACAAATGAATTTTGGATATTGCCCATCGTGAAGCAACAAGTTTGGTAATGTATGTGAATGAAGGAATCAGAATAAGGGAAAAAATAAGGAGCTTCCAATACAAATTGACTCTTTTGGCAATGTCGATGCCGTTGTTGGATGCTTGACTAATGCAAATATCTGAAAAAGAGGTTATTAAAGTATCTGATAGATGATAAAACAGATGAAGAACTAAACCGGAAAGAAACAGTGCTATCGCAAAAATATACAAAAAATTAGCATTGAAAATTTGTGCAAGAGTATCAGGTCTGTGATTGATAGTTGTCTGGTCTGTTTTTTTAGATGCCAAAATGGTTAGTACTTTGCTAATTATATTCATTTCTTTATCCTTATAAAGTAGTGTTTCCTAAATGGTAAATTAGTTTGCAAAGCTACAATAAAAAACCATATAAGTAACAAAATTTATCATTATTCTCACAATTCTTTAATGTTGCCACATCTCATTTGTGACAAATTTTTATTGGAATCATATAACAGCCCTTGAAATCTTTCATTATTCCGCGCTGAATGTAGAGTAATTCTGAATTATTAAAAAATTCGAGTATCTTTTTTTGCAATAAATCTGTATAATATTCTTTATTGGTATTTAAAATAAAATTCCGAATAGAATCTTTTTTAATGGTATCCCTACTTTCAACTATTATGTCGGATATTTTAATGCGACTTACGTTAATATGATTGGTGGAATCTGTGTGTAAGAAATTGATTAACAATTCCATCCAAACAATGGTGGTATCGGGTAGGACATCATCAAATAGGATTAAATTGTCTGAATGGCAAGCATATAATTCTATAAAGGGGTAATCGTAGAAAGATAAATTATCGCAATTAATTGAGCTGTCATTACGCTTTAGTGTCATTTCTTCTTGCGTTGTTTGATTAACTTTGAAGTTTTGTCCATAAAATGTTATCGGAAAAAGCAAAAGTAGAAAAACTAAAGTAACTTTTTTGCAAAATAAGACATGTTTCAGTTTCATGGTGCTGGTTTGGGATTGGCAAATATACAAAATTTGGGGAAATTAAGTCTTTATTGGAGAAATTTTTAATGGTATTATATGTATATTTTTGTAAAAAAATATCTTGTAAAACAATTTATCCTAATGATTGCCGTACAAAATAAAAAAAGCGGTTGTCTTCTCAGGCAACCGCTTGTATAAAGGGCAAAAAAGATTATGCGTAAAGTTCGGTAAAGATTTTACGTAGTTTTTCGCTTTCTCTGAAAAGGTCGAGGGTAATTTCGGCATGACCCTTGGTATAGCCATTACCAACAATCATTGTAACGTCGCTGCCAACGCCTTCTGCGCCGAGAGCTGCTTTTGTGAATGATGTAGCCATTGAGAAGAAATAAACAACGCCGGTATTTTTAGTACAAAGAATACTTGTCATTTCAGTGTCAGGGATATTTACGTTGTTAATGGTAACGTCAACCATTTGTCCGTTTGTCAATTCTTCGATTTTGTTAAGAATTTCGACCGGTTTAGTTGCATCTGCGGAGAAAACATAATCGCAGAAACCAAGTTCTTGCATTCTTTTGGTAGATTTTTCGCTGTGGCATAAGCCGATAACTTTACCGGTAACGCCGGCTCTTTTCTTTGCTTCGTAGCAGCAGAGCATACCTGATTTACCACCGGCACCGATGATAAGAACGGTATCGCCCGGTCTAACCAATTTAGCGGTTTGGGCAGGTGCGCCGGCAACATCCAAAGCAGATAAAACTAATCCTTCCGGCATATCGGTAGGAATTTTTGCATAAATACCGCTTTCAAACAAAATGGCTTTTCCATCAATGTCAACTTGGTCAATATCAGGACGAATTTCTTTGATTTTATCAATTCTCAACGGTGTTAAAGAAAGAGAAACCAATGTGGCTATTTTGTCACCTTCTTTTAAATCGATCTTACCCTTTAAGGCATCCCCGATTTTTTCAACCGTTCCAAGAAGCATACCACCGGAACCTGTAACAGGATTACGATGCTTACCTTGTTTGGCAACGATGTCCATCATGATAGCAGCAATTTTTGCTTTATCACCACCGGCTTGTTCTTCGATTTGTGTGAAACTTGCAGAATCAATATTTAATGTTTGTACGTCAATCAAAATTTCATTGTCGTATAATACATCCATATTGTTATCAATTTTGTTGGCCGGTTGAGGGAGAACACCTTGTGGCTCAATCACTCTGTGGATTCCGTATTTGCTTCCTTTTTTTTGCATAATAAATTTATTTTTAGATGATTAAACTTGATTTTTATCGCTTTTTTAGCGGGTGCAAATTTACATTTTTTTTCTTACTAATTTTATTACAATGCCGTATTTCGATAAATTTTGTTCAAATTGGAATTATAGTATTACTATCTTTTTGATTTCCAATATTTTATTTGATAAAATCAGACATTATAAGTGAAAAAGAAGATGAAATTCTGCTATGAGCTGCCGATAGGTGAAAAACGATAAATTTGTTCTTAATTATACAATTTTATCGTACAAATCGGGGCGGCGTGTGCGAGTGCGTTCCAATTGCTGTTCCAATTTCCAATCATTGATAAGTCGCTCATTGCCGGAGAGTAAGACCGACGGAACTTCGTGTCCGTTGTAGTTGGCGGGACGAGTATAAACAGGTGGGGAGAGAAGTCCGTCTTGGAAAGAATCGGATAGCGCCGACGTTTCATCATTAAGCACACCGGGCAAAATACGGGCAATGGCATCTACAATCGTCATGGCTGCAATTTCACCGCCCGACAAGACAAAGTCGCCAATGCTGATCTCTTCGGTAATAAATAATTCCCGTACTCGTTCATCTACTCCTTTATAATGTCCGCAAAGTATGATAATATTCTCATATAGAGATAGTTGATTGGCTTTGTGTTGGTTAAAAGTTTGTCCGTCAGGCGCCATAAAAAGCACTGCATCATAGTGTCTTTCAGATTGTAATGATTGAATGCAATCGGCAATGGGTTCTATCATCATTACCATTCCCGCACCTCCGCCAAACGGATAATCATCTACTCGCTTGTGCTTGTCTTTGGAATAACCGCGTATGTCGTGTAAATGAATCTCCAACTTATTGCGTGTCAGCGCTTTCTTTATGATTGAAAGCGAAAAAACGCCATTAAACATTTCGGGGAATAGGGTCAATATGTCAATTCGCATAACTATAATTTTTCAATCATCATAATGCCGTCGCGTAAGGGTAATAGCAGATTCCTGACGCGAATGTCATTTTGAATGTATTCGTTAAACTGAAGAATGGCTTGCGTATCTTTGTCGTTTTCTTTTATGGGTTGAACTACTTTGCCACTCCATAATACATTGTCTGCCAATATGATACCGCCTTTTCTGGTTTGAGGAAGCACTGCCTCATAATAGGCGAGATAATCTTTTTTTTCGGCATCAATAAAAACTAAATCCCACGTTTTATGAAGTTGCGGGATGATTTGCAGCGCATCGCCAATATGCAGCTGAATTTGTGAACGATGAGGTGATTGGTCAAAATATTTTTGGATTATATCTTCCAATTCGCAGTCAATCTCAATGGTGTCGATGGTCCCGTTTGAAGCGAGTCCGTCGGATAGGCAAAGTGTCGCATATCCTGTGTAAGTGCCTATTTCTAAAATAGTTTGCGGTTTTATCATACGTGAAAGTAATGACAAAAATGCTCCCTGCAACGGCCCGGAAATCATTCTCGGACGCAAGACTTTGAGATTGGTTTCTCTATCTAATTGATACAGCAATTCGGATTCGTGCGTGGAATGTTCTTCGCAATAATCTTCAATCGCTTGTGTGATTTCCGCATGCATAATTATTCGTTACTTTTTTCAATAATTTTATTCACCTCTTCTTCCGTTTTGGTCAATTTATCTTTGCAAATATTGATTAATAAAGTTGCTCTTTCAATATTTTGAGTCAGCTCATCAACGGAAATGTCAGCGTCTTCCATCTTTTTGACAATGTTTTGCAATTCGGTGAATGCTTCGGTATAATTCGTTATTTCTTTTGCCATCTTATTGAGCTTTAATGATTTTACTGATATTTTGATAATTGTGGTTTTTTATTTTTAATAAATAACAGCCCGTAGGGAATTGACCGAGATTGATCTTGTTGACACCGTAAAAGATGCTTGTTCTTTGTAAAAGCTGTCCGTTCAAATTGTATAATTCCGCAGTTGTGGGGGAATTATCGTTTTGTGCAGAAATATAAATGCAATCGTTGGTGGGGTTCGGAAATATGGAATAGCGATTGTCTGTAATCGTAAATTCTTCACAACCAACTAATTCCAATGCTTTCAAAATGGCTTGGTAGGCATTTACTTTTCCGGCTCCGAATCTTGTTGCCCCAAAGGCTTGGGTAAAATCGTCTTGTCGCGCGGTTTCGGTTAAGACTTCTTTTACTTGAGTGGGTGAAAGGTTGGGATTGGCTTGGAGGATAAGTGCAACGACTCCTGCGACGAAAGGAGAGGACATGGATGTGCCGGAAAGTGTGGAAAAATGATATGTACGACCATCGAAAGTGAGAGGATATAGGCGAATTACACTGTTGTCTGTGAAACTTGAAATCGCAGAAACTACATTGTAACCCGGAGCAGATATTTCGGGTTTCGGGCGTTGGTCAATTGTGGGTCCGTAACTTGAAAAGTCGCAGATAGTTCCCCCTCTCCAAGATCCGTTGTACAAATAACGCGATTGGTGCGCTGCTACGGTAATGGCGCAATCCACATTGGCAGGAGTGCCTAATCCGTAATTTTTGTCACCGGCAGTCCAACCTGTTTGTGGAGCAACAAATGCAGCTCCCCAATTGCCCACATCTGTCGTTAATTCGATGAGGTTCCACGCGTGAAATTCACCGGTGTCTGCCACTACGGTAATCCCCATTTTCCAAGCTGAGTTGGTCGGCTTTTTGACACGAAGTCTGACCTCGGGACGTAAGCTGACATCTGTTTCAGCCGTAATTTCGATGTTATAAAACACGGTATCTGTTCCTACGCACATAAAAGTATCAATATAATTATCGCCGGCTGCAGTTTCGTAAAAATCGCTGAGCATCAATGTATTGTATGAATTATCCATCCAGTTGAGAGCGATTGAAAATGGAGATTGGGGAGAGTTGGTCATTGAGAGTGACTGTCCGTACATGTTGGGATAGTCGCTGCTAAATAAAAACTGACTTCTCAAGGTATCCGATTCTCCGGAGAAGGTATGACCGAGATGGAAATTTTCATCTCCGTTGTTGCCACCGCTGGTAACAAAAACCACGCCTTGTTCACTTAATTCGTTCATTGTTTGTGCGATACGTCCTGTTCCATCTAAATTATCCATATAATAACCATATGTGTTACTAAATTCATTAATTCTCTT
>CAYYHC010000007.1:0-14369 GCA_964471715.1 uncultured Lentimicrobiaceae bacterium | reverse complement strand
ATTAAACATCCAATGGAAAGCATCAATAACGGCTTGTTCATTAACGAGGAAAGAGACGAAAAGGAAGTTGGCGTCGGGAGCAACGCCGCGATATTGAGTGCCTGCACCGGCACCGCCGGCAATAGAAGCGGCGTGCGTGGCATGATAATGTCGCCCATAAACATTTGATGTATCACATTGAGCTGCCAGTAGTTGCTGTTGTCCTATCAATTCTGTACCGTAGTTAAATCCTTCCGGTGCCGGACCGCCGTTGCGAAATTGGTCCCACGCCCGCAAAATGCGATATTCCGTCATCAAAGTATCGTAAAAAACGGGATGCGTATAGTCAAATCCCCAATCGGTAAATCCAATAATCACATCTTTACCCGTGTATGCCATCGGCAAATTAATACCCTCTTGTACACTATCCACTCTTCCGTCAGGAACGGCACGGTGTAAATTTTGTGCAAATATACTTGATAAACAGACATTTATAATAATGATGACCAATAAAACTATTTTTTTCATATTGTGGGGTTTTGTTGATATAAATAATTCAATTTGTATAAATCGAATAAAAATATTGATGGACATCCTGACTTTAGATTGCGAATAATGAGCGGTTCAAAAAGTGAATAACACTTGTGATAAAAGGTGACAAGACCTTTTCTTTGCAGTTTTTTGTATGCTTTCAGCAAAGAGATACTGTCAATAAATACTTTCGGATTGTCTATTTTTTGAGAAATAAACAATAAATTATTGATGGCATTTTGGGTTTGTTCAAGATAAATGTCGGTAGAGTTTAGTCCTAAATGAATGAGGGGATTATCAATGTGTTTAATGTTGATATGTTTGTTAAGCAGCTCAATTCCGAAGAGAGTGTCTTCGTGACCGTATCCTTGAACGGATTCATCAAAAATAACCGAATTAAATATTTCGGTGTTGATTAAAAAATTAAAAGGTGTAAAAGCAAAATTGGGATTTTTATTTCTCTCTTTTGCACTTTTTTGTTCTCGTTTCAGCCCGTAAACCCATCGTAAAATACAATCTTTTGCCGGTTTTGTTTGGCTATATTCTGTTCCGCCGGAGACAATTTTTGTCGGGATTTCCGCGAGATATTTTTGAATAAAATCGGGATGTGAAACTTGTGCATCACAATCGATAAACAATAAGTAAGGATATTGCGCTTTGGAAGCCAATGTATTTCGGATGATGGCTCTGCCGACATTGAAAAAGTTCTGTAGATAAGTTACATGAGGTTTAAAGTCCAACTTTGCATTGATAAGTTGAAATTCTCTTTTGGAAGCGTCATCTAAAAGAATAATTTCATAAGGAATATTGGCTTCGTCGGCTTGTTTGGTCAAGTCTTCCACCAAGCGGGTTACGTCATAATTGTATATGCCGATGCAGATTGAAATCATTGATTATCAGACTAATGTATCAATAATTTTCCCATCTTCGATACAAATTGTGCGGGAGGCAAATTTGTTGATCATGGTGAAGTTGTGCGTTGCCATCAGAACGGTTGTCCCATTTTTGTTGATGTTATGCAAGATAGTAAATATTTCCTCTGCGGTGATAGGGTCCAAGTTGCCGGTAGGTTCGTCAGCTAAAATGATTTCGGGGGAGTTGAGGAGTGCACGGGCGATGCAAATGCGTTGTTGTTCGCCGCCGGAGAGTTGATGAGGATATTTGAAATCTTTGGTTTCCAATCCAACTAAAGTCAGCACCTCTTCGGCTTTGTTCAGCATTTCGTTTTTGTTTTTCCAACCGGAGGCTTTGAGTGCAAATAACAAATTGTCAATCACGGTTTTATCCGATAATAATTGATAATCTTGGAAAATAATTCCCATTTTTCTGCGCAGGTACGGTATTTGTCTGGTTTTTAATTTCGTTAAATTGTATCCTACGCAGGTCGCTTCTTCGCCTATAGCGGGAATATCTGCGAACAACACTTTCAAAATGGATGATTTTCCGCTACCGGTTTTCCCGATGATATAAACAAATTCACCTTTTTTGATTGAAATATTGACTTTGGAAAGAATCAATAATTTTTTTTGATAAATATCTAAATTTTTGAGAGAGATGATGGGTTGTTCAACCATCTCCTCAGTGGTTTCAGGTGAAATGTTTTGATTTTCTTCCATTTTATTAAGTATTAGATATCAATATTGGCGTATTTTGCATTTTTCTCGATAAATTCCCTGCGTGGGGGAACTTCGTCGCCCATAAGCATAGAGAAGACGTAATCGGCTTCCATGGCATTTTCGATCGTAATTTGTCGCAAAGTTCTTCTGGCAGGGTCCATGGTGGTTGACCATAATTGTTCTTCGTTCATTTCACCCAAACCTTTGTATCGTTGGACGTGTAAACCGCTTTCATTCATTCCGTTATTAGTAATTTCCGCAATGATGGAAACGCGTTGGTCTTCATCCCACGCGTAGCGTTCGGTTTGTCCTTTTTTGACCAAATAGAGTGGGGGAGTGGCGATATAAACGTGACCTTGTTCGATGAGTTCTTTCATGTGGCGGAAGAAGAAAGTCAGAATCAGAGTAGCAATATGGCTTCCGTCCACATCGGCATCGGTCATAATGATGACTTTATGATAGCGTAGTTTTTCGATGTTGAGTGCTTTGCTATCTTCTTCAGTACCAATGGTTACGCCCAATGCTGTATAGATATTTTTAATTTCTTCGCTTTCAAATACTCTGTGGTGCATCGCTTTTTCCACGTTTAGGATTTTACCTCTTAATGGCAGAATAGCTTGAAAATGGCTGTCGCGTCCTTGTTTGGCAGTTCCACCTGCAGAGTCTCCTTCGACCAAGTATAACTCGCACAATTCGGCATTTTTGGAGGAGCAGTCCGACAATTTTCCCGGAAGACCGCCACCATTGAAAACGGATTTACGTTGTACCAATTCGCGGGCTTTGCGGGCGGCATGGCGTGCGGTGGCTGCCAAAATGACCTTGTTGACGATCTCTTTGGCATCTTTGGGATTCTCTTCCAAATAATTGGAAAGCATTTCTGCAACTGTTTGACTTACAATACCTTCAACTTCACTATTCCCTAATTTGGTTTTGGTTTGACCTTCAAATTGAGGTTCTGCCACTTTTACGGAAATAATTGCCGTTAGTCCTTCTCTAAAATCGTCACCCGAAATCTCAATTTTCTGTTTGTCCAATTTTTCCAACATTTTACTGTTGACGGCATATTTTTTAAGCGTGTTGGTTAGCGCACGTCTGAATCCCGTCAAGTGAGTGCCACCTTCTATCGTATTGATATTGTTGACATAAGAGTGGATATTTTCGGTAAATGTGGTATTATACTGCATTACTACTTCAATAGGAATGCCCAATTTTTCGCTTTCGATGTAAATGGGATGTTCCATGATTTTTTCGCGACCGCTATCTAAGAATTTGATAAAATCCTTCAATCCTTCGTCCGAATGAAATGCCTCGGTACGTGGCTTTTGGTTTTCGTCAAGGTCACGTAAATCAGTGATTTGTAATGTGATACCTTTGTTCAAGAATGCTAATTCTTTTAAACGACTGGCTAAAGTATTGTAGTGATATTCTGAAACATTAAAGATGCTGTCGTCGGGTGTAAATGTAATTCTTGTCCCGCGGTAGTCGGTTTTTCCCACTTCTTTAACGGAATAAAGAGGTGCACCGTAGGCAAATTCTTGCACATATTCGATGCCGTTTCTATAGACTTCCGCTTTCAGGTGTTTAGAGAGGGCATTTACGCATGAAACGCCAACTCCGTGAAGTCCGCCGGATACTTTATAAGAGTCTTTGTTGAATTTTCCGCCCGCGTGCAATACGGTAAGTACCACTTCCAATGCAGAGCGATGCTCTTTTTCGTGCATATCCGTTGGAATGCCACGCCCGTTATCTAAAACCGAAATGGAATTATCTTCACATATTGTAACTTCAATATGGTTACAGTGTCCTGCTAACGCTTCATCAATGGAATTATCTATGACTTCATATACCAAATGGTGCAACCCGCGATCACCAATATCACCAATATACATTGCCGGACGTTTCCTGACAGCTTCAAGCCCTTCCAACACTTGGATGTGGTCGGCATTGTATTCTTCAACTTGTAATTTTTTTTCTTCTAAATCGCTCATAATCAACAATATTTTTTTAAAATAAAACACTGCAAATATACGAAAAAAAAACTTATAATTTTATTTGAAATATAATAAAATTATAAGTTTTTTCTTACGGGATTGAGGGCATTTTAATTGCCTAAATCCGACATAAATTTAATCCTCATTATTCTGATTTCTTCGATTGAATATTCATCTTCACCTAAAGCATCCAAAGCATCTTGAACCGAATCAGATTCGGCTTCGCCAAAGTAATCCAAGATTTCTTCTTGATGATAGGGCTCAATATTTTCATCAATGTAATAGTTGATGTCTATTTTGGTACCGGAAGAAACAATGCTTTCAATTTCTGTCAAAAGTTCATCTAAATCAAATCCTTTGGCAATGGCAATATCTTCAAAACTCAATTTTCGGTCAATATTTTGAATGATAGATACTTTAATTGCAGATTTCTTAATGACCGATTTGACGACAAAGTCTTGCGGACGTTCAATTTCATTGTCTTCCACATACTGTTTAATGAGTTCGATAAAGGGTTGTCCGTATTTTTGAGCTTTTCCGGTTCCAACACCGCTTATATGTGTCATCTCTTCTATTGTGGTAGGATATTGGATGCACATATCTTCTAAAGATGGATCTTGGAAAATGACAAATGGCGGAATTTTCTCTTTTTGTGCAATGGTTTTACGAAGGTCTTTCAGCAAAGAGAAGAGGGTTTTGTCGATGGCTTCCCCTTTGTTGGGAACCATTTCGCTTATATCATCCATATCGTCATCATTTTCATCTTTTACAGGCTTGGTAATCATGATGGTGTACGGATTGATGAGATAGCGTTCTCCTTTTTCTGTAATTTTTAAAATGCCGTAGTTTTCAATATCTTTAACGACCAATTCGTCAAAAATGGCTAATCGAACCACGTTGGACCAAAATTTTGAATCAAATTCTTCGCCTTCGCCGAATTGTTTCAATTTTTGATGTTTGTATTTGACGATAGAAGTCGTTTTGTTGCCGGTCAAAATATCAATGATATGGTCTTCTTTAAACTGTTGTTTAACGGTTTGTATGACTTCCAATACCAATTGAATTTGTTCCGATGCGTTCATCTTTGGTTTCGGATGAAGGCAATTGTCGCAATTCTGGCAATTTTCATTTTCGTAGTTTTCTCCGAAATAGTGCAACAGATGTTTTCTTCTGCAACTTGATGATTCTGCGTATGCGGCGGTTTCCGCCAATAGTTGTTTGACGATTTCTTGCTCGGCGACTGCTTTTTTGGTGGAGAATTTCTCCAATTTGTTCAAATCTTTGTAGTCGTAAAAAGCAACACAGATTCCTTCGCCATCGTCACGACCTGCGCGACCGGTTTCTTGGTAGTATCCTTCCAAACTTTTAGGCATATCGTAGTGAATGACGAAACGAACATCGGGTTTGTCGATACCCATTCCGAAAGCGATGGTGGCAACGATAATTTCTGCTTTTTCCATCAAGAAGGCATCTTGATTTTCAACTCGTGTATGAGAATCCAATCCGGCGTGATAGGGAAGGGCACGTATTTTATTGACTTGCAGAAAACTTGCAAATTCCTCCACTTTTTTGCGGCTCAGGCAGTATATAATTCCGGATTTTCCGGGATGGTCTTTGATGAATTTGACGATGTCTTTATCAATATCTTTGGTCTTTTCGCGTATTTCGTAATATAGGTTGCTGCGGTTGAATGATGAGATGAAGATTTCCGCATTTCCCATTTTTAAGTTCTTCTGAATGTCGTTTTGAACCTTGGGAGTGGCGGTGGCGGTCAAGGCAATGACCGGAACATCTTTGCCGATGGCGGTAATGATGTCACGAATTTTTCCGTATTCAGGTCTGAAATCGTGTCCCCATTCCGAAATACAATGGGCTTCATCTATTGCGTAAAAAGAGATATTGATGGATTGAAAAAAATCGATGTTGGTTTCTTTGGTTAAAGATTCGGGAGCAACGTATAAAAGCTTCGTTTTTCCGCTTAATAAATCTTCACGTACGGTTGCAATTTCGGCTTTAGTAAGTGATGAGTTCAAAAAATGGGCAACGCCCGATTCGGTACTATAATTACGAAGTGCGTCAACCTGATTTTTCATTAGCGCAATAAGGGGAGAAATAATAATGGCAGTACCTTCGCACATGAGAGCAGGCAGTTGGTAACACAGTGATTTTCCGCCGCCCGTAGGCATGATGACGAAACAATCTTTTCCTGATAATAAGGACTGAATAATCGCTAATTGATTTCCTTTAAAATTGCTAAAGCCAAAAAACTTCTTTAGCATTTTGAAAATATCTTTCTCAGAATAATTCTGCATACGCATAATTTTATGTAATTAGTTTTGCATTTCCGATATTGGAATTACAAAAGTATAATTTTTTTTTATTATAAGTAGTTTTTGAAAAAAAATATAGAAAAGAATTTTACAAATTCTCTTTCTTTATTAAATACTTTGATACATAATCAGTTACACCATTTTCAAGACTGTAAAACGACTTTTTATATCCCACTTTTCTCAGTTTTTGGATGTCGGCCTGGGTGTAATATTGATATTTCTCTCTAATATCTTGAGGAATATCAATAAATTCAATTTGCGGTTCGATGTCCATTGCTTTGAAAGTTGAGGTAGCCAACGCCAAAAAAGTACGTGCAAATCCGGTACCCAAATTATAAATGCCACTTGGTCGTAAATGCTGTGTAAACCAGTAAAGAACACTTACCACATCTTTCACATATACAAAATCTCTGTTTTGCTCGCCGTCTTTATAATCCGATCGATGTGAGCGAAAGAGTTGTACTTTTCCGGTTTCGTTGATTTGATTGAAAGCGTGGAAGATAACCGATGCCATTCTGCTTTTATGGTATTCGTTGGGACCAAAGACGTTGAAAAATTTGAATCCTGCCCAAAATGGTGGGGTAGAGGTTTGCTTGAGGAGCCATTTATCAAATTCGTTTTTGGATTTTCCGTACGGATTGAGAGGCACGATTTTATGGATAGTTTCAATATTATCAGTGTAACCGAATTTTCCGTCGCCGTAAGTAGCTGCGGAAGATGCGTATATCAATGGAATGCCGTATTGTCTTGCGAAGCTCCACATTTGTTGTGAATAGGCTACATTAAGGCGTTCAAAGACGCTGTAGTCCATTTCGGTGGTGTCGGTTCGTGCTCCCAAATGAATGATAAAATCGATATGTTTGGCATTTTGTTCCGCCCATTTGAAAAACTCGTCTCGTTGGATTTTATCGGTATATTGTCTTCCAATCCAATTATTTATTTTACGTTCTTGGGTAAAGTCATCAACAAGAATCAGGTCGGAGTGACCTGATTCGTTTAATTTATTTGTCATACAACTGCCAATGAATCCGGCAGCGCCTGTAACCACAATCATTTTCTATAATATATTATCTTGTAACGCCGCCACCGGAAGGAGTTCCCAAACGAGCCATTGCGCAACGGAATCCGATGTATTTTGTGGATTCGTCTTCTTCCAAATAACGTCTTTGACCGGGGGCTGCGTAATATTGAGGATCAATCCAAGAACCGCCTTTATAAACTCTGGCGTGGTCACCAATCAATGAATAACCAAATGCGTTGACAACATCTTTCGGATACATTTCATCAGTGGCATCGGAGTTGTCGTTTTTCCATACATCCATTTCAAGTTGAGATGCCCAATCCCCGTCTAAGTAGTTGATATTGTCGGCTTGACGATAATTTCTTCTTCTGTCGTTTTTGAAATCTGAAACCGGTACCATTGGAATTTTACCAACGCTGTCTCTATCTTCAACGGTTCCGTCTTCCAATAATTTCTTCGTTTCATAATAGTTACCTCTAAACGGGTTAAATTCGTAAGCTTCTTCGTGAGTGGTTTGTCTGTAAACATCCATTACCCATTCTGCAACGTTACCGCCCATATTATATAAACCGTAATCGTTAGGCCAATAAGAATTGACAGGAGCAGGTATATCGGAAGCATCGTTTAAATAGCCGGCAACACCCATTAAATCGCCGCGTCCACGTCTGGTGTTGGCAACGAAATCGCCGTAGTAGCGTTTGTCATCGGTACGGGTATAGTGACCGTTCCAAGGATATAATTTTCTTTCCAAAACTCTTTCTCCCAATGTATTACCAATCAAAGCGTAAGCGGCATATTCCCATTCGGCTTCGGTGGGGAGTCTGTATTTCGGTAAAAGAATACCATCTTCCATTTTTACGTTTCTATAATCACCGGTAGAAATGTTTTGCAGACGATTGTCGGTTTCCATTTCGTAAGATTCATAAGTGTAATAAGCATCGGTATTGAAGTATAATTCTGGTGATGGATCCGGATTCCAATCGACGAAACCAAGGTCAACCAAAATTTGTTCGTTTACGCGGTCGGTACGCCATGCGGCATAATTAACGGCTTGTAACCAACTTACACCGACTACGGGATAATGATCGTAAGCGGGATATTTGAAGTAATATTCCACTTGAGTTTCAGCGAAAGAAAGTTTTTCTCTCCATACATTTGGGTCGGGTTGTGCATTATCGACCACGGTTTTTAAATCGGCGGGAAGGAAAACTCTTTCTAACCAGTAAAGGTACTCTCTATAGTCTAAGTTACTAATTTCGGTTTCATCCATATAAAAAGAGGAAATGGTTACGCGGCGTGGGTTATTTCCCCAATCATACATTACGTCCTGTTCCATTCTACCGAAAACGAATGTACCACCTTCTATCAATACAAGTCCGGGACCGGTCTCTTGTTCTACAAAAGGATATACTTCGAATCCGCCATTTTCGGCATTATTGTATTCCCATCCTGTAGTACTGGAATACTCCTTTTTGCATGAATTAAGTAATAACGCAACGGCTGCCACCAATACTAAACTTGAAATTCTTGTTATTCTATTCATTGTTGCTGATTTTAATCAATTAGTTGAACGTTGATTTTTTATTAATATTATTATATAGTGTAGTTTTTTTATTGCAATATTGGAAATTTTAGAAAGTAGGACAATTCAAATCTTTCTTTACGATTCTTCTTTCCGGACAAGGGAATAGGAATTGTAAGGAAACTTCGTGAGAACCACCGGATAAGTTTGCCAATTTGGATACGGTTAAGTCGTAAGAGTAGGCTATACGTATCATTTCATGTTGTAAACCGAACATAAAGATTACGGCATCCGAATTTCTGAAGCTTTGACGGAACCAAACACCCAACACGAATGGATAGTAGTTCAGGTACATACCATAGTTTAATTGATGAAATTCCAGTTGATGTTGGTAAATGATGTTAGGGCTGATAGAAATATCTCCGAAAGATCTACTTTTTCTACTTTTACGTTTTAAGTCGAAATAGCCGCCGAAATGAGCCGTCCATTTAACGGGAAGTCTTGTTACAGAGATAAATCCTTCGTAAGGGCGGGTAATGTGGTTGGCTGCTACACCGAAATAGATGTTGTTGCTATAACCGATAAAACCGGCAGAAAAGTCGGCAACCCCTTTCGATTGTTTGTCGGGAGCCACTTCATTTGTTTGATATACAAAACCGTATTTGGGGTCAATCATATCTCCAAAAGTCAATTTATCCCAATCCAAACTCTTTTGTTGATAGGTGGCTTGTAATGCAAAACGCATGTTGAATTTTCTGGAAATTTTCAATTTATAGGAATAAATAAAACTGGCTGCATAAGTATTGATTACGCCTTGCCCTTGTCTGTCCCCCATCAATAAAACACCAATACCACCTGCAATTTTGTCGAAATGTTGGTCATAAGATGCAGAATAGGTGATGTACGTTCCATGAATATTAGGCCATTGGTCGCGAAAATGAGCAGTAACACGCGGACAGACATTGCTGCCTGCAAACGCCGGATTCAAATACAACGGATTGGCGAAAAACTGTGAGAAATGAGGATCTTGCGCGGATACACGGGTACTTCCAAGCAAAAGAATGATTACTCCTAATACGTATATTATCTTTTTATTCATAAGAATTTATAGTTTATTCATTTTCAAATTGCAAGTCGCAAAATTAATATTTTATCTCCTATCTTTACGTCTTTTTTTATAAAAAGTTATCAACATTTATTATTTTTTGCAATTTTATTTTTTGTCCATCGTTTATCTATCGTAGTTCCAATAATACTCTTAACGTTATATGAATAAATTTTCTTGGGTAATAATAGGTCTTTTTTCTATAGTTTTATTTCAATTTATTGATATTCAGGCACAAAATTTTCAAAAAAAAGTTACAATTCCTTGGTCTGAAACATTGTCTTATGAATATTCCGACGAAAATAAAATAGAATTGCTCTATTTTAATGGAGCAATTGCTTCTTCCGAAATTCAAGAATTGCCATCTTATTTTGAGAAAATTCCGATTGATGTCTTTTACGATAATTATGAAGTTTCGATTTCCGGTGAACAATATGAAAAAATGACCACACATGAGGCTTCTCTGATTCCTTCTTTATTTGAATCTAATAAGTTGAAAATCAATGTAAAAAGTGTCGTTGAAAAGAAACGGAATTATATGGTCATCACGTTTGTTCCAATTCGAAAAGTGGGTACAAACAGCTATGAAAAGTTGATTTCGGCGGATATTTCTATCAAAGGATTGAACACAAAACGTGTTCCAAATCGGACAAAAAGTTACGCCGCGCATTCTGTATTGGCAAGTGGAAATTGGTATAAAATTGCTGTTTCGGAAACGGGAATGTTTAAAGTTACATACGAAGATTTTACAGTATTGGGAATTGGCGGCGGTAATTGGCCGTCGTCACAGATTGCCTTGTTCGGAAATGGAGGCGGAATGCTCCCCGAAGCTAACGGAATAGTGCGCCATGATGATTTGACCGAGATCCCGATTTTAATGTTTGATGGCGGTGACAATACTTTCAATGCCGGTGACTATTTTGTGTTTTATGCCCAAGGACCTCATTCATGGAGTTATAATGAAACGACCCAGCAGTTTAATCATTCATTTAATTTGTATAGCGACTATGCCTATTATTTTATCAATGTGGATGGGGGAGTGGGCAGCAAAAAAAGAATTACGATTACCGACAACTCATCCTTGAGCCCCTCTGCTGTGGCTAACACATTCACTCACTATGGTTTTTATGAAGTTGATCAAGTTAATATAGGTGAAGCCGGTAGAAATTGGTTCGGAGATAAATTTGATGCGACAACATCTTATAATTATAGTTTTACAATACCTCCTGCTACCGGAACACGCTCCAGAATAACTCTTTCGGCTGCAGCTATGTCTGTACGGAATTCAAATTTTGCGATTTCGGTTAATGGACAGTTTTTGGGAAATGCTGTCGTTTCCGGACTGGCAGGTTCGGATATTGCCGAATCCGTTACGAGAGAATTTAACTTTTCTCCCAATGGTAATAGTATGAATGTAGCCTTAAGTTACAGTAAGCCAACCTCATCTTCGACCGGTTTTTTGAATTATTTGGAATGGCAAACCGAAGGTCTTTTGCAAATGTATGCTGCTCAATTTCCATTTTGCAACAAAGAAAATATTGCGAATAATACGGTTACTCAATTTTCAATTGCCAATGCCGATGCCAATGTTCGTGTTTGGGACGTTACCAATGCCACTGCTCCGGTTCAAATGCAGGGCGCACTTTCAGGAAACAACTTTACATTTAATGCCGTTACCGATACGCTTCGTCGTTTTGTTGCTTTTAACGGCACATCCTTTTATTCGGTCACTAACATTGGACGTATCGATAACCAAAATCTGCATGGCAGTAGTCAGGTTGATATGATAATCGTCACTTATCCCGATTTTAAATCACAAGCGGACAGATTGGCGGCTTACCGTGCTGAAAAGGACGGTCTTTCCGTGAAGGTGGTTACACCAATACAAGTCTATAATGAATTTTCGAGTGGGACACAGGATGTATCCGCCATTCGTGATTATATGAAAATGATTTATGAGAAATCGGGTGGCGTTTATCCGAAGTATTTGTTGTTGATGGGACGTCCATCTTATGATTATAGGGGACGTGAAAATACTTGTCTATTGTACGTTCCTAACTATCAAAGTGCTTCTGTAATGAATGAAAGCAGTTTGCGATCCAATGATGATTATTTTGCACTTTTAGATGATGATGAGGGAGCCAATTGTGTGGGATTTTTGGATATTTCGGTAGGACGTTTTCCGGTGACTACTTTGTCACAAGCGCAAATTGCTGTCAATAAGTCGATTAATTATAGTACGACAGAAATTTTGGGAGAGGATCAGCCGTTAACGTCCAATTTTGGTGATTGGAAGAATATGGCAGCATTTGTGGCGGATGATGAAGATGGGACGACTCATATTCGTGCGGCAGATTTGGCGGCAACGTTGGCGGGAAATAGTAATTCGATTATTAATTTGGACAAGATTTATTTGGATGCTTATCAACAAGTATCTTATTCTGCATCACAACGTTATCCTGATGTAACCGCGGCTATCAATCATCGAATGAATGCCGGCTGTTTATTGTTTACTTATGTAGGACATGGTGGAAAAAATGGTTGGGCGACGGAGCGTATTATTGAGCTGACGGATATCAGCCGTTGGAGTAATCGTTACAATCAACCATGGATGATCACGTTAACGTGCGAGTTCGGATGGTACGACAGGGCTTTGGTGTCACCGGCAGAAATGGTATTCCTGAATGCCAACGGCGGTGCCTCCGGCATGGTAACCACTTCGCGTGTCGCTTTTACAGGCTCTAATGAACAATATGCCTCGGCTTTTTATTCAAATATTTTTATTGAAGATAATAATGTGCCTAAGACTATCGGAGAAATTAATCGCATTGCCAAAAATAATTCCGGAGGAGCGAACAACACCCTCAATATGATTTATGTAATGGGCGATCCGTCAATGAAATTGGCGATTCCTCGTTATAATATTGTAACCGATTCAATCAATGGTCGGTCGGTCTCTGACGAAATTGATACGATGAAAGCACTTTCGCGCGTGTCAATTGTGGGTCATATTGCCGATGATCTCGGAAACGTTTTGCAGGATTTTTCCGGTGGTTTGTATCCCTCCGTCTATGACAAAAAAGTGGTGAATCACACCTTACAGAATGATGTCGGAAGTAATTATTTTGAATTTGATGTGCAAAAAAATATTCTGTTTAAAGGTAATGTGACCGTAAAAAATGGTCGATTTAATTTTTCTTTTTTAATCCCCAAAGATATCAACTACGCTTACGATGAAGGGAAAATCAGCTATTATGCCTATAGTAGAAGTGCCGAAGCGGCAGGTTCTTTTAATGACGCTGTGATTGGTGGGATTAGCGATGAACAAATCAATGATGCTAAAGGTCCTGAAATAGAATTGTTTATGAATGATGAAAGTTTTGTCAGCGGTGGAACTGTCAATCAATCGCCTACTTTAATTGTAAAATTAAAAGACGAGTACGGGATCAATACCACGGGCAACGGTATTGGCCATGATTTGGTGGCTATTATGGATGATGAAAAACAATTGGTACTCAATACTTATTACGAGGCCGAGCGCGATAGCTTTAATTGCGGAAAAGTAAGATATCCGTACGAAAAACTGGCAGTCGGCTCCCATAAAATTAAGGTGCGTGCGTGGGATATTCTCAATAACGTTTCTGAACAAACAATCGAGTTCGTCGTCGCTTCCGATGAGGAATTGACCATTGATCATGTGTTGAATTATCCCAATCCGTTTACTACCAATACCTCTTTCTATTTTGAACATAATCAGCCCGGCGTGGTACTTGACGTGATGATTTCAATTTTTACCATTTCCGGTAAACTAATCAAAACCATAGAAACCACAGAATTGTCGGATGGCTACAGAAGCAGCCCGATTAGCTGGAACGGACGCGATGATTTCGGAGATAAATTGGCGAAAGGAACTTACCTCTATCGACTGAAAGTACGAACTCCCGACGGACAGTCCGCTGAAAAAATTGAAAAAATTGTCATCTTATAAAATAAGATTTGAAATATTACGTTAGTTTATCGTTTAATCATAAATAGTCAATAATGAAGAAATTTTTTTGTTTATTCACATTGGTCACTTTTTTAGGCAGTACTCTATATTCTCAAATTATTGGTCAAACCGGCACCGATTATCTTGGAAGAGATATGCTGGCCAAGACCATCTACGGAGCGAGAATTTCCATGATGGTGGGGCTGATCGGCACGCTCACCGCAGTTCTTGTGGGTGTAATTATCGGAGCGATGGGTTTTAGAAATCCCTATGATGGGCACACGAT
>CAYYHC010000006.1:18110-25442 GCA_964471715.1 uncultured Lentimicrobiaceae bacterium | reverse complement strand
TATCCGAAAAATACATCAGGAATTTCATCAAGGCTTGGATAGCGCGTAATTTATGGGATTACGAAGCTTACTGGCGCATCAGCAACGAAGAAGACGATGTGTTTATTAAAGCTGTTCAAGCTATCGAAAGCAAAGACCTGTTCAAAAATTATAAAATAAGCTTTTAGCCTTTTATTAATTATAATTTACGGGTTAACAATAAAACTTAAGTTGTCTTCTCCTATTCTTTCTGAAAGAATTAATTTCCCTTTTATTTCAGGTGCCCGTGTCCCGCTGAAGAAAAAACAATTGCCCGAAAACACACGGGCTTCGTCCCACAAGCCGGCATCGATGAATGATTGCAATGTTTCCCTTCCGCCTTCTACGATGAGTGAAAGAATATTTCTCTTATACAATAATAACAGAATTTGTGAAAAAACATTTTCTGTAAAATCAATTTTTACAAATTCAAGGTTTCCTTTAAGTTCGCTTTTTATGGCATTAAAAATTAATGTAGATGAAGCCTTGTCAAAAACTTTTGCTGTTTCAGGAATAACAAGTTTTTCATCGATCACCAGACGCAATGGATTTTTACCTTGCCATTCGCGGACTGTCAGTTGCGGATCATCAAGTAAAATAGTGTTGGTTCCTGTTAAAATGGCCTGCTCTTCCGAACGCCAGCGATGAACAAGCATTCGGGTTTTTTCATCAGTAATCCAGTTGATATGCGGTTCATTATCGTTTCTTTCTTTATCAATAAAACCATCTAAAGTTTGCGCCCATTTTAGAATTATGTAAGGGCGTTTTTTTTGATGAAATGTGAAAAAACGTTTGTTCAATTCCTGACATTCATCGTGCAAGACATTGGTAACAACTTCAATACCTGCATTTTGTAATTTTGAAATTCCTTTTCCGTTTACTTTATCGTGAGGGTCGGAGCAGCCGACAACCACTTTGGGAAATCCGAGTTCGATGAGTTTGTCAGCGCAGGGAGGCGTTTTTCCGAAATGGGAACATGGTTCCAAACTGACATAAATGGTAGATTTTTTCAGTAATGATGGGTCTTTGACGGAATTAATTGCATTGATTTCGGCGTGAGCTTCGCCATAGCGTTGATGAAAACCCTCTCCTATAATTTGATTATGATACACAATGACCGCACCTACCATCGGATTAGGTTGAACTTTTCCTAATCCCATTTTAGCAAGTTCGATGCACCGTTTCATCCATAATTCGTGGGATATGGTTTCCATGGTGGTTAGAATTTCTTATTTTCCAATAACCATTTGATGTAAAGGAGTGCTGAAACGCTCCAAGCTTGTGATATACAACCATTTGGGCGATGTGGTGGTGCGCCGTCGTAAATTTCGGCGATGGTGGAAATTCCGTAGTCTTTCATATCGCTTTCAAAGTTATAGAGTATTTTTTGCAAAACGGCGATTCCGCTTTTTTGAAATACGGACAGTACGCCATCTGCGAAAGGCGCCAAGAGCCAGGGCCAGCAAGTGCCTTGATGATAGGCGGCATCGCGTTCGGCTTGTGTGCCCCCGTAGTATCCTTTGTAATCGGGATCGTTGGGGGATAATGTTCTGATTCCCTTATCGGTAAGTAATTCTTCGCCACTTTTTTTAAGGATGAGTTGTCGGATTTTTTCGCTAATGGGCGAGAAGGGGAGGGCAGCTGCAATAATCATATTGGGGCGGACTTGAAAGTTACGATAGTCGCCGTTGACATAATCTGCCAAGTAGCCAATCTCTTTTGACCAGAATGTTTCTTTAAAGACGGCAGGAAAGTCTTTGATGATGTCTTTCCATTCGGCAACGAAATCGGAATCTTTTGCCAATTTAGCCACGTTGGAGCTGAAGCATAAAGCATTGTACCACAATGCGTTGATTTCGACAGCGCAGCCTGAGCGCGGGGTAACCGGTTTTCCGTCAATGACGGCATCCATCCATGTAAGCGCTTTTCCTTCGCAGCCGGCATAGATTAAGCCGTTTCCCAACATTTTTATATTGTAAAGAGAGCCGTTTTTATAGGCAGAAAAAATATTTTTAATGACCTCACCATATTCTTTCCAAATCTTTTTTTCGCTATGGGTAAACTGTGAATATTGTTGCAATGTTCTGATAAACCAAAGTGGTGCATCTACCGAGTTGTAGTCATTTTGATTGCCGCAGCCGATGTTGGGGAAAAGTCCGTTTTGCATTTCGGATACCATGGTATCCATAATTTCCTTGCAAAGTGTGGGTTTATTAAGTGCCAATGTCAAGCCGGGCAAAGCAATGAAAGTGTCGCGTCCCCAGCGTCCGAACCAAGGATAGCCGGCGATAATTTCCGTTTTCCCGTTTCTTTTTACAATAAATTGTTCTGCCGCATTTTGCAAACAGTTGAAATAGGTTGTGCGCGTGGTATGCGTTTGCACTTCGAGATCGTACAAAGCTTCAATGGTATTAGGCGCAATTGCCTCTGTACCAATGGTTATATACAAAACTTGATTTTTGAGATTGACGTTTATTTTCCCGGGATTCAACAAATCTTCAATTCCTTCATAGCCACGTTTAATCTCTTCTTCATATTCAAAATTTTCATACCAAACCGGCTTGTGTTCGTAGTATATCTCTTCCGAGCATTGAATATAAACGGGTGTGTAATTGTCGTATAAGCAATACTTTAATCCATTATTGCACCATTCGTAGCCGGTGTTGGCAATGTCATTTTTATGCGTTAAATGATGAATTTGCCGAAAAGCCAGTAAAGGTTGAAATTGAAATGAAACCGATTCTACATCATCTAAAATGGTATATTTGATGATTAAGCGGTCAGCATTGTTTAAAAACAGAATTTCACTTTTGAAATTAAATTTGCCCACGCAAAAGTAGTAAGTCGGAATAGGCTCAGCTACAAATCGTTGCATATATTTGTTCCCTTTAGGGTCAATAATTCCTCCTTTATATTGGTGAATACCCAAACGAAATTCCATATCATTCATAATGACGGATTCGTTCAGATTGGAAACTAATACATGGCGTTCGTGGTCAATTTTATCTTGTGGAACAATGAAAAGTCCGTGATATTTTCTGGTATTCAGACGGAGTAAAGTGGTAGTTGCAAACGAACCGGTTCTGCTACAACGCAGTAATTCACGACTCTTTGCGAATGTAATATTGACTAATTTCTCTTTGTCAAATTCAATATAGTTCATTCTTTTAATTTTTCTTACAAGTCGCAAAAGTACGAAATTAATATGAATAACATGATTATATTCGATAAATTTTCATAATGAGATTTTTCAATGGGATAGTATATTCTTTTAAAGTGCTTTACTTGTGGTCAATTTTTGTCCATAATATGCGCTTTTTTGCATAATAAAAGCACGCAATATTTTATAATTAATTGAATAATAGATGAATACAATAAAAATTATTGAAGTCCTTATAAATGAATTTTATGTAATTTTGCTGCCGTCAATATGTAAGAAAACAAATTGCAGTATAACTGCAAAATAATATAAAGGAAGTTACTATCTTGCTTTTCTAAATCTGGAAAATTTATATGCAACAAGATAATAATTCTGCGCTTAGCGTGGATTTATTGTTCAATGTTGCATAGGTACTCCAGAACCTTGAAAAGCTTGAGCAGTTGTTCACGCTATTTTATTGCAATCCATCTGCTTGTCAAACAATTAAAATTTTTTATCTTTTTTTTGATGATATGTTTAATTAATTATAAATCAAAAAAATATAATAATTTAATTGAAGTTTTTGTCAAAATCTATAGAAGAATTTGTAAATAATTCTTGATTTCATCTTTATTGATATTGGTGAAAATAGTTTATCTTTGCAACTCCAAATTAATCATAAAACTCGTTTTTCGGATTACAAAATATTTTATTATGAGATATCAACCTTTAGCAGCTTCATTTTATGTACAAAACCGTCAAAAAGTGGTCGGTGAAATTGAACAACATTCATTAGTAATTCTGACCTCCAACAGCGAATTTCCGCGTTCCGGCGATACCATTCAGCCCTTTCGTCAAAACTCTGAAATGCTTTATTTGTCGGGGATAGATCAGGAAGAAACCTACTTGACCATTGCACCGTGGCATCCTAATCCCGACTATAGAGAAATTCTGTTTATTAAAAATCCAAGTCCGGAAATGGTAGTGTGGTTCGGACATCGTTTGAGTTTGGAAGAGGCTTCTAAAATTTCAGGTGTTAAAACGGTCATGTTTACCGAAGATTTTGAAGATGTTTTGCAGGATTTGATGGTCAATTCTCAAAGTGTGTATTTACATCTTCCTGAAAGTCCGCGCCAGAAAATAGATCCTGCTACTCGTGAGTATCGTTTTGCGCAAAAACTGCGTCAGGAATATCCTTTACATACATTCCGCCGCTTGGCACCTATTCTTTATCCTCTTCGTTCACTGAAAGATACGGAAGAGTTACAGGCGTTGAAAAAAGCGTGCGACATTACCAACAAGGCTTTCTTGCGGGCGTTGCATGCCGTTCAACCGGGAAAATACGAGTATGAAATAGAAGCCGAATTAACATACGAAATGCTCAAAAACGGTGCCACAGGTCACTCTTTTGCGCCAATTGTCGCTTCAGGTCAGGATACCTGCATTCTTCACTATATTAAAAATGATAAAGTGATGAATGCCGGTGATTTGCTATTGATGGATTTTGGTGCCGAATATGCCAATTATGCGGGCGATGCCACACGCACCATTCCTGTAAACGGGAAATTTACCCCGCGTCAGAAAGAAATTTATCAAAGCTGTCTCAATATTTTTAAAGAAACCATCCCGCTATACAAACCCGGCATGACCATTCATAAAATTAATGATTATGTTTTCAAAAGAATGGAAGAAGAGTTGGTTAAGTTGGGCTTGCTCAAACAGGAAGATATTGATAATCAGAATCCTAAAAAACCATTGTTTAAAAAATATTACATGCACAATACGGCGCATTTCATTGGATTGGATGTTCATGATGTTGGACAGCGCGACTGGGTTTTCCAACCGGGGATGGTTTTGAGTTGCGAGCCGGGCATTTATGTTGCTGAAGAAGGAATTGGCGTGCGTATCGAAACCGATGTCGTTGTAGCGGAAAATCCTATCAATTTAATGCCGGACATGCCGGTTGAAATTGATGATATTGAAGCATTGATGGCGAAAAAATAAAGTAGTGCAAAAGCACAATTTTTTTTAAAATCCGGGAAGAAGGTGTATCTCTTCCGTTTCAAAATCAATCTTGAAAAATAGATGCGATTTCCCATTGCTGACACCGATAATCGGTGCGTGCAGTGTTTTGTTGTAGCGTCCCACCTGTTCCAAAACGGATTGTGTCAATTCCACGTGAGGAGCTTTGCATTCAATCACCACTTGCGGCATTCCTGCGGAATCAAAAACAACAAGATCGTAACGCTTTGTTAAACCATTCACCATTATTTGTCGCTCCACGGAAATGTGCGATGCGGAAATTTTCTTTTCATTGATTAAATGCAAAATGAGAAATTGCCGTACTTTCTCCTCTTCCGTCATCGGTACCCATCGTTTACGAATGGGGTCAAAAATTTCAATTTTATCTCCGTTCTTCCTCTGTTTTAGCATTTTATCGAATTAAAGTGATGGTGCCGTTCAACTTGATGACGACGATGCCCGTTAAAGAATATAATGAAACATCACATACATAAAAGTAGGTGCCATCCGATGAAGGTTGTTTGGAATAAATGTCGGTTCCGTCCCAATTGATGTCACTATTCGTGGTTTTAAAGACTAATCTTCCCCAGCGATTGTAAATATAACAGTCAACAGATTGCACATTTTCATAAGGAAAAGGATATAAAATATCGTTGTAACCATCTCCATTCGGTGTAAAAACGTTGGGCAATGTGTAGATCGAACAATCGTCGGTATCAAAACAGGTTTCTGCACTCATCGCCGATAAATTGCCTGCCGTATCAATGGCAGCAAGGGTAAAACAACCGATAACGTGCGGAAGATCAGCTAATTGATAAGTACAGTGGAGTCCATAACAATCTTGATCCGTATAAAATGAGTCAACGATGGTATATTCCGCGTCGTAAGTCGGTTTATAATAAATATAGTATTGATATACATCAAGATAGGCTGAATCATTTGAAAAGTAAAATTCAAAATCCACATTTTGGCAGTCTTCGGTAGTGACTATTACGGTCGGAATTTCCGGTGGGGTAATGTCGGCGGGAATTGCACAACATTGTTGCGAACGATTATAAAATGGTGCAATAGTGTCCGGCGCAAAATATCCGCCGCTTGCCATCACATAATAACAATATTCGTGTCCGTTTTCCAAATGCAAATCCACGTAACTCAATGATGTTGTGACACCAATCGAGTCAAATTGATGTAAATTTTCATTCAACCGATAGATGATATAGGAAGTATTAATCCACGGAACACGCTCTGTCCAAGTGAGTTGAAGTGAACGGTCGAGAGATGTAATGGACAGATGAATGGACGAAGCAGGATCAGAACTCCCCACTTCTATTAAACTGTCATTGAGCTGCGACAGAAGGGTTATTTTGTAATGATAGGTGGAATCGGTGGTATTTCGATTGATATCCGTAAAAATGGTATCGTGAAGTGAGTAGGTTCTTCCAATTTCATAAAAATCATTAGGATAATGAGTTAAAGAACGCTCAATGCGATATTCATAATGTGGTCCCGGGTATTGTATTGTGTCAAATTCATTGGGTACCAACCATTTAAGATAGATCGAACCATTTGATAAATCAGTATTTTCAATATCAACATTGGTGAGGCGGGGAACATCATTTTGAAGATGGGTGCAAATCTCGTCCGAAACGTAACTTTCGGCGCCGTCGGCAAAGAAAGCCACCACCCGATAACAATATTCGGTGCCGTGATTCAGTGGCAAAAGAGTTCCATCATCAATAAAGGCGACGTCAATGTAGTCATGATTCGTCCCGATGAGCGAATAACCGGTATATCCCGGCAGTCCTGTTTCGCAAGTGTCAGGTTCATAATCGAATGAGCCGGTGCGACGGTAAATTTTGTATCCTGTTACATTGCTGCAAGTATGTAAATCCCAGCTGAGGTGAATTTCGTTGCCGATGGGTGTGGCGTTAAGGTTCTCGGGTTTCGGAGCAATCACTTTGATCCTTACGGTTTTAAAGGTGGAAAGATTGACTTGTGGTCCGTTATCGGTAATTTTAAATAAAACGTTGTAGTAGGGTAATTGAACATGAGCGCACGTTGTCTGCCAAGAAAATTGCGATTGAACCGGTGGCTGGTCACTCTCGGTGGAAAAAGTAGCCGGAGAAATAGGCAATGTAAACAGACCGCTTGTT
>CAYYHC010000006.1:4651-18100 GCA_964471715.1 uncultured Lentimicrobiaceae bacterium | reverse complement strand
AGAGTTACGTTTGATGAATTGGGGTCGTCGCCCGTGACATTAAATTGAAGCAAAGTTCCGGCTTCAACGCAAGTATCTGTAATCGTGTAAATGATGGGTGGTTCGTTGTCGCATGCCACGATTGTAATCTGCATATCGCGGATGATGCTGCCCATTAGTACGCCGTTTCGCCACTCTTGGATAAGAATGGCAATATTGTATTCACCTTGTTCCATAGGTGCGTCCCACGTCAAATCACCGGTCGTCGGGTCAATAGAAATAAAGTAGGAGGCTCTTGGCAAAGTGTAACCCGGAATTTCTTCGCCGCCGTAGCCGCGGCAAGTTACCAAGCTGTAACTCAAGCTGTCGCCATCTGCGTCGTATGCACCGGGATTGTGGTAATAAGGAACGCCGGTACAGCCGTTGTCGATGGGCGGGTTGAGCAGGCGCGGGGAGGAGTTGCTACCTAAAAAGGGATTGATAATCAGCGTTGTTTCAATATAAAAAGGAATATTCACAGAATTAGGAATGTTCACGATGCCGGCATTTCTGTTAGCGTCTTCCAACGAAATCGAAAATGTACCCGTTGAGGGAAAGGTGTGCTCGGTGATGTATGTGTTGATACTTATATCATTGGCAATGTTTACTTTAGAGTATCTTTGCACTGTGGTTATCGTGCCGTCTCCCCACGAAAAATTCAGTTCGGGACGGTCCGCATCGCTCGGGGTATAAGTGTAAGTTATGATAGTAAAACGATAGGTAAAACCGCTGATGTGCTCGTAGGTAATTTCCCCTGCCCGTTGGTGCGTCGCAAATACGAAACAAGGGAGAAGTAACATTACGAAAATTGATATTTTTTTACACATTGAGTCTCTTTTAGAATGGGTGCAAAGTTACAAAATTTATTAGGAGAAAGGTAAAACTATTGAAGTTTTATTTTTTGTCCGAGTTGCAAAACGGCATTTTCGGAGATATGGTTCAATTGACAAATTTTGGGAATTGAAATTTTGTACTTTTGTGAAATTTTGTATAAGGTATCTCCTTCTTTTACAATATGATATGATTGGCCGATAGCTGTTTGATTTTCAGCTCCGATATTTGAAGTGGTTTCTTCCGGATTCGTAAGAGTAAAATCATTTTTATTTAATGCTAAAATATTGCTAATCAATGTTTCGGTGCTGAAATCTATCATTTTGGCAGGGTCAAAATGTTCATATAAAAAACGAACCTCAAAATGAAGATGTTCGATGTTTTGCCGCCCGCTTTTCCCCGCTAATCCGATCAATTGTCCGGCATTTACCAATTCGCCCGCTTCAACTTGAAAACTGTTCAGATTTGCATAAACGGTTTCTAATCCGTTGTAATGACGAATGACCACCATATTTCCGTAGTCGCTGCCGCAATTTTTGGCTATACGTACGGCACCGTCGAAGCAGGCAAAAACGGAATCATTCAAGTTCTGTTTCAAATCAATGCCCGGGTGTTTGGGACTATAGGAAGTGATGATTTTGGCATTTCGGCAAGGCATCGCAAACGGATTGTTATTCTCCACCAAAATTATCTTTACATCATTATCAGGACTAAACGGAATAGTGATCGACGTAAAATGAAGAAAATCTTTATCCCACTGTTTTTGATATAAACTGAAAGCCGGAATTTGGTAATCTTCTGTAATTAGATTTTTAGATGGAATAATTGTATCTTGTGCAATAATCTGATTATTAATAAAATAAAAGAATGATAAAATAAAGAACAGAAATTTTTTCATTTTATTTTGACATTTTTTGAATGGTTTGCGTAGAAGAATAACCATCTATAAAATCAATAGTTTGAACCGAACCGCCGTTTTGGAGTACCACATCTGCTCCAACAATTTGATTTACTTGATAGTCGCTTCCTTTGACTAAAATGTCAGGCATCACGTTGCAAATAAGATTGTATGGTGTATCTTCTTCAAACAGAATAACATAATTGACAAATTGAAGTGCGGACAACAAAAGAGCGCGGTCATTTTCCTGATTAATCGGGCGGCTATTGCCTTTTAAGCGGCGCACGGATGAGTCGGTATTTAATCCTATCACTAAGCAATCGCCCAAATTGCGTGCTTGTGCTAAATATTCAACATGTCCGCGGTGCAAAATATCGAAACACCCATTGGTGAAAACAACTTTTTGAAAATGTTGCTCTTGGCGAATGACCGTCCATTCATTAGTCGTAATCAGTTTGTTTTTAATATCTTGTAAAATATTCATATTCAATCAGCTATTACTTTATTCTCTTTATTTTTAATAAAAGATGCCGCAATAAGAGAGATAATACCGAAAATGATAACCAGCAAGGTTTGTACGCCCCAGCCCACCCAACCGGCGGCTAATCCCGCGCTGTAATCAACGCCGTACAACACTAAAGTGGCAGCCACAATCAAAGGATAGGCACCCAATCCTCCCGGTCCAATGACAAAGCCGATTAAACCAAAAGCGAAACACGAAAATACCACCGAAATGCCAAGATGGGCAAGAAAATCGAAAGCAAAAAAGCAAACATAAGTGCCTAAAAAGTAGCAAACCCAAATCATTAAAGAGTAAATCACGAATAATATAGGGTGTTTTAAGTCTTTAATGGAAATAAGTCCCTGCCATACACCGATGAAAAAGTTCTTTATTTTGACAAAAAATGGAATTTTATTCCACTTTTTTCTGGTGGCATAGATGATTGCAATGACAATAATTGTGGCAATAATAAAATAGTAAAGGGTGTAATTGTGCAGCATTCCGCTTATTTTATTGCTAAAACCGTCTCTAAGCGAAGTGCCGTCAATTTTCAAATCGTACAAGAAGGCGGTATTCATTAAAATAGCAACTCCCACAACAATAATCAGTAGGATGGCATCAATGGCTCTTTCGGTCACCACGGTGCCCAATGTTTTTTGAAAAGGGACTTTTTCATATTGTTGTAGAAAGGTGCAACGAAGCACTTCTCCTAAACGAGGGAACGCCAAATTTGCTAAGTAACAAACCATTACTGCAAAAAAAGACATGCTTTTTCGTACTTTGTAATTGAGTGGTTCTAATAAAAGTACACTTCTGAGGGCGCGAAAATAGTGAGAAATTGCGCCGATAATGAGTGACAGTACCAAGAAAATCCATGCGGACCCTTCTTTCACTTGAGCGGCACTATCCTTGAGCATTTGTACATCTTGTGGGGTTAAGTCCTTAACGGAAAGATAAATAAAAAATACTCCAATGCCTAAAAATAGTGTGAATTTTAGAATCTTTTTGAGTATGGTTGAAACTTTATTTTGTTTTTCGCTCATTTATTAAAATTAAACTGCAAAAATACATAAGTTTTTTAAATCTCGTTTTAGGTTGACAAAAATGTGGAAAACTTTCTCAATTAGTGAAATAGTAGTGAAAATTCGCTTGTTTGGTCATGGAATAATTTTTTAAAAAAAGGCAACAATTTATTTTTATTGTGGTCACTATAATAATTGATGCGTAATTTTTGTAACATTTTAAAAACTTGTTCGTAAGACAAGGAGAACAACAAAAAGGAAATATCCTTTTACGTATCATTAAGGTTAATGGTTATCAACGGCGGTGAGGATCGCCGTTGATTTTTTTTGGTAGAAGAAGGTAAAGAATATTAGATGTTGTTTTTTTTACTACTTTTGCAATTATTTTCATTATCGAAAAGTTTGGTGTTCTAATGAAAATGATGATTTGAAGGTGGATTTTAATGTAAATAGTTAGTAATAAATAGTTTATGATATTCAATTTAAAATATTGCGGAGGAAATGGTGAAAATACGTTATTTGATGAATATCAGTATTTTAAATATAAATTTCCGGAACCTCAATATTTAGGTGCCAAATTTTCTCATTTATCATGGATTAGTAAATTTATTCCGCAAAACATAGATGTGGTTTTAGATGCTTTTGCCGGTTCTCAATCTGTTGCTTTTTTCTTTAAACAATTAGGTTATAAAACCATAACAAACGATTTTTTGAATTTTAATAATCAAATTGGGAAAGCATTAATTGAAAATGAATCTGTTACTTTGAATCGTGATGACTTGCAAACGTTGTTTCAGCCATCACCTCAAAAACAAAATTTTACATTAATGGAAAATGTATTTACAGATATTTTTTTTGAACGTGAAGAGGCCGTTTTTATTGATAATTTCAGAGCGAACATTTCTTTATTAAATGACCCGTATAAACAAGCGTTAACTTTTGCCGTGATGAATAGAAGTTTAACACGAAAGATTACCATGGGACATTTTGCTCATACACAGGCATTGGTCTATGCATCTGATCCTAAACGAATTAAACGTAATCGGAGTTTGATTCGACCTATAAAAGAGTTGTTTTTGGAATTATTGCCAATTTATAATAATGCAATATTTGACAATCATCGCGAAAATCAAAGTTTCAATGACAATATCATAAACCTTCTTCCTCAATTACAAAAGGTTGATCTGGTGTATTTTGACCCGCCATATTGTGACAGCCATGCTGATTATCAAAGTTTCTATCATTTGCTCGAAACATATACGGAATATTGGACAGATAAAAAATTTGTAAATGGAGTAAAAAGATATGAACCCAAACGTTATAGCGGATTTGATGTAAAAAACGAAGTAATTGACAATTTTGAACGATTGTTTGAATTGTCAAAAGATATTCCATATTGGCTAATTAGTTATAATAATCGTAGTTATCCTGATATTCAGACATTTGAAAAGATAATTGAAAAGTACAAAGATGTAACCATTCAAACGAAAATATATAAAAATGCGCGTGGCGGAAAAGGAAGTGTCGCCGGTAGCCGCGAAATTTTATTTATCTGTAAACCTAAAAACAAACTATACATAACAAATTTGAATAATGAAAGATTTTAATTATTGGGATAAACTTTTTAAGGATGAACGGTTAGAAGAGTTAAGTAAGGATAACTCAGGATTATTGTGGTTGAAACTCAAATCTATTATTCGTACTGAAATTGTCAAGAATTTTTTGAGAGAATCCGAATTGCAAGTCACTGAAACAAGTCAAGCCGGTATTTTTAAAGAATTATTTGAAAAATTATCGTCCGATTTAGAACATTCAAATGTGCTTTTGAATAATTTTATCAGAAATGAAAGTCAAAGACAAATGAATGCGATTAATATAAAACAACTTGTTTCAGAATTATATAAACTCAAAATTTTTGAATGGGGAGGTGATTATCAAAATTCGTTGGATAGATATTTAGTTAGTAAGTATGTGAAAATCCATAATCCGTCTTTTGATGATTTGATGTCGAAATTTGAAACAGAAATTAATCACGCGGTACAAGGATATGTATTGAATAGTTGGTATAACTACTGGAGTAGTGTGTTGATTGAGAATATTTTTAAATGTCACAACGCTGTTTTGTCGGCAGTTGGGCAGATCAAGAGCGTTGATTTTTTTGTTCATGATATTCCTTTTGATTTGAAAGTTACTTATTTGCCTGCTGAATACATTAAGCAGCAGCGCAAGGAAATGGGGCTTTCCACGGAGTTAAACTATTTGAAACAACAGGCAAAGAAAGCAAATATTGGTTTTGACTCGAAAGCAAATACTAATAGTATTTTCTACGAAATTACTGAAAAAATGAGGGATCGGAATGATGATTTGTGTAGAAAATCGTTACAAAAGCTGCAAAACGAAAAAATTGCAATTTTGAAAGATGCGCAAGCTCATCCTCTAAAATTGGCAAAATGGTTATATGAGAATCAAGGGAAAATGCGTTTTGGTTCCGAAAATCGCTTGTTTTTGGTTCTTGTTGATATCGATGATTTTAATAATTCGTGGAAACTTAAACGTAATATTGACTTATTAAAACCTGTAATTAATTCTTATCTTGACAATTTTAAGAATAAAAAATTGAACGATTTACGAGTAGATTTTCGTTATGAAGGTAAACCACATGACTTTACAGTTTTAGCAGATGTAATATTTGTGGTGAAACAAAGCGAGTGCTAAATAGGATTATTGTTTTAATGTTTTAATAATCAATAAATTGAAGGAATAATCGTTTTGAAATAATATTAATATTTCCCCCTATACCCGCTGGCTCAATACCGGAACCATTGCATTTTTCCATTGTGTAAAGGTGCCTTCTTCAATTTTGCGGCGTGCCGTTTTTACTAAATCCAAATAAAAATGTAAGTTATGAATGGAACCAATCATCGGACCGAGAATTTCGTTGGAAACGTATAAATGTCGCAAGTAGGCTTTGGAGTAAATTTGGTCGGCGGGAAGGTCGCTGTTGGCATCAATGGGAGAAAAATCGAACTTCCATTTTTCGTTTTTCATGTTCAGAATACCGTCCCACGTAAAAATCATACCATTTCTTCCATTTCGTGTAGGCATGACGCAGTCGAACATATCAACACCTAAAGCAATGTCTTCCAATATGTTGGCAGGTGTTCCGACCCCCATTAGATAACGAGGTTTATCTTTGGGAAGAATCTGGCAACAGATGTCGGTCATTTCGTACATCAGTTCGGTAGGTTCGCCCACGGACACTCCGCCGATGGCATTTCCTTCGCGCTCCATAGAGGCAATAAATTCCGCAGATTGAACGCGCAAATCTTTATAAACACTGCCTTGCACAATGGGAAACAACGTTTGTGAATAACCGTATTTCGGCTCCGTCTCATCAAAATGGGTGCAACACCGTTGAAGCCATTTGTGGGTGATATTCATTGAGTTACGGGCGTATTCGAAATCGCACGGGTAGGGTGGGCATTCATCAAAAGCCATCATAATGTCGGCACCGATGGTTCGCTCGATATCCATCACTTTTTCAGGACTGAAAAGATGTCGTGAACCATCAATGTGGGATTGAAACCAAACGCCCTCTTCAGCTTTGATTTTGCGCTTGTGGCTCAGCGAAAAGACCTGAAATCCACCGCTGTCCGTTAAAATCGGTCGATCCCATCCGTTGAATTTGTGTAATCCGCCGGCGGCTTCCAATACTTCTATCCCCGGTCGTAAATATAAATGATAGGTGTTTCCTAATATGATTTGAGCTTTTACATCTTCCTTTAAATCATTAATGTGTAATGCTTTAACTGCACCGACAGTGCCTACGGGCATAAATATCGGTGTCTCTATTTTTCCATGGTCGGTAATGACAGTACCGGTACGTGCATTACTCTTCTCATCTCGTTTGTCAATTATAAACTGCATTTTGTTAGTATTTTTCGGCAAAAATAAAACTTTTCTTTTAATCTTTCAGATACATTTGCCACCTAAATTCTAACAATTGTATGTTGCTTATTTCTATCAATTTGCCTAATCTGTTTTTGATTATTTTTGGAATAATTGTTGTCTTATTATTACTATATTATTTTGTGATATTCGGGCGGTACGCGTTTCGCAGGAATACAAAAAAAGAAAACGCATCGTATAGTGCGTTCCCCTCAATTTCAATTGTAGTTACTGCCCGCGACAGAGCACACAATTTGGCTGAAACACTTCAAACCTATCTTACTCAGGATTATCCGGATTACGAAGTGGTCATTGTAAATGACAATTCCATAGACGAAACCGAGCAATTATTGCGAGAATATAGCCTGAAATATTCCCATCTTCGTGTCGTTAATCTTAGCGATACAGTTACGCGAATCCGTGGAAAAAGATTCCCGCTTTCTATAGGCATCAGAGCTGCAAAAAATGATTGTATTGTGCTGACTGACGCTTCGTGTGTACCGGCAACTCCTTTTTGGTTGCAACATATTGCACAAAGATTTGTGAAAAAAACAAGAGTTGTTTTGGCATTTTCCGGCTATCGCCAACCCAATAAAATGCTCCTTTTTGATAATTTTATGACAATGATGCAATCTTTTGCCTATGCCATCATTAAAATGCCCGTGATGGCAAACGGTCATAACTTGGCATATAGCAAATCGTTTTTTTTTGAACATAAAGATGCTTTTTTCTCTAAGGCAACACTTCCCTTTGGCGAAGACGATATTTTTGTGAATCAAGTGAATGGAACATCCGCATATTGTAACTATGAAGATCATCCCGACTCTTTTATCATTCAACCCACTCCCAATTTTTCTCAATGGTTTGCATTGAAAAAGAATAGATGCCTTACCCGCCAACATTACAAGTTTACACATCGTTTTTTTCTCAAATTCTACAATTTTTTATCTCTTCTTTTTTATGTGGCTTTAGGTTTCTCGGCCTATTATGTAATTCCCTCTTTTGTGAAAGATCCATCGACACATAATATTATTATGCTTTCTACATTCGCCGGTTTGTTCGTTGTAAAAGAAACTATTCAATATATTGTTTATGGAAAAGCAGCTAACAAGCTGAAAGCAAAGCAATTAATTCCGTTTATAATTTTTTATGATTTATTATTTTCCATTATAAATCCTTTGATTTATGTGGCATCAAAATTTGGAAAACGATGGAAGTAAACAATACTTTTTTTACTAGCGAAAAGGCAAAAAGAGACGCTCTTTTAGTAAAAGATGCTTTGGAAAACGGCAATCAGCGCGCCTATTCCGAATTGTTGAAATATTATCGTGATCCACTTTATTATACTCTTTTGAGAATGATGAAAAATCCTTATGATGCTGAGGATTTAACCATCGAAGCGTTCGGAAAAGCTTTTAAAAATCTGGAAAAATATACTACCGAATATGCTTTCTCCACTTGGCTTTTTAAAATTGCCATCAACAATTGTATTGACTATATGCGTAAAAAAAATTCGGCTCCTCAATGCGTAGATGAGGATTTCGTGGTTTTTGAAAATAGTGGCGACAAGCGGGAAATTTTTTCCACACAACATTCTCAGGAAGAAAGGTATATGGAAAAAGAGCGAATTAAAATGATGCATCTCGCCGTTGAACAATTACGTCCTAAATACCGAACACTCATTGAATTACGCTATTTTCAGGAATTATCTTATGAGGAGATTTCAAAAGAATTGAACATCAGCATGAATAATGTAAAAATTCAACTTTTCCGTGCCAAGTACATGCTTTCTACCATTATGGAAAAGGTAAAATATGCAATATGACCTATTCTTGGGGTGATGAACGCCGATTTAATTCTTATAAACGTTTTCTTTATCAACAATTTGGGACGCGAGTTCAAAAGTTGACGATTGATGCCGGTTTTACTTGTCCAAATCGTGACGGGACCGTTGGCGTGGGGGGGTGCTCGTACTGCCTCAATGATGCTTTCAACCCCTCGTATTGTTTGCCGGAAAAATCTGTTTCCCAACAATTGGAAGAGGGCATACAATTTCATAAGAATCGATACCGCCGCGCAGGTGCCTATTTGGCTTATTTTCAAGCATTTTCAAATACCTACGCTCCCATTGACACCCTCAAAGAAATTTATCGCCCCGCTATTGAAAACCCCGATGTCGTGGGCTTGATTGTCGGAACCCGCCCCGATTGCATCGATGAACAAAAATTAGACTATTTCGCTGAATTAAAATCCAAAATCTTTGTCTCAATCGAATACGGAATAGAATCCTGCCACAACGAAACACTGCATCATATTAACCGAGGACATACTTTTGAACAAGCTTTGCAAACACTACGTCTGACTGAAGAAAGAAAGATTCACTCGGCTGCCCATTTTATCTACGGATTGCCCGGCGAAACTCCAAAACAATGGTTGGACGACGTTAAGCTGATCAATCAGTTGCCCATCAACGGTATTAAATTTCATCAACTACAAATTATTAAAAATACCGTAATAACAGATGAATATTGCACTTTCCCGGAAAGATTTCACCATTTTTCGCAAGATTCTTACATCGATTTTATTATCAACATTACCGAACGCCTTCATCCGCAGTTTGTTATTGAACGTTTCGCAGGCGAAGTACCTCCACGCTATTTGTTTGTAAATAATTGGGGATTAATGAGATACGATGTTGTGCTACAAAAAATTGAACAACGAATGAAAGAACGAGATACATGGCAGGGGAAACTATTTGCGTTTAGTTTATAAATTTTTATAGGATGCCTTTCTCAAAAATAAAAAAAAATGTATTTTTGCGCTCTTTTTGTGAAACATATTAAAACAAAATGTATGTTCAATGAAAATCTCATCTTCTATTATTAGCGTATTATTAATTGTGCTTTTGATTTCGTGTAATAACAAGAAGCAAACCATTACCATTGTACCGGATGCACAGAAAAATCATTTACAACTGGAACGAATTTTTGGTCAGGTCAAGAGTATTACCATTTACAAATATTTGGCGCAAGATGTCAATGGAGAGCAAGTTGTGGATAGTAATCTTTACGCTTGTATTTGCAAAAAATATAGTTCTGACGGTTGTCTGAACAAGGTAATTGTGATGAACCACAAGAAAGATACGATGTCGGTGCGCAATATTACCTATAATGCACAAGCAAAAATAATTAAGGATGAATTGTTCGATAGTACGGGTGTGTGCGCAGAATATACTGTATATCAAAATGATACACGTGGTTATCGCGTAAAAGAGGAACGTTTTGTTCAAGACACTTTGGTACAAACGCTGATATATAAAAATGACGGTTTCGGAAATGTGCTCGAAATTGTTGACCAACGTCCGCTTTTCACGGTGAAAAAAAAGTTTGAAAACAATGAAGTCGGCTTGCCGGTACGCATTAATGAATTTGACCCGGACGGCAATCTTTTTAAATATGTTACCATCGAATACGATAATTATGGCGATCCGGTGAACAGAAGGGTCTTTCGTGAAGATGGAAAATTAATGGAATATACTTATACACAATATGATGCTAATGGTAATCTTCTCAAAGAGGTCTATGAGAATATGATTACTAATGTGCAAGACATCGGCTTATATCAAAAACATGACACGCAAAAGAATTGGACGAAAGAGGTCCGTAAAATTGCAGGTCGTGCACAATTCATTATAGAAAGAACCATAGAATACTATTAATTAATCAAAAAAAGACAATGGATTTAAGTAAGATTTTATCAATCACAGGCAAAACTGGACTTTTTAAGTTGATTTCTCAAGGCAAAAACAATTTTATCGTTGAATCTCTCGTTGATGGAAAACGCTTACCGGCTTTTTCTCACGATGGAGTGGCAAATTTGGATAATATTTCAATATTTACAGAAGAAGAAGATGTGACGTTGCAATCAGTATTTCAAACAATTTTTAAAAAAGAAAATGGCGGAAAAGTAACAGTTAATATCAATGATAATAATAAATTAAAGAGTTTTTTTGCTGAAGTACTTCCTAATTACGACCGCGAAAGAGTCTATGTTTCCAATATCAAAAAAGTAATTACTTGGTATAACTTATTGATTGAAAATAATTTAATTGATTTGGAAGAAAAAGCTGTTGAAAACAATGAAACCCCGGCTGAAGCTGAATCAGTTGAAGAAAAAGCATAATTATTTTCTGCATTGTAGATTCCTATATTTTGATAATTAAATTCTATTTTATAATAACGGGATTTAGATTGTCAAGATAGGTTGTTTGTTCTTTACAGTCCTAATATAAATGTCGGATTTACGCTTAAATATTCGATTCAATCGTCTATTTATCCTAAAATCTTTTGTATATTTGCCGCCTAATTTGAAACGAAAATCTGCGATTATGAAAAAACTTTTTCTTTTATCTTTTTTAGTATTATTTAAGTCCTTTTCGTATGCTGACGAAGGCATGTGGATTCCGCTTTTTTTGAAATATAATGAAGCAGAAATGCAAAAAATGGGCTTTAAGTTGACTGCTGATGATATTTACAGCATTAATCATCATAGCATGAAAGACGGAATTGTGCTGTTTGGCGGTGGTTGTACCGGCGAGTTAATCTCTGCCGATGGACTGCTGATCACCAATCATCATTGCGGTTATAGTTTTGTGCAACAGCATAGTACTTTGGAACACAATTATTTACATAATGGATTTTGGGCAACCGATAAAAGTATGGAACTTGACAATCCCGGACTGACCGTTACTTTTTTGGTGAGAATGGAAGATGTAACCGCGCAGGTTTTACAAAATGTAGGGGATGATTTGACAGAACAACAGCGAATTGAGGCGATTGCCAAAAGTATCACACAAATACAAAGCGATGCTGTCGAAGGAACGCATTATGAAGCGGTTATTAAACCGTTTTTTTATGGGAATCAGTATTTTTTATTCGTCAATGAAGTTTTTAAAGATGTGAGATTGGTGGGAACACCGCCCGAAAATATTGGAAAATTTGGCGGAGATACCGATAATTGGATGTGGCCTCGTCATACCGGCGACTTTTCTTTGTATAGAATTTATACCGATAAAGATGGAAATCCTGCCGAATATTCACAAGACAATATTCCGTTGAAATCTAAAAAGTTCTTTACCCTTTCCACCAAAGGAGTGAATGAAAATGATTTTACTTTGGTGTTTGGCTATCCGGGTACCACGAAGCAATTTTTAATTTCTGATGCGGTGGATATTGTCGCCAATGTCCAAAATCCTATTGCCATTCATGCTCGAGATATACGGTTAAATGCCATGAAACGTCAAATGGAAAAATCGGTTGAAACACGTTTAATGTATTCTGCAAAAGCAAATTCCATTAGCAATGGTTGGAAAAAATGGATCGGGGAAAGTAAAGGAATTAATGAGTGTAACGTAGTTGCCCAAAAACAAAAAGAAGAGCAAGAGTTTATGGATTGGGTGAATGCCGATGAAAACAGAAAATCAAAATACGGTCACATTTTGGAAAATTTAAAAACCGATTACCAAACTTATCGAGACCAAGTGAAAGTGCAAACTTATGTGGGCGAGACTTTTATTGGGGTCGAATTAATTCGATTTTTATATAGTAATTGTGCCGGATTTATTTATTCTCCCGAGCCGCCTGCGTCCGACGAGGCTTGGAATGCTGCCAAAATGAAATTGATCAACAATGCAAACTCGTTTTATAAAAATTATAACTATGATATTGATTCAGAATGTTTTGTGGAATTAATGTATTACTATTTCAGTACACAAGATCCTACATTAATTCCGGAGTCTTTGCGTCGCTACATTAATTATCCCAAAGATCAATGGCGAGAAATGTTTGAAAATGCAAAGAATAAAGCACCTTATTTTGCTGATAAAGACAAATTTATTGCTTTTGCTCAGAATGCGAAACCGAAAGATTTTTTCAAATTGCAGAAAAATGAGTTGATTGCGCTGTTTATGCCTGCATTTACGCAATATTTTACCAATTATGATATGTTGGTTAAAACGCAGGTAGATTTGGATTTGCAATATCGGTTATATGTAAAAGCATTGATGGAAAAAGATACCGATCAAACTTTTTATCCGGATGCCAACCTGACCATGCGGGTAACTTATGGAAATGTGAAGGGCTTTTCTCCTGCCGATGGTATTGAGTATGTGCATTATACAACGATAGAAGGCATTATGCAAAAAGAAAATCCCGATATTTCAATTGTCACTA
>CAYYHC010000006.1:0-4641 GCA_964471715.1 uncultured Lentimicrobiaceae bacterium | reverse complement strand
CGATATTTTTGACTACAAAGTAGAACCTAAATTAAAGGAGTTGTACCTTGCCAAAGATTATGGGCGCTATGCGAATGAAAAAGGAGAGTTGCCGGTTTGTTTTATCGCAAGCAATCATACCACGGGCGGCAATTCCGGAAGCCCGGTCATTAATGCCAACGGAGAATTAATCGGCGTTAACTTTGACCGCGTTTGGGAAGGTACGATGAGTGACATTAATTATGATGTCAATCGTTGTCGCAATATCTCGCTGGATATTCGCTATTTCTTGTTTATTGTGGATAAATTTGCCAATGCACAAAATATTATAAATGAATTAGTCATTAATTAGTTTTTTCTATGATAAGTTTTGAGAACATTGGTCGTTTTGATAGATTATATCATCTTATAAATTATTATTTGCGATTTACGCACAATAAATTGTATTATAAAAAAGTACAAGTTGTTGGACGAGAGAATATTCCGCCCCGGGGTACTCCTACATTTGTCATTGCTAACCATCAAAATGCTTTGATGGATGCGTTGGCTATTTTGTATTTGTTTGATGATTATCGACAGCCGGTTTTTATCGCGCGGGGTGACATTTTTAAAAAGAGCAACACTATTGCCAAAATTCTCCGATTTTTGAAAATTATGCCCACTTTCCGTACGCGAGACGGCAACCGCAGTGATATTCGCAGCAACAACGAAACTTTTGATTTGGGTGCGCGCATCATTGGTGATGGCGGAACTGTCGTGATGTTTCCCGAAGCCGCTCACCAAGCCGGCAAGTTTATGTCCTCTTTTAAAAAAGGATACCCGCGATTGGCTTTCAGAGCTGTGGAATTATCAGATTATAAGACAGATGTACAAATACTTCCTCTCTATATCTATTATGGGAATTACTTTAATTTTAGAGAACAACTATTGATAGTGGTTGGAAAACCATTTCAATTTAACGAATTTTACGAACTTTATAAAACGGAGTCGAATAATGCTTTTCTTGAACTGAATGAGAAATCAAGGAATATTATCAAAATGCTCGGAATGAATGTGGAAGACCAAGAGCATTATGAATCCATAGAGGCACTATTTCACATTTTGCGCACTACTGTGGCACAAAAAGAGAATCGCGATGTAAGAAATCCTTATGAACAAATGCAGTGCGAAAAGAAAGTGCTGGCAATGTTAGATGCTTTGAAGTCGGAAAATGAAACGCAATATCTTGAATTAATGGAAGCTACAACCGAATATTCACAATCTATGCAAGAGCTGAAACTTCGCAATTGGTTGTTTGAAAAAAGAATTTCCTTCTCTCGGATTTTGGTACATTCGTTTTTGTTGCTCCTCTGTTTTCCAATCTATCTTTTTGGGTTGATTAATAATATTTTACCTTTTAAATGTTGTGAGTTGGCGAAAAGAAATTTGAAAGATAAGATGTTTAAATCCACGCTGAATTATACGGTGAGTGTGTTGGCAGCTTTTCCCATTGCCTATATTGCCATTTTTATTGCGGCGTGGTGTATATCCGGAAATGTTCTTATCGCAATCGCATATCTGTTAGCCGTTTTTGGAACTTTGTTTTTCTTTTACGAATACAAAAAATCATTCATCAAGTTTTTGGGCTGTTGCCGTTTTTCTCGTTATCGCAGGATGAAAAATTTAAAATTTCAAAAGTTGGTATCTTTGCGGGAGCAAATTTTTAAAATAATGTCTTTATAAAATGAAAAAGAATTTAATTGTTCTATTGTTGGCGGTGTTGGTATTGATTCCAAGCGGTTGTAGTGTGCAACGGGCGATGAATATGGCAACGTGCAATTTCAAAATGAAGAATATCAGTGCTATCTCATGGGCAGGAATCGATTTTTTGCACCTTTCGGTAGATGATTTGGAAAATTTGGACTTGGTGACAGTGGCAAAATGCGTGAAAGCGATTGCGCAAAAAGACTTTTCTGCTAAGATTTCGTTTAATGTGGAAGCGGAAAACCCCGGCAAACGAGATGCCGAAATTGCCGGAATGGACTACAGAATATTGTACAAAGGAAAAATAGTGATGACCGGCGAAAGTGTTAATAATCAGAATATTCGCGTGATAGCACATGGCGGCAAAACTACGATTCCCGCTACATTGAAAATCGATTTAGTTAAATTGGCAACCGATTCATCTATTAAAACCATTGATGATGTGACGGCTTTGATAAAGGACATCAAAAAAGTGGGAAGCGGCGAACAATCAAACTTCTCTGTTCAAATTAGCCCTCATATCGCTGTTGGAAAGAAAATTGTTAAACTCAGCTACATAACTTTAAACAAAATATAAACTTTAAAAATGTGGAAGACAGTTCTGTTTTGGCTCAATAATGCTCGATATAATGCGTTGCCACAGAGCGTATTACCTGCAATATTGGCAGTTTGGATTGCTCGTTCCGTAGCCGGTTTTTCGTTATTGTGCGGCATATTGGCGATTTTGGGCATTGCTTTTGCTCATTTAGCGATGAATTTGTTTGACGATTACTTTGATTATCAGAAAAAAGGAGCTCAAATTCGGGATCATTTGGCAGCTGCCGGTTTTCGTGCGCGCATTGCCAAATGCGACTATCTTACTTCCGGTAAAACTACGGTAAAATCTTTATTGATAGCGATTTCTGTTTTTTTATTGCTGGCGTTGGCATGCGGAATTTTCATTTTTATTCAACGCGGAATGCCGATACTCTATATCACGTTGATGACCGGTGTGTTGGGCGTTTGCTATTCCGGTGCACCGCTTCGATTGAGCTACCGCGGGATGGGCGAGATTGTGATTGCACTCATTTTTGGACCGTGCGTGATGCTGGGCGCTTATGGGGCGGCATGCGGAATTTATAGCCCGTCCATCCTGTTTATCTCTTTTCCGGTGGGCTTGTGGGTGGGCAATATCGTTTATACTCACTCAATTATGGATTTTGAACCCGACAAAAGCGTTGGCAAAATGACGCTGGCCGTTCTGATCAACCATCACAAAGGACAACTTGTCGTCTCTTCCATTTTTTTGTTTCTGCCTTATCTTATCATTTTGGCGGGAATTATCTTTTATCAACTTAGTGTTGGCTATTATGCTGTTTTTCTGACACTTCCAATGGCAATCGCCCTATTTCGTCTGCTGATTGCGTTCCTGAAAAATCCGCAGCAAAAAGTGAAACCACAATTATGGATGGGGCCGATGGAGCGTTGGGATGAAATTGAGAAAGCGCAAATCGATTGGTTCATGATTCGATGGTATTTATCTCGTAATTTGCTCATATTCTTATGCTTAATTATATTTATTGTTGAAATATTTTAAATTATGATTTACTTTTATCTTGCAAAATGGTTTATAAAAGCTCGTTTTTTTGGCAAGCAAAATCCTTTGCAAACGGTTCTTTTTATTTCAGATGAATGTAATTTAAGATGCAAACATTGCAATGTTTATAGCAGAAGTACTCCCATTATTAAAACTTTTGAGCAGGTGAAAGAAGAGTTGGAATATTCGTACAATATTGGTTCTCGGTTTGTGGATTTTGAAGGTGGAGAGCCGATGATTTGGCGCGATGGGGATAAGGATATTAACGACTTGATAGCTTTGGCAAAGAAAATCGGATTCTATTCTACTACTGTTACTTCCAACGCACAGCTCCCGCTCAATCGTTGCCAAGCTGATTCTATATGGGTGAGTATGGATGGTGTGGGGGAATTTCATGAGGCAGTGCGGGGGAAAGGAACTTTTGCCAAATTAGAAAAAAATATAGCGGAATCAAATCATAAAGCATTGAGCGTCAATATGGTAATCAATTCAAATAATTATACTAATGTTGAAGATGCCATTCGTTATGCGAAAAATAATCCTGCCATTCGTTCCATTTCGTTGAATTTTCATACTCCTTATGAGGGAACCGAAGATTTGTATTTGGAACAATCGCTTCGCGAGCAGGTGATTGACAAAATTATTGAGATGAAAAAGGCTAAGTTTCCGATTATGAACTCTATTTCGGGTTTGAAATTGATGAAACAAAACAATTTTATAAAGTGTTGTTGGGTATGTAACTTTATTTTACCGGACGGGACGCATTGTGTCGAGTGTGTTGGAAAAACAGCAGGAATGTGCGATAAATGCGGCTTGTGCATGGCAGGGGAAATGCGAAGTGTGTTTGATTTTAAATTAGATACATTATCAGCGGGGTTGCACTTACGTGTGCGCTAATTGATTATGAATAAACAAAATATATTTGTTTTACTATTGCTGTTTTTTTGTACTGCATCACTTTTTGGTCAGAAATATACCGTTTCGGGTGTTTTGAAAGATGGCAGTAATGGCGAAACCATGAAAAATATAATGGTGACGCTTGTTTCTTATGATAATCATTCTCAAGCAGTTACGACGCTGTCCAATCAATCCGGATTTTATTCGATTTCTGTCGTTAAGGGAAAATACATTTATCATATTTCATATTTGGGATTTAAGACGGTCACGGATACGATTGTTTTATCTCAAAATATGACATTAAATTATGAGTTGGAGGCGGATATTGTGATGACGGATGAGGTGGTGGTATCGGCACGTGCGGCGGATCACAATGTAAAAAGTGTGGATGTGGGAAAGATGGAGATGAAAATTGAAACTATTAAGGCGTTGCCCGCATTGTTTGG
>CAYYHC010000005.1:0-26853 GCA_964471715.1 uncultured Lentimicrobiaceae bacterium | reverse complement strand
TACCAAAATCTGGATCAATACTATCGTCAGCGATAATCGGAACTTCCCGGTGAACAATCGGAACCTGTACTGTCATACCTATCAAGTCCTTGTAGCGTTTATCATCGGGGTGGACCGCAATAGCCGTATCCCCTAGTAGCGTCTCCGGTCGTGTAGTGGCGACGACTATCTCCCCCACCTTATCCATAAGAGGATAAGCAACATAATACAATTTTCCCGGCAGTTCTTTATAATGTCAACTCTGAAATGCGGGTTTATAGAGAAGAACAATTCGGACCCGTCATCCCGATAGTGCGCTACAATGACATTCAGGAACCGTTAGATTACGTGGTGGAATCCAATTACGGTCAACAGGCGGCAATTTTTGGGAAAGATTCAGATGAAATTGCACAACTTATTGATGTATTGGTAAATCAAGTGTGCAGAGTCAATATCAATTCGCAATGCCAGCGTGGACCGGATGATTTTCCATTTACGGGCAGAAAAGATTCTGCGGAAGCCACACTTTCCGTTTCGGATGCTCTGCGCGTTTTTTCTATCCGAACGTTGGTTTCTGCCAAAGAAAATGAAACAAATATCGCGATCATTCACGATATTTTAAAGGAAAACAAATCAAACTTTCTGAATACGGATTTTATTCTGTAACTATTTCATTACCAATACCATAAACCAATCTTAATGCCCACAAAATGATAAAACATATTTTGGGTGCGATTAGTTGTAATTAACGAATAATCAACTTCTTGCGGAGCAGTTACAGAATACTGAATGGTTGTATTCTGCATTCGGTATTCGGCAGCGATAAGCAACGCAAGTTTATTACTCATTTTAACTTTGGCACCGATACCGGTGTTAATATGCCATCCCGGTTTGCCCCCTTGAATCACGCGATCCATGATTTCCGGCTTAGAGGTCATATACCATTTAAAAGCGTAGCCGGCGTTGAGATACCAATGCGGCGAAACAAAATAATCCATAAAATCTATGCTTAAATTCGCTGTTAGCGGGATAAAAGCCGTTTTCTTCCAAATATCAATTCCCAAACTAATGCCGGAAGTGACATAAGGATTAAATTGATACGCCAAAAGTTGATTGATATTAAAAATGAAAATTTTATTGTCCAACTCTCGAGTATCATCTTTGAATTTCAAAGTTCCTACACCGGAATTAAAACCTAAAGAGGTCATATACACGAACTTAGAATCTTTGCTCCTTTTCATTCTATTATTTTGTGCCTGCGCCATCGGCAATACTCCGATCATACAAAGCAACCATATTCCAATACACAATTTTTTTTTCATAATTTATTGTTCTATAAGTTCTTTCGCAGCTAACAAAGCAGCATCGCTACATTTATCGCCACTCATCATCTTTGCAATTTCTATTTTTCTTTCCTCGTCGGTCAACTTTTTTACGTTTGTAAAACTCTTATTATCCACAACTTGTTTATACACTTGATAATGTGTTGTTCCTTTGGCAGCAATTTGTGGAAGATGGGTAATGACAATTAATTGACGAGAAACTGCCATTTCTTTCATTAAATTTGACACTTTTGCGGCTATTTCTCCGGAAATTCCGGCATCAATTTCATCAAAAATGACAGTAGGCAATACCGATTTGTCGGAAATGGTAGATTTAACCGCCAACATCAACCGCGACATTTCACCGCCTGATGCCACTTTATCCAATTCCGACAATTCTCCGCCTTTATTGGCTGAAAACAAAAATTGAACATTATCAATGCCATTTTTTTGCAGTGTGTCACTTTCTGTAATTTTCACAACAAACTGACCGTCAGGTATTCCCAATAATTTAATCTTATTAATAATTTGTTTTTCGAGAATGGGAATTGTTTTTTTTCGTTGAGCAGAAATCGCGCGTGCTTTCGTTTCAGCCTTTATTTTAGTATCCGATTTGTTTTTTTTGAGTTTATCAATTTGGTCTTCATCTAACGAAAAACTGCGTAATTCGTTATCTATTTCCTCTTTTTTCTGCAATAATTCGGTAATAGATGACACGTGATGCTTCAACTGCAAACCGTACAACAAATCTAATCTTTGTTTCAAGTTGGTCAACTCGTCCGGATTAAATTCCACTTTCTCCTCAATATCCGTCATTTCCAAAACGACATCTTTCAACTCTATATAATTAGAATCCAATCGTTTACTAAGTTCCTCAATATCTGCTCTATAGGAAGCAATCGCGGTACACAACGTTTTCACTTCACGCAGTTTATCCAACAGACCGGATTCTTCATCAGTAAGTAACTGCAACGAATGAAATAAATTTCCTTTAATTGTTTCGGCGTGCGTCAAAAAATCTATGTTTTTTTCTATTTCTTCCTGCTCATTCTCAACTAACTTAGCATCAGATAATTCCTTAAAAACAAATTCCAAATAATCTCTTTTTTCCAATTGATTTTTGTGCTTTTCTTCTAAATCCGCCAACTCTTTTTCATAGTATTTATACTGAGATAAAAATTGTCGGTATTCGGACAATTGGTTTTGTATTTGTGCGAATTGGTCGATTACTTGAACGCGAAAATCGGCGACTTGAAACAGCAAATTTTGATGTTGAGAATGGATATCGATCAATTTTGTCGCCATCTCTTTAAGAATCTGCAAGTTAACAGGTGTATCATTAATAAATGCGCGCGATTTGCCACTTTCCGAAATTTCTCTTCTAATGATAGATTCTTCCTGATAATCCAAATTATTATCCTCAAAAAAAGAGTTAAAATCCACATTTCTGATATCAAAAACGGCTTCAACGAAACATTTTTTCTGTTTATTGAAGAGGACCGATGTATCGGCACGATTTCCCAAAATAAGAGATAACGCCCCCATAATGATAGACTTACCTGCCCCTGTTTCACCGGTTATAACAGTAAATCCTTCATCAAATTGAATATGCAATGAATTAATCAAGGCATAATTTTCGATTTGAAGGGCGCGTAACATAACTAATTGGTTTTATTAAGTGCGTTATATTTGGATTGATTGGAAGGGTCTAATTGTTTCATGATTCTGATCACCTCAGTTTTTTCTACCGGCGTGGCTTCAGAAAAGATATTGACAATTTCGTCTCCCTTCGCAATAACCATAATTTGCACGATGTAAATATTTGATTTTTGGGAATTTACCTTTTGTAAATCGCGGAGTGCTTCTAACACGGAAGCTCTACCCACATCCACCGACTCTGACATTACATCCAAGCCCAAGCGATGATATTTGTACAAAAAATCGTGGATTTTTCCATAAGCAGGGTTGGTTAAGTTTTCAACTACCCAATACCGATTTCGCTGCCCCGACTCGAACAATTTCCACCCGGGTTCTGACACATTTTGATTCAAATTGACAATATTTTGGCAGATATTGTAATAGGGTTGTCCGCCATTCATCGAAAAAGTGTCGAAATCCAACGCCATAAACAAGTTCAAATAATAGGCAATTAATGAAGTGAGCTGTGATAAATTGCTATTGTCGGCATATTCCAACGGTGCACCTTCTTCATAAGTAAATTTTATGTCTTTATCTTGGAAATTGAGCACGGGGGACTTATAGTTTGTATTATAAATAGGACGTTGCAACTGCACGGTCATCGTTCCTGTATAAATATCGCCGGAATTTTCCGTAAGATTAATCATCATCGCGCACTCAATTCGCTCATTGGTTTTAAACGTATATTGGCACCATTTTCTATCATTGATAAATTTGTACAATTCTTGTTGTAACGTATTGAATTTATTACGATTAGAACCAGCAATTTGAGATGAATTGACCGAAATTTGACATTGAAAATCTTGAGCTTGAAGTGAAAAAAGCACTACACAAAACAAAAAAAGAAGACCGATTTTTTTCATAATAACCAATTTTAGATCATTCACAACAAGAGTTTTCTTTCATATAATCAACAACATAATCAATAATATCGGCCGCAACTTCATCTTTTCCCTTCAAATTTCCCTGCACCACAGTTCCTTTTTTATCCAAAATAGTCACTTTGTTGGTTTTAGTTTGAAAACCCGCACCGATATTTCGCAGCGAATTTAGAACGATAATATCAATATTTTTATTATGTAATTTTTTCAAAGCATTGTCAATTTCATTTTCCGTTTCCAAGGCAAAACCGACAACGCATTGTTTGTCAGACTTTTGTCTTCCTAATTCAGCCAAAATATCAACCGTTTTGACAAGTGGCAAATTAAATTCGGAATCCGATTTTTTTATTTTTTCGGGTGCTACTACAGCGGGTGTATAATCGGCTACTGCGGCTGCCATCACAACAATGTCCACAGAGGGGAAAACAGATGTACAAGCGTTCAGCATTTCGTGCGCTGTTTGCACGTTAATGCGCTGTATATTAAAATTTTCGACTGATAGGTGGGTAGGCCCGCAAACTAATGTCACTTCTGCGCCTTGTTCTGCCAAAGTCTTCGCTAACTGAATACCCATCAAGCCGGAAGAATAATTTCCCACAAATCGCACAGGATCAATAGGTTCATAAGTTGGCCCGGCGGTTACCAATGCTTTTTTCCCTTTCAATTTCTGATTGGAATCGTTTGAAAAAATAGCATTATAAATGGCTTCGGGTTCTTGCATACGTCCGTCTCCATCGGTTCCGCAAGCTAAGAAACCGCTTGTTGGTGCCAAAATTTGGCATCCTCGTTGTTTTAACGTTTTTAAATTATGTTGAACTGCGTCATTGTTCCACATTACCTTATTCATTGCAGGAGCAAAGAAAACAGGCTTATTCATCGCCAAAAAAAGCGTTGATAATAAATCATCTGCAATACCATTGGCAAATTTTCCGATAATATTGGCGGATGCGGGTGCAACGACCATCAAGTCTGCCCATTCTGCTAACGCAACGTGCTCTACTTCAAACTTTTCCGTTCTTTCAAACAAATCAACATACACTTTATTCTGCGATAAAGTTTGAAGTGTCAATGGCGTCACAAATTCCATCGCGTGAGATGTGGCCACGACTTTGACCTCTGCGCCGACTTTCTTTAATAAACGAATAAGAGATAGCGTCTTATAAGCCGCTATCCCTCCGGTAATTCCAATGACGATATGCTGTTGTTTAGACATTTTCCATGTCAGCGTCTTCGCTTCTTTTGTAATAAATTTTCTTGTCTTCAAATTCCTTTACTGCCAAAAGAGTGGGTTTCGGTATTTTTTCGTAAGCTTTTGCCAAATCAATTAAATCGCGATTTTCAAATACCTCTTCCAGTGTATCTTGCGCCGGTGCAAATTCTTGCATCTCCCTGTTCATTTCATCTTTTATCTCCAACGAAATTTGGTTGGCACGTTTAGACATAATGACAACTGATTCGTAAATATTGTCCGTCTCCTTGTCGTAATTGCGGATATTTCTTGTGATTGCCATTGTTTCCGCATTGCTTTTTTTGAAATCTGTCTTCATCTTATTTATTTAACTTCTTTCTTATTATTTTTCTCGATTCTGATGGTTGCTTCATCAGCATATTTTTGTGATTCTGCAATAAAAGGAGAATTCGGATAATAGATTTGTAAATTCCTAAACATCTCTATACAAGCGTTATATCTCTCATTTTGTTTATTCTTCACACTCCTTTTGGCATAATCAAAATTATTCCTTACCAATACTGCATACGCATCATCGGCATATTGCGAGTAAGCATATTGTTTCAAAAAATTGATGCCCGCGATCTGGGCCGATTTATAATTTTCTGTATTGTAATACAATTTCAATATTTCAAAATCTTTCTTTGCCAATTTGTTGCGCATTTGATCCAACAATTCATTGCATTCTGTCATGTATTGACTTGTAGGATAATTCTTTATAAAAACATTAATCTCCTCTATTGCGTAATAGGTTTCTGTTTGGTCCAAACTATAGTCAGGTGATAATTGAGCGATTGCCCTAATTGCCTGAAAGTGTGCTTTTTCAGCCTTTTCCGAACCTGTGTAGCGATTGGCATACTCTTTAAAATGGAATGCTGCCATCTCATAATCACGATTTTGATAGTAACAATCTGCAAAAAGGAACAAAATGGTATCTGCATTTGGCGTTCCCAACGACAACGGATACAACTCCTCAAACAATCGCGCCGCACTCAAAAACAATTGTCGATCATAATAATCGCGGGCTTTAGCATAATTCTCTTCAAACGTATCAAAAGAAACCTTTTTGCTTTTACGGTTTTTCTTTTCTTTCTTGGATTTTGCCGGCACCGAATCGTTCGGAATCGTATCATCGGGGGTAATTTCTTCCATATAAAGCACTTGCACAGCATCTTTTGCAACAAATATTTCAGAAGTATTCGTTGCAAATGCACAATCATTATTCTGCAAAAAACAGAATAAAATAGTGATTACCAATAACTTATATAATCGGCGCATAGTTCTTTTTCAAGTTTGCAAATGTACACTATTTTTTTATAAAATCATTCGTCAAACTAAAATATCCGTTTTCTCTCAAAGAATAGTATGGAATTTGGTAGTATTGGCATGAATCCACCCACTTTCCTGCATAGTAAACCGAGTTGCTTTTATCTATGATAACATATTTAAAATCAATAAATTGAATCAATTTCCGCATCGATATTTTAGGGTTATGACGCACATACAAAAAATCGACGGACAATTGTTTTGGCAAAGAATATTTTTTTTGATTTCCTGATAAAAAATAAAATGTATATCCCTCATAATTAATCCAATCCCCTACTTTCAGCAGTCGATCGGAAACGTAGTGTTGAGTATCAATAGGCACTATCACGCTCGTAATTCGCGCTTTTCGCTCATGATTTTTGATATTAAAATCGTAAAAATTCTTATTATTCCCTGTATCGACAAATAATGTACATTTGCCATGATAATTAAAACCAATTGCGGTCGTTTTGTCTATAGAATAGACAGTTACATCATTTTGACACATGCTTTTATATTTATCAAAAGCGAAAGAAAAAAGTAATAAAGTACCTAAAGAAAGTGCAAAATATTTCATTTTTTTCTTTTTCCCTGTAAAATATCGAAAGACGGTAAAAATACACAAATAGAAAAGTATCACCTGTAACGCGGAATAAGAGATATTGGACGTGACAGAATATGGCAGTGAATCAATACTTTGAATAATATAATTCATCAATTTAATTTCGTAGGTAAGTATTATTCCGATAAAATGCGCAACCACATCAACAAACGAAGTGACCAACAGAACCACACCGGTAATGACTATGACAAAAGAGAGCATCATAACCGACAAATTGGCCAATAAAAAATAGTTGGGAAACTGACCAAAATAGTAAATTGATAGCGGGAAAGTAGCCAATTGAGCGGCGACTGAAACCGAAATGAGTTGCCAAAAATAATCTGCAATTTTTGTTTTGGGATGATAAATTGCGGCAATCGGTTTTTGTAAAATTACAATGCCAAAAACGGCTAAGTAACTCATTTCAAATCCGATTTCAAACAAAAGAAGCGGATTGATGAGTAAAAGGATAAAAAGAGAAGCAAACAAACTATGAAAAATATTTGCATTGCGGCTCAATAAACTGCCGACTGACACAAAAGTGAACATTGCCGCTGCGCGTTGTACAGACGGTGATAGTCCTGTAATACAAGCAAACGCCCAAATAAAAAGAAGCAAAATAAACGTTTTCAGAATGCGCATTCGCCGTGATAAATCTAAGGGTTTGAAGAGAAAATTGAGAATCATATAAATAATTCCAACGTGCATACCGGAAACACACAAAATATGGCTCACTCCGGCAGCTGCGTATTGCGATTTCAACTCGGGCGCCATCGTATCGTCATTTCCCAACAAAATGGCAGTAATAATCGCATATTCATCTCCTTGCAGTCCGTTTGTTTTGAACAAATTTGAAAAATAGCACTGAATTTGACGAGCAGATTGTTTGATGACATTCGCATCGCCTTTGCAAAGATAAACCCAAGATTTTTCCTGCACATAGCCGGTAAATAAAATTCCTTTTCTTCTTAAATAGGTTTGATTATCAAAAGAATACGGATTTTCGGGCGGCGAAACCGCAGACAGCCTTGCATTGAACAATATTACGTCCCCATACGAAAGATTTAAAGCAGCCGAATCTTTTTTAAGATAAATAACAGCTAAATATGGCTTATTTAGTTTATTTTCAAGGCCATTGAATTGTACAATTATCTTTATACTTTTCTCTTTTTCGATGGGTGTTTCCATCACTTGTGCTACAAACTGCGTGTTATTAGCCATTTTTTTCACCTCCTGCAAAGGAATTATGCTGTTGTACTTTTGGAAAGTAGTGACAGTACCTACCAACATTAATGCAACAAATATCGGAATTGATGCGATCCACTGCCGAGGATAAGATAGTTTTTTGAATAAAACTATAGAAATCAATATGTTGCATAGAATTATCAGATATAAAATTAGACATGACGAATAATGCAAATTTCCAAAATATGCAATGCAAATACCTATTACATAAGGTAAAAGCAACTTGAAGATGGGGTAGTCCGAATAGTTCATAAGAGTAAGATAGAAGCGGTACAAATATACACAAAATTCTCTACTTTTTTTCTTTTGTTTTGAGAAAAAATACTCCAAATATAACGCTTTTATTGCACTTTTTAAGGGAAAAGTGGCAAGATTTATGCGCTAAAGCAACAATCTGGGCAAAAAAGTTCAAAATTACTCAAAATTTATAAAGTTGTCATTTTTTTGAAATTAATGATTTTTGCATTCAAATATTTTATATTTTTGTTAAGTCATTATTAACTAAAAAATAAACCATGAAGAAGCTAAATTGTATTCTTTTTATTCAGGACAATATTCTTGAAGAAAAAATCCTGCATCGTATTCATTCATTTGATTCTATCGAAGTAATTGATATCATTAAATATGATATCGAATTTGTGGAAAAACTTAATCGGATACGACCCGATTTACTATTTATTGATGTAGATATGGTTGATATTCAGCCTTTTGAGATTATCAAATTAATTCCCAAGCCGCCTTTCACCTTTGCCATCACATCGCGAAAAGAAATTGTTCGTGACTTAATTGACAACGGGTTTTTCGATTACATTAACCCTAAAGCAGAAGTAGATTTTTTTTGTAAAAAGATGAGTAAATTGCTGAATATCACGCATTATCTCTGGAATCAGCCAAATATTCACGTGAGTGAACCACCCAACTCATACAAGGGAAGTAAATTGGGTATCAAACTAAAAAATTATACTTTCATCAAATATAAGAAAACCAACATGAAATTAATATTTGATGACATCATGTACATTAAAAATACCGGCAATTGTTTGCGAATTGAAAGTTGTAGCGGCAAAATTTATTATCACAATTCGACGTTAAAGCGGTTTTTGGCAACGCTGCCGAATGATAAATTCGTTCGCATCAATAAATCTATTATTGTAAATTATCATCGAATCGAAAAATTTGAAAAAAATGTGGTTTATCTCAAAAATCAACCCTTTAATGTTTCAAGAATTTACACTATGAATCTCAAAGATATGTTTAGAAGAATCGGCTGATTGTAAAATATTTATTTTTAGACATTTACACAAAATCTTCGAAATTATGAACGTTTTTGATTTTTTTATATAATGAGTCAGCCCCAAAATAGGGCTTGAAAAATCCACTATTTTAGGGCTGTTTTTTATAAATTGTTGAAAATCAGTGTTTTATAATTTACAAATGATTAAAGTAAATAAGGAGAGCGGCAATGTCGGACGGACTGACACCGCTGATGCGTGATGCTTGTCCCAAATTGACGGGCAAAATTTTGGATAATTTCTCACGTGCTTCCAAAGACAAAAATGGCAACTCTCCATAAGATAAGTTGGACGGAATTTTAATGTTTTCCAAATTTTCCATTCTCTTGGAGAGCTCTTCCTCTTTTTGAATATAGGCGGCGTACTTAATGTCAATTTCTGCATTTTGAATAATTTCATCGTTCACATTCAGAGAAAGAACAAAATTGGCTAAAGAGGAAGAGGTCTTAATCAATTCACACAATTGTACCTGAGGACGTCGCAATAAAATTTCGTACTTAATTTTTTGACTTAATTGAGGAGTGTGCAAAGAATCTAAATAATCATTCATTTCTGTCGGATCTGCATTTGTGTTTTCCAAATATGCCACCATTTTACTTTGAAGTTCTTTTTTTTGTTTTGTTTGAACGAATCTGTTTTCATTGATTAGTCCAATTTCATATCCAATGGGGGTTAGTCGATAATCCGCATTATCTTGTCGAAGGAGTGTCCTGTGTTCCGCACGGGACGTAAACATTCTGTAGGGATCTTGGACTCCTTTGGTAATAAGGTCATCAATGAGAACGCCTATATATGCACTATGTCGATTAAGTATAAGCGGTTCTTTATTTTGAATGGCGCGAGTGGCATTAATGCCCGCCATTAATCCTTGACAAGCGGCTTCTTCATAGCCGGTCGTTCCGTTTACCTGACCTGCAAAATAGAGATTGGGAATAATTTTGGATTCCAAAGAAAATTGCAATTGAGTCGGATCGAAAAAATCATATTCTATAGCATAGCCGGGTTTAAGAATGACCGCATTTTCCAAACCGGGAATATGGTGTAATGCCCGCACTTGCACATCTTCAGGAAGTGAAGATGAAAAACCGTTGAGATAGTACTCGTGTGTATTTCTTCCTTCGGGTTCCAAGAAAAGTTGGTGTCTTGTTTTGTCGGCAAATCTTTCTATTTTATCTTCAATAGAGGGACAATAGCGCGGTCCAACGCCTTTTATTCTTCCTTGAAACATTGGAGAGAACCGGAAACCCTCGCGAAGAATACTATGTACTGTTTCATTCGTATAAGTAATAAAACAACTCATTTGATTTTCCAAACGGGGTGTATCGGAGTAGGAAAACTTTTCAGGATTTTCATCTCCTTTTTGCTCTTCCATTTTTTCAAAATCTACAGTTCGGGCATCAATTCTGACAGGTGTCCCTGTTTTCAATTTTCTTACAGTAATGCCCAAATCCTTAAGTTGGTCAGAAAGAAGCAGCGAAGACATTTCTCCCAATCTGCCACCTTCAAAATTGACTTCCCCTATGTGGATTCTGCCATTCAAAAAAGTTCCATTGGTCAGAATAATTTTTCGCACTTGGATAGTGAGCCCGGCAATAGTCTTTACGCCCACGGCGATTTGATGATCATCGAAAACAATGGAAGAAACGGTATCTTGGCGTAAATCGAGGTTCGGTTGATTTTCTATGACATATTTCCAATAAAGGGAAAACTGTTGTTTGTCGCACTGAGCGCGGGGGCTCCACATGGCCGGTCCTTTGGATCTGTTAAGCATTCGAAATTGTATCATTGTATGATCGGTCACAATTCCGGTCATTCCGCCGAGAGCATCAATTTCGCGAACGATTTGTCCTTTTGCGATTCCTCCAATTGCCGGATTGCAGGACATTTGAGCCACTAAGTACAGATTCATGGAAATGAGAAGAGTTTTGGCTCCCATCCTCGAAGCTGCTACTGCCGCTTCACATCCGGCGTGTCCGGCTCCAACCACTACAACATCATATTTCATCTCTTTTTCTATTATTTATTTTCACGTGAAAACATTTTGTAAATGACTATTAATCTACTTTTTACAACACCCAACAATTTGATGATACCTTTCAATAGCAAAATTCTCCTTTGTTCTCATCATCGCTGCGTCCGTTTCCGTTTTATCTTTGTAACCGCAAAGGTGCATAACTCCATGCGACAAAACACGGAGCAATTCTTCTTGAAAAGTCACCCCGAATATTGAAGAATTCTCCCGCACTCTTTCGATACTGATATAAATATCACCGGAAATAGTTTTCTCTTCCGTGTAATCAAAAGTGATAATATCAGTCAAAGTATCGTGTTGCAAATATTTTTGATTGAGCTCCAAAAGATATGCATCATCACAAAAAATATAATTAATACTGCCCAATTTCCGTCTTTCATTATGAATAAGAAATGTGAGCCATTTCTTGTATAATAATTTTTGAGTGAGGTTAAAAGAAATTTCGGAATAAAATAAAATCATACGTCAATAATTTGGCGGCAAAATTAATGAAAATTTCAACATTATTTTTCCTATAATTAAAAAAGTTCATGTATTTTTGCCGACCAATTGGCTCTGTAGTTCAATGGATAGAACGAAAGTTTCCTAAACTTTAAATTCGGGTTCGATTCCCGGCGGAGCTACTTCATTCCTGAATCGCATTTTGGTAACGTTCTTCCACCTTGTTCCAATTAATTATGTTCCAAAATTTTTCAATATAATCCCCTCTCCTATTTTGATAATCTAAATAGTAAGCGTGTTCCCAAACATCGCATACTAAAAGCGGAATTTTCCCATCAACAATGGGATTCCCGGCATTGGCCATCGGAATTATTTGTAATTGATTGGCGGAATTCAAGACCAACCAAACCCATCCCGAACCAAATAAAGAAACTGCCGATTTTGTAAATTGCTCTTTGAAATTTTCGAAACTTCCAAAATCTTGGTCAATTTGATTGGCAATGTCCATCGCAGATGAATACGATTCCCGAGGTGCCAATGACTCCCAAAAAAAAGAATGATTCCACACTTGAGCCGCATTGTTGAAGAGCGGACCCGACGACTTCAAAATAATTTGTGGTAAACTTAATTTCTCAAACGTTGTATCCTTAATCAAAGAATTAAGGTTGTTAATATACGCTTGGTGATGCTTGCCGTAATGAAACGACAAGGTATTTTCACTCATAAACGGCTCCAATTGATTGGGAAGCCACGGCAAAGAAGGCAAAGTAAACATAACTATTAATTTAATGTAAATAATTGACTTTCAAAAATAACGCAACTTAACGAAGATTGTTCAAGCACTGCTGCAATTGTTCGTAATTAAAATTTTCACCCTTAATCGTGTACATCGCACGAGAATAAAAAACTTCCCGTTGACAAAGAGTATTTTCAATATAAGTCATTAATTCTGAAGGCGTTTTGCCTATAGTCAAGGGGCGTTTGCGCTGACTGTTCGACAATCGGACAAACAATGACTTCGGCGACATTTTAATATACACTGAAACAGAATGTCGCAGAATTAAATCCATGGCATCGAAAAAACAAGGAGCCCCGCCTCCGGTCGCAATAACGCAATTATCAACCTGCAATAACTCTTTCAAAAGAGAGTATTCACACTCTCGAAAAGCTTTCTCTCCATACTTTTCAAAAAATAATGAGATAGATAATTTGTACTTTTTTTCAAATTTTGCATCACAATCAACAAACTCCATGCCTAAATTACTCGCCAATCGCTTGCCGATTGTTGTTTTTCCTGCCCCGGCAAAACCAACCAAAACAATGCTTCTCATACGCCTAAAATTAAAAAAACCTACTGCAAATCAATACAATAGGTTATTTGGAGTTAGTTGAGGTCTCGAGCGGATTCGAACCGCTGTAGACGGTTTTGCAGACCGTTGCCTAGCCACTCGGCCACAAGACCAAATCGTTGGCAAAAATACGAAAATATTTATATCCTACAACAATTTTGAAAAAATTTTTCTTGTGGAACTATTGTTTGAAATAAATTGACGAAAATGTTGACCATGACAAAAACGATGACGAAGACCATGACGAGACCATGACGAAGACAAAGACGAAGACCATGACGAAGACCATGACGAAGACCATGACAAAGACCATGACGAAGACCATGACAAAGACCATGACAAAGACCAAGACTAATAACCAATAATTTTAAATTCGGTTCTTCTATTCAATGCCCTACCCTCTTCCGTCTCATTCGTTTCCATTGGTTGGGTTTTACCATAACCCTCAAAAGTCATTCTGTCTGATTGTATTCCTTTGCTAATCAAATAATTATATACTGACTTGGCTCTTTCTAACGACAAATTTAGATTATAATCATCTCTACCTTGGTTATCGGTATGACCTCCCAATTCAATCTTCAGATTTTGATTGGCCTTCAAATAATCAGCCAATTTATCCAATTCTACGAATGATTCTTTTTTGAGAACACTTTGGTCAAAATCGAAGAAAACATTCCTTAAAACGAATGTTTCACCTATTGCCGGGCGTCTTAAGGGAATATCTTTTAAGTAAGGATCCAATTCCGTGAAATTCTTCTCGATTTGGAAATTTTCAGAATAAAACGGATAGTAAGGATGAGAAACATTCAATAAAACATTGGTACCGGTTAAAATACAAGCCAGAAATTCACCGGTCGTCGGATCTGAATAAGTAGAAGTAATCACTTTATTATTCTCTAAATCAATCAGTTCGATAGTTGCTTTCAAAGGCTGAGAAGTGGCAGCATCGTAAACTCTTCCTTTCATATAAGTAACGGGCGTTGGACGAAAACGCTCGTCCAAGTTGAAATAATACAAATCCTGCCCACCATAGCCACCATCTTTATCCGAAGAGTAATAAGCCGTTGTACCTGAGGGATTTATCAAAAGATTAATTTCATCGGCAGAAGTATTGATGGGATAACCGAGATTGATAGGCTTCGTCCAACCGGTATCGGAAAGTGTGGAATAAAAAATGTCTCTGCCGCCCATCCCCACGTGCCCATCCGACACAAAATAAAGAGTGCGTCCATCGGCATGAATGAACGGAGCAGAATCGTCACCATCCGTATTAATGGTAGCTCCCAAGTTCACGGGAAGCGAAAACACACCTTCTTCGGTCATCTCGGTTTTCCACAAATCCATTTTTCCCAATCCGCCGGGACGGTTGGAAACAAAATAAATGGTTTTACCATCCGGTGCGATGGAAGGCTGTGATTCCCAGAACTTTGAATTAACCGGAGCATCAAAATTGCGTGGTCGCGACCAACGATTTCCAATACGTTTTGACCAGTACAAATCGCAACTTCCACTTCCGAAATCCGTATTGCAAAGGGTAAAAAAGAGATAGTGTCCATCCGGTGAAATACACTGAGCTCCTTCATTATAGCCTGTATTTATCGGCGCTCCCAAAAGAAAACGAGGCTGCCAATCATCGGCAACCTTTACACTTGCATAAAAATCCTCTTCCATCTGACAGAAATTGCATATCGTTCTCTCATCTCTCGGACGCATCACGGTAAAGATAATTTCCGACTCATCGGCAACCAACGCAGGCAAATACTCATCAAAATCGGTATTGATATTCGGACCCATATTGATAGGGTCAAAATCAACGGGGTGTTTCATTGCTTCAATAGCGAAATCACAGATTTTCAGACCTTTATCTACTTGTTCAAACAAAGTGCTATGAGTTCCAACACTATCAATGTAAGTTAAAAAATGCTGTTTTGCCAATGCGTAACGAGCACATTTGATCTCTTCTTCTGCGGTAATGAAAAAGAGAACAGGACGGGGTTTTTTACTATAATGAATCGCTTTTGCGTAGTTATCCGCTGCTAACTCTGATTTTAGTGAGAAATTGTATATATCTCCCTGCAATACATAAATATCCGCAAATGTCGAATCTATTTTTTTTGCTTTTGCAAGATAAACGGATGCTTTTTCAAAATTTTGAGCATTCATTTCCTCTTTTGCTTTTTTGCACAAATCCAAGACTTTTTTATTGGAATAATCTTGCGCGGAAATTGATGAAAAAAAGAACATTACCAAGGTAAATATTATTAATATTTTATTGGTAATGAGTATTTTAAAAATTTGATTATGCATTGAATAAGGATTAATGAATACTATTGTTATTGTTTGGCTTGTTGCCAATAATCTTCCATTTGTTCCAACGACAATTCAGAAATACTTTTGCCCATCTCGGCAGCTTTTTTTTCTATAAACTGAAAACGGGAAATGAATTTTTTGTTGGTTTTTTCCAAAGCATCTTCGGGATGTATGTTGTTGAATCTGGCAAAGTTAACAAGAGAAAACAGCAAATCGCCAAATTCTGCTTCTATTTGCTCTGATTGATTGGCAACTTCAACCTTAAATTCTTCGATTTCTTCTTCAATTTTGTCCCAAACTTGTGATTGGTCATCCCAGTCGAATCCGATTCCATGTGCTTTATCTTGAATACGATAGGCTTTTATAAGGGCGGGAAGGTGCGAGGGAACTCCACCCAATACCGATTTATTCCCCTCTTTCAATTTAATTTTTTCCCAATTGGTTTTAATATCTTCAACCGAATTAACCTGAGTATCGCCAAAAATGTGCGGATGACGCCGAATCAGTTTTTTACAAATTCCATTCAAAACTTGAGTAATATCGAAAAGAGATTGTTCTTCCGCAATTTTTGCATAAAAAACGAGATGTAACATTATATCTCCCAATTCTTTACATATTTCATCGTTTTGTTGCTCCAAAATGGCATCCGACAATTCGTAAGTTTCTTCTATTGTCAAGCAACGTAAAGATTCAAAGGTTTGTTTACTATCCCACGGACACTTAACCCGTAATTCATCCATAATATCCAATAACCTTTTAAAGGCTTCAACTCTTGGATCATTCATAGTAATATAATTAAAAAAAAAGAGCCACTTTGCGGACTCGAACCGCAGACCTACGCATTACGAATGCGTTGCTCTACCGACTGAGCTAAAGTGGCTTTAAAAGGTTGCAGAACAACCTTTTATATATTAAAAAAAGAACCTATTTGTGTTGGCATTCTTTTTTGCAATCGCTTTTGCAATCACCTTTGCAGTCGCCTTTACAATCTTTTTTTTCACCATTGCAGCATGCTTGGTCACCTTCGTGTTTGCATGGGAACTCGTCGATTAAAGCTTTTTGTTCATCAATAGTAAGTTTATCAAATTTAGCCCATTTCTTTTCAAAAGCTGCTTTTTCAGCTTGTTTTGCTTTGTCAGTAGGTTGGCATTCAGCTAATTTAGTGTCGATACAAGCTTTTCTTTTTGCAATTAATTGTTGTTTCATTTCAGGAGTTTGGTTTGCCCAATCAGCCCAAGCAGCACATTCTGCTTTGCAAGCTTCAGCAACTGAATCTACAGGAGCTTCAACAGGTTGTTCAACTACTGCTGCTGTTGTATCAGCAACTTCTTCCGTTTTTTGATTGTTTTTACAGGCACCGAATACAAAACAGCAAACGGCAGCTAATAACATAATTTTTTTCATTTTTTTGGTTTTTAAATTTATAATTCTAATTGCCCGCAAAAATACAATTTTTTTAATATTCGTAGAGAGATAAAAAATATATCGATAAAAATTTATAAAACACTGATAAATAATAAAATATAATTTTTTAACCTTGGGTTTTTAAAAAAAAATTATATCTTTAATGAAACAAAACTCAAAATTTCCGCATCAACATCAACGATATTGAACCTAAATTTTATCCGTTATTATTACGTTTAATGGCATTATATACAAAATCTCCTGTAATATATCCGACTAAAGCCGCCCAAAGACAAACCAAAACTATATTATTTTTTAAAATGTAATCGGAAAACTGTCCCATTTTATACCAATAAACTGCAGCTAAAATTACAGCTATAATCATTCCGATAATATGATATAAAGTAAAGTTTTTTTTCAAAAATTCTTTCATAAATTGTAAATCTCTTATTCTTGCTCCTGCAACAGCTTATAATACTCGTACTCATCAAATTTATAGCGAATTGAAGCCACAATTTGCTCACGTGTCCAACGAACCAAATCGTAATAACTAAATCTGCAATAAACCATAAATTCCATTAATTCAGCACCTTCTAACCCGGTTATTTCTTTTACCAAATCGCGATTATACTTGGCAGGAACTTGATACACTTCATCTCCATAGCTTTGCATCTCATAATACAACTGTTTGATTTTCATTTTTTTATTAAACGTATTATAAAGATAAGTAATCGGACTTCCTAACTTTGTGCCATTCAATACATTGGGAGCCCCCTCTTTATAGGCTCCATTACGGCGTTCTTCCACGGTTAAATGAACATCATTCAAATTTTTGTAAGAATCGGGCAATTTTGTGTTTAAAATATCTCGTTTAAAACCGTCGTAAGTGGGATTCATCGCCACTACCCTAACCTCTTTTAATAAAAAAGCGCGATGATACAGCAAAAAATCATTGTGCCCCCTATTGAAATTGGCTTCATCCATAATAATCAATTGCTGACGATAAATTGGGCAAGAGACAATTAATGTGTCATTCAAAGACACACTGATAAAAAACTGCCCTTCTTGGTTGGTAAAAGCATATTTTTGCGTATTGGTATTATAAATATTGGCATCTTTTACCTGAAAATAACCAATCGCATCGTACAACACCCCTCTAAAAATTTTCGATTGCGAATAAACCGAAAAATTTATCGTCATTGTCAAAAAGATTAAAAGTGTTGTCAATTTTTTCATTTGGCAAAAATACTTTTTTCAATTCAATTATAATTCATTATTTTTTTAATTTTAAAAAGAATTTAATGATAATATATAGTGTGTTCAAATGTCAGTTCTTTTTTGAATTTATATTTGTTTTTTTCGATATTAGTCATTTATCAACTTCTTACAAACAGCTATTTTTGACTTAAAATATTGATTGATTACGCAACTAACAATTTCTTTTTTGATGTTCATAAAGTGCAATTGTTGATAAAAAAAAGGAGAAATTTCTTTGAAAAATGTTGAAAAGGGTTGCGAAAAATGTTTGGAAAAGTCTGAAAAAAAATGATAAGTTTTTCATTTCAATTTTTAGTAACAATCCAAGAAGGCGATTGTTGAAAAAAACGGCACTTATCAACTTTTTTATGTTCATAATTTAGGGCATTGATTTTTGATTGTTAGTAAGTAGTAGATAAATAAAGTAAGGTGCTCCGGCAATGGCAGTTATGCTTCCCACAGGCAGTTCGGAAGGGATGGCAAGAGTGCGAGCCAACGTGTCGGCAATCAAACAAAAGAAGGCTCCGAAAAGAAGAGAGTAGCAAAATACTACTTTATTATTGTTGCCAAAAAGCAGTCTTACAATATGGGGAACAATAAGTCCGACAAAACCGATAACTCCGCAACAAGCTACCGCAGAGGCAATTAAAAAAGAGGAGGAAATCAACACGCATAAAGTTGTTCGCCGTGCGTTGACGCCCATAGTTTGAGCGGTTTCGTTGCCTAATTGCATAATATTCAAATCTTTAGAAAAAAAGAATAAAATTCCGCTGCCCAAGATAAAAACCGGGAATAGAAAAGCTAATTCGCTCCACGAGGCGGCGGCAAAACTGCCCATGGTCCAAAAGATTATTTCTTGCAAAGATTCTTGGTGTAATACCATTAAAATCGTTATCAAAGAAGAAGTTAGAAAATTGATGGCAATTCCGGCGAGCAAAATGGTTTCCGTTTTTTTTCGTTTGCCAAAATGGGCAATACCAACCACAAGGAATAGGGTAGAGAGTGCGGCAATCAGCGCGCACGCCGAAATGCCGAATAGATAAACATCTAATCCGACAATGATCGCAAAAGCTGCCCCCAACGAGGCGCCGGACGAAATGCCCAAAATGTAGGGGTCGCAAATGGGATTTCGGAAAATTGATTGAAAAGAGGCTCCACAAATAGCTAATATAGAGCCTGTTATAAGACTTAGCAAAATACGGGGCAATCGTAAATTCCATACCGCAATTTCATAAGTCGCCCACGTTGCAGGAATGGGTTCCCCGCAAATTTTTGCCTTAATAATATAAAAAACCGCTTCCATAGGAATGCGAATAACACCTATGGAAACGGCTGCTATTGTGCAAAGTAAAATAGCAATAACAATAATGAAAATTGCTGTTTTCTTCACATCATTTTAGATTTTTTCAAATGCTTGTTCAAGATCAGCCAAGATATCATCTACATTTTCAATACCAACGGCAAAACGAACCAAACCGTCGGAAATGCCGGCTGCTTCGCGTGCACTCTTGCTCATTTTGGAGTGTGTCATGGATGCAGGATGTGACATCAAAGATTCAACGCCGCCTAAGGAAACTGCCAACAAAATCAAATGAATGTTGTCCATCAATTTTTTGCCGGCTTCCAAACCGCCTTTTAATTCAAAACTAATCAATGAGCCGGGACCTTCCATTTGTTTTTTTCCTAATTCGTATTGAGGGTGAGATTTCAAACCGGGGTAACGAACCCAAGCAACTTTGGGATTGTTTTCCAACCATTCAGCCAATTTCATGGCATTTTCTTGTTGTTTTAAAACTCTAATAGATAAAGTTTTAAGTCCTCTGATGACCATGTAGGCTTGAGTAGGATCCATGTTGCAGCCCAAGTTAACCATTACCGGACGGATGATAGAATATAATTCTTTCGTTTTGGCTATAACCGCACCGGCAACGATGTCGGCATGTCCGTTCAAAAATTTGGTCATAGAGTGTAAAACAACGTCAGCGCCTAAATCCAAAGGTTTTTGAAGAATAGGACTGCAGAAAGTGTTATCCACAACTACTAAAATATTGTGTTTGTGTGCCAATTCGGCGGCGGCTTTAATGTCAGTGATGGCGATCGTTGGATTAGCGGGAGTTTCTAAGTATAAAACCTTGGTATTCGGTTTGATAGCTTTTTCGATGTTGGCGATATCGGAAGTATCGATGTAGGTAGATTGTACACCGAAATTAGCCCAATATTTTTCCATTACCACGCGGGAAGGTCCGTAAACGGCATCCGATGAAATCATGTGGTCTCCGCTTTTTAATAATGACATGTAAACGGTGTTCACCGCTGCCATTCCACTACTTACGACTACAGAATTGAAACCATGTTCCAATTTGGCGATGGTTTGTTCCAAAGCTGTAATGGTAGGATTTCCGATACGTGTATAAATAAATCCGGGATCTTCACCGGCAAAACAGGCTGCACCGTGAGCTGCATTCTTGAATTTGAAAGTGGATGTTTGATAAATCGGGGTAACTGCTGCTCCGAAACCATCTTCTATGTCGGCACCATGTACCAAAACAGATTCGGTTTTTAAATTTGCTTTACTCATAACTACTTGATTAATTTTATATTAGATTAAAAAATATTAATTATAAATTCCTTTTATATTGCCGGCAAAGGTACGAAATTTTTTAATGAAAAACGACCGCCGTTCCATCATAATTGCCAAACGCTTGGATATGAAGAAGAATTTTTACTAACTCTTTATAACTATATAATCAACAATGCGTTAAATGGCAACGTCCGCTTTAATATGTGGCATTGGATTATAATCTTGTAAAGTGAAATCTTCAAATTGAAAGTCAAAAATAGAGAATACTTTCGGATTGATATGCATGGTAGGAAGAGGGCGTGGTGTGCGGGTAAGTTGCAGAGTCGCCTGTTCTATGTGATTGGCGTATAAATGCGCATCTCCCAATGTATGAATGAAATAGCGAGGTTTAAGGTTGGTGACTTGTGCAATCATCATCAGTAACAGTGCGTAGGAAGCAATGTTAAACGGAATGCCGAGAAATACGTCCGCGCTGCGTTGATAGAGTTGGCACGAAATTTCGCCATTATTGACGTAAAATTGAAAAAGAACGTGACATGGCGGCAAAGCCATTTTGCTAATTTCCGGCACATTCCACGCACAAACCAACAGTCTGCGTGAGTTGGGATTATTTTTAATTTCACCGATTATATTGGAAATTTGGTCAACCGTCGCGCCGTCAGCGCCTTGCCATGAACGCCATTGTTTACCGTAAATCGGTCCTAAACCGCCATTTTCGTCCGCCCATTCGTCCCAAATCGAAACGTGATGTTCTTTCAAAAAGGCAATATTCGTTTCGCCGCGGAGAAACCAGAGCAATTCGTAAATAATGGAACGAAGATGCAATTTTTTGGTAGTCAAAAGCGGAAAACCGTCGTTTAAATCGAATCTCATCTGGTACCCGAAAATGCTGTAAGTGCCTGTGCCTGTGCGATCAGGCTTAAAGTCACCGGTTTCTGTTATGGTGCGGAGTAAATCCAGATACTGTTTCATAATTTCTACTTGCTAATTTTCTGATAAAGTTGCATTTCATCAATAAATTGTTCCACTTTTGTAGGTAAAAAGTACTTCACCGACTTTTTTTGTGCAATACTTTCGCGAATCATGGTAGCAGAAATTTCAATTTTGGGTGCGGGAACGAAAGTGACATTAGGTAGATTTTTGTTTTTACCGCAGTCATAACCTATTCTTGGATAAGTATATATGAGATAATTATCTAAAATATATTCATAATTCTTCCACTTTTCAATGCTTTGCAAATTATCTTCTCCCATCAGTAGTACAAAAGTTTTGTCCGGATATTTTTCGTGCAGGTGAACGAGCGTGTTGCAGGTATATGAAGGGTAGGGGAGTTTAAATTCAATATCACTGGAACGAAAACGGGGGTCGTCTTCAATCGCCAAATTTACCATATAAAGTCTCTGTGACGCACTGAGTAAGGTATTTTTCTTTTTCAACGGGTTATTGGGTGAAACGACGAACCAAATTTCTTTCAGGTCTGTATTTTCCACAAAATACTCAGCCATAATGAGATGCCCAATATGGATAGGATTGTAGGAGCCGAAAAAAAGACCTATTTTTTGCATAAAAACTCGTCTATCAGTTTCATTGTACGGCGGCGCGCTTCGTCCAAATCGTCATTTACTATCACTTCGTCAAATTGATTTTCAAAGGTGAGTTCGTAAACGGCTTTGTCCACCCTTTTTTTCAGGGATTCTTCCGTTTCGGTGCCGCGAAGTTGCAAGCGTTCTTTCAAACATTCCAAAGTGGGCGGCTTGATAAAAATCGCTAATGCTTCGTCTTGATAATACTTCTTAATGTTCAGTCCACCAAGTACATCCACATCAAAAACAACGTGTTTCCCTTCTGCGCAAATTCTATCCACTTCCGCTTTCAATGTGCCATAATATTGCCCGGTGTAAACCTCCTGCCATTCCAAAAAACAATCATTGGCAATTTTTTCCTGAAATTCTTCAACCGATAGAAAATAGTAATCCTTTCCGTGAATTTCCATCTCTCTTTTTTGCCGGCTTGTGGCAGAAACGGAGAATAGTAAGCGCTTGTTGTTCTCGAGCAAATAGCGAACAATTGATGTTTTTCCCGCACCTGACGGGGCTGAAATGATGATTAACTTCCTTTGCATTAGTAAGATTTATTATTCGAACAATTTGGGCAAAGTTACATGACTTTTTTTAAAATGAACGTTCCGAAAATAATTTTTTTTGTTTCGACAAAAAAGGATTACCTTTGCAAAGTTTGTTTGTTTTTGGATTATTTCCGTAATAAATTGATAATTAATAAATTAAATAATTATAAACTTTATGAAATATACAATTGTATGTAAAAAGTGTGGTTTAGAGATTCCGTCATTTAAAGAATGGTTTGAAGATAATCAAGTTTGTCCTAAATGTGGAAGCAACCATGTGGAAATTAAGTATAATGCTGATTATCAACAATTAACGAAATTATATAAAGAAGATCCTGAAAATTTTTGGCACTATTTTGACTTTCTTCCGTTGGAGCAACGCAAAAATATTATCAGTTGTAAAGAGGGCGCCATTCCCATTGAAGAGTGGGATTTTTTAGAACATTATGCCAAAGAAAAATATGGAATTGATTGTCATGTAATGGTTTACAGAAATGATTTGAATGGTGGCACCAATACTTTCAAAGACGTGGCGGCGGCAATGGCGGCGGCTATCTTTAAAGAAAACGGAATCACGGAGTACTGCGTGGCATCGACTGGAAATACAGCTACGGCTTATAGTAAATATCTGTCTTTGGCAGGCATCAAATTTACAGTTTTTGTTCCCAATTGCGTGAATGAAGATACGGTTGCAGCCATTCGTTCTCATGGTCAGAATGTGGTGGTGTGTGATGGTGATTACGCATTTTCCAAAAAACAGGCTGCCGATTTTCATCAACAAAATCATGTTTTAATTTCTGCAGGCAATATAGACCCGATTCGCGTGGAAGCCAAAAAAACGATGGTTTTTGAATTTATGCGTCAAATGGGAAAAATGCCGGACATTTATATTCAGGCAGTTAGTGGTGGAACAGGACCGATAGCCGTGGATAAAGGTGTTAGAGATATACATCCTGTTTTCCCTGATGTAACACTACCGCAAATGTTTTTAGTTCAGCAAGATACTTGTGATCCAATGGTGCAGGCCTGGGAAAATGCGCAAAAGGCGGGTTTCCCGGAGGGGTATGAAAAAAATTATCCCGTTATTTCCAACCCGCAGACCATCGTTTCGATTCTCTCTACCGGAAATCCGGGAATGTTCCCTGTTGTGGCTCCTATTGTCAAGAAAAGCAACGGCACGTTTTTGCGTGTAAAGGAATCTCAATTGATTGATATTGCGAAAGTTGTGAAAAAAGAACGTAACGTCTGCCTCGGACCTGCTTCTATTGTTTGCCTTGCCGGTTTTTATAAAGCTCTGGAAGAAAACAGAATTAAAAACGGACAAACCATCCTCATTAATATCGGAGAAGGCGCGGCAAGAGCCCAAAAATTTGCCGCTTTGGTGAATGCCGAATAAAATTATGCCGACTAATTTATACCCTAAAAGGTATAAAACATAAATTTATTAAAAAAATATACCTAAAAGGGTATAATATTAAAAAATAGTTGTATTTTTGTACCCGAAAAGGTATAATGATGGAACAATATTTATTATCAAATTATGTAAAGCAGATGCGTAAACGTTATCGTCTTACGCAAGTTGAGTTATCCGAAAAATCGGGGGTAGGTTTACGATTTGTACGTGACTTGGAGCAGGGCAAAACTACTTTGCGTTTGGACAAAGTGAATCAGGTTTTGGCACTTTTCGGGGCGCAGGTCGGAGTAGTGACGAGTACTAAAAACAAAGATATATGAAACGGGCAAATATTTACATGCGTCAAAAATTAGCCGGCATATTAATTGAAAATGAAGCCGGATATCTATTTCAATATTTACCTGAATATTTACAAAGCAATGATGCAGAAGCAGTTAGCTTAACATTGCCACTACGCGAGGAACAATATGAAAGTAGAGTTTTGTTTTCTTTTTTTGATGGTTTAATTCCCGAAGGCTGGTTGTTGGACATTGTGGAAAAAAATTGGAAAGTTAATTTGAGGGACCGAATGTCCTTGCTGTTATTGTGCTGTAAAGATTGTATTGGTGCAGTTAGTGTGGAATCAATTGAAAATGAATAATATGGCGAGATGTTTTTTTTGTTATCAAGAGTTGGAAAGCGGGCAAATCGACTTTCATCCGAAGTGTGCTCAAAAAATATTCGGCACCAAGGATGCCCCTCTTTTACCCTATACGCGCGCAGATCTTCAGCCCCTTGCCGAAAAAGTGATACGCTCTCAAACCACATTAACCGGCGTACAACCCAAATTGTCATTGGATGTCAATAATGCGGAATCTCCCAAACGTTTTACCATTGTCGGATTATGGGGCAGCTACATTTTAAAACCGCAAACCGAGCAGTTTGCTCATTTGCCCGAATTGGAAGATTTGACGATGCATCTTGCAGAAGCTGTTAAAATACAAGTAGTTCCACATTCTCTTGTGCGTTTTGAAGATGGAGAATTGTGTTATTTGACTCGACGTATTGACAGAGGAAAGAATGGGCTAAAATTTCCGATGGAAGATATGTGCCAATTGTCGGAACGGTTGACGGAATACAAATATAGAGGGTCGTATGAGCAAATTGCGAAATTGATTGCTCGATATTCGGTATCACCCAAATTGGACGTGGTAAATTTTTGGGAGCAGGTGCTATTTGCTTGGATAACAGGTAATTCTGATATGCACCTAAAGAATTATTCCATGTATAGCGTACGACCGGGCGAGTATAATCTAACGCCGGCTTATGATTTGCTTTCCACATTGCTGGTTATGCCGGAAGATACTGAAGAATTAGCTCTTACGTTGAATGGAAAAAAAAGAAAAATTACACAAACAGATTTTATTACGGCGATGCAAAAAAGCGGATTGGAAGACAAAATCATTCGCGCAATAATCTGCAAAATGTTGAATGCAAAATTATTATGGCATGAATGGATAGAAAAATCTTTTTTGCCGCATGACCTTAAAACCGAATACACCCATCTTATTCAACTGCATTTATCCCAAATAACATTGTAAATAATTCAAGATTTACAAGTTTAGGTTTAGATATTTTGTAAATTCGCAAAGTGCAAAGTAGCGATTCTTATATTTGTCCTCCCACACCTTTGAACTTCTCAACAAACGAAGCAATTTTTTGAAATACGCTCTGTTTCTTCTTTAAATATTCAGGATTCAGTGGACTCATGCTGGGCAGTATCGCATTGAGTTCTGTTCCGTTTTCGCTGGCGTATTCACGCTTCAACGATGCCGATATGTAACGTTTTGCCTCCGTTTCGTTGAGTCCTTCGTCAGCTATTAACTCCGCCGCTTCTTTTGCCTGTTTTTTTTGAGCGAAAGTATAGAACGAATCCAAAATACTGGCTTTGTCCAATATGGCATCAATGTCCGTTTCGTTGATAAAATCGACTATCAAACTCTCCTTAGCTCGGTTGCCGATACTTGCACGAATCACCCTACGAATCTCTTCAACTAACTCGGACTTGTTTTGGGTTTGCTTGTTGTGTTCGAAAATCAGTTCAAGGATATAATCGAGGTTTATCTCTTGAGATTTGAGCAAATCTATTTCGAAAACCACATCCTCCCAGTCAATTTTTGATTTTTCAGATTCGCCACCACTTTTTTCCCGACGCCACCAATCGCGAATATCGTTGTAAGTCGAACGGTAATCTTGAATCGTGCGGTCGGGTAGTACCTCAATATTTTTCATCGGGGCAATATCCTCATCTGTCACAAAAAATTTCTCTTTAAAAGCCTCGATCGCATCAGCATCGCTTGTATCTACTGTTTGAAGCGCCTTTAATGTGATAAACTCGTCGTAATTCTGC
>CAYYHC010000004.1:0-28689 GCA_964471715.1 uncultured Lentimicrobiaceae bacterium | reverse complement strand
TTACTTTTGCAAAACTTATTGAAACAAGAAAATACACACTTTTTGGGACACTACCCTTTTTATGAAATTATTGAGAATCGATACTATCCCAAAAAGATACTATGTTTGTCTATTTCTCGAACAAAGATGTTGTTCAACCTTAAAGTGGAAAAAGGAGCGCTTCGTGCATAAAGTTGATATAAAATGTCCTACATATAATAAAAATTAGCATCGCCGTAGCTCAAAAATCGATAGTCGTGGGAAAGTGCGTGGGCATAAATATTTTTCCAATCATCGCCTAAAATGGAAGCAATTAACAATAATAATGTGCTTTTCGGCTGATGAAAGTTGGTGATAATGCCTTTTATCAATCGATGTTGATACGAGGGAACAATCATCAATTGTGTGGAGGCTGTGATAAATTCCAAGTCATTGTCTTTCATAAAGTCAATCAAAGCATTCAAGGCAACGGATGTTGTAACTTGTTGAATGTTGGAATTTTCATAATATTCCCATTGATTAATGTGAAATGGTTGCGGCAATTGAAGGTAAAGTTTGGCACCAATAATAAAAAGAGATTCCAAACTTCGTGCCACAGTGGTTCCAACTGCAATTATTTTTTTATCTAATTGATTGACAAGACGTTGTATCATATTTCTGTCAATCACGATTTGTTCGCTGTGCATAAAATGTTCTCCAATTTCTTCAGCGGTGACGGGTTTAAAAGTGCCGGCGCCCACGTGTAGTGTAACATAGTCGGTTTTAATGCCGTTTTGCTTTATTTTTGACAATAATTTGTCGGAAAAATGCAAACCGGCGGTGGGGGCAGCTACAGAGCCGTCCACTTTTGCATACACTGTTTGGTAACGAATTTCATCCGATTTTTCCGCGGCGCGTTTGATATATGGCGGCAGTGGCATTTTGCCATAAACTTCCACCCATTCGGCAAAAGTGACTTGTTCGTCGTCCCAACAAAATTGTACTTCAAAGGCATCATCCAAACGTTCCCCTTTTATTGCGGTGATTGTAACGGGTTTATCATTGATAATCAGAGAAATAGTCAGCGGCGATTTCCATCGTTTGGCATTCCCGACTAAACACTTCCACGTGGTTTGCTTCGTTACTGCCAACGCATGGGTCAGCTCGGAAGTGGGTAAAATCGGTTCTAAACAGAAAATTTCAATTGCGGCACCCGTCGTATTGTGTACTAACAATCGTGCATGAATTACCCGTGAGTTATTGAAAATCAACATCATATCGGGATTTAAGAAATCGTTTAGTTGCTCAAAAGTCGAATCAGTAATGGTTTTATCATTCATATTGTACACCAACAATTTCGATGTATCGCGTTCTGTTTTCGGCACAAAAGCGATTTTCTCGCCGGGCAGGTTGTAGTTGTAGTCGTCGATTTTTATTTTTTTTTGATTTAGCATTGATAAATGATTATAAAAAAATTGATTTTTATTGTTTTATGATAGAATTGAAATTTACTCCAAACAATTTTTATTGATTGGCGCGTAGTGTTTTAAGAATTAAATCTCCCGTACCGATGCGATAACCTTCGGTTTTAAAGAAAATTTTGCCCTGGTTATCAATCAGAAAAACAAGTGGATAATTATCACGAAAATATTGATTGGTGGAGGTCACAATATTATTAAACCATTCATTATTAGTATCTTCCAAGCAAATACTATGTGCAGGGAGTTCCCATTGTGCAAAATTAAAGTCGGGACTGTTTTTATCTGACGGCACGACAAAAATCATGGGCAGATTACTATTGTCGAAAGCATTTTTTCGTGCGGCTATATCGTTGAGCAGATGTTTGGTAGGCTCGCGCGTGGGGTCAATAAAACAGAGCAGAAAAGTGTTGTTTTTCGTTAGTTCATTTACAAAGGTCGGTGAACCGTTGAAAGAGAGTTGAAAGTCGGTTGCAATAGTTCCATAATTCTCTTTTCTTTCAATTAAATCTCTGATAATAAGGTTTTTATGAATGTTGTCGCCGGCATTGATATTAAAAAATTCCAATCTTGACAAGGTCGTCCCGTCGCTGTAGCGATTGCCCGTAGAAATCATATAGTAGCCGGTTTCCAATTCCAACGTAAATGGGAAGTTGGCAACGCGCGGGTCGTTTTCATAGTCGAAGGTAACGAAGTCGCCATTTTCGTATTTGGCAATGGTGTAATGCGTCCAATAAGTGGGGATAATTTCTCCATCTCCCTGATAATCAATGGTTAATTTTCCTGTTTTGAATGCCGGTTTTGAATTTTCAAATGAAATGTTGTTCCAACGTAGGTTTTCGTACACAAATAGTTGATTGGTAGCATTATCCAAATAGGCGGGAAGGTCAAGAGCGCGGCAGGCAGCCACAAAAAAGATATTGCGTGAGTGTGCATCCGCCAAACGTAAATCGTAAACTCCCATCGGCGAAATGGGACAGTTAAAGTAATTGGCTTCGTTATCGATTTGAATGTTTGTATGAATCCATTTTACAATACTTTGAGAATCAATATCTTTCCCCAATTCTTTGGTCATTTTTATTCGTAAATCATTGCGCCACGTGCGTATTCCCTCGTTCGCAATTCGTGGTGAAAGAATGCCTTTTACATAAACATCAAACGGATATTTTTCGGGCTTGTACAAAGTGAGATGCTGTTGAACAATGTCTGCATTCAAATCTCGTAAATCTTTATCCGACAGCGACGTCATGAAATCATACAAAAACAGCCCTTCTTGTTCGTGATTGTTATTATTCAACAATTTAATAATTTCGGCATAATTTCCTTCACTTTTATGCAATAAATCGCCTATTTGTATTGGCGTAATATTCACATTTTTAATAAGAAGAGAGTCTTTTTCGGTTTTAAAAGTACAGATATAAGCGTTTCGCAAAGAATCCTCAAATTGCAGTCGCTGAATATTGAGGGCAGTTTTTTGTTCATCTGCCACAACAACATTGTCCGTTCCGTAAGGTGGAACAATTGTGAGTTCCTCATTATACTCTTTGCCGGCAGTTTTGTTTAAAATGATGGAAAGTGTGGTGGACTTTCTTACATCCATTTTTTCATAATTGTAATAATTGCCGTTGGAAGCCCAGATCAACAAATCGCCCAGTCCGGTAGTGACTTGTGCCACACCGTTTTCGTCTGTTTTTTGTACCGCAATCGGGTAATATTCGGCATAATTGTAAAGTTTAAACTTGACAGTAGCATTTTTGATAGGTTTTTGTTGATTATCAAGCACTTTAATTGTTATTTTTTGAGTTGTGGTGTAGTTGGGCAGCATATTCACGCGCGAGAACAGATTGGTCGCTAACGTAACTTCTTCATTTTGATTGTATTTTCCGAAAGCGTTGGAATGTACCATCATAGTACGTGTGCTTGGTATGGCGAACCAGCCCATATTGAGTTCGGGATCGGGTTCGCATGCCCCTAAGAAGTACCATTTTCCGTTGACCCAAACCTCTACCCAAGCGTGATTGTCGTCGGTGTGTGCCCAGCGCGGGGTGTAGCATTGTCTGGCCGGGATACCTACTGAACGTAAGGCAGTTACGGTAAAAGTAGATTCTTCTCCGCAGCGACCTAATGCGGTTTTGATGGTAGCCAATGGAGCAGAAGTGCGTCCATCCGATGGACGATATGCCACTTTTTCGTGGCACCAATGGTTCACTTCCAATGCCGCTTCGTACATCGAAAGTCCTTGAAGTCGTTCTTTTAGCTCGTCGAAAAATACCCACCGCGCATTATCCAAATTCTCATTATTAACGCGATAAACCAGCACAAAATGGCGGAAAATATCTTCCGGAACTGTCTTTCCCCAAGAGAAATAGTCGCGAGCGGCAAACGAGGTACGCACTTGGCGCAGGAAAAAATCGCCATCATAATCTGCTAAATCGCTGAGGGGCATATAGGCGTACAGAAATTCCATCGCCTCCGTCTCTTCCGTCGTAAGTGGTTGATTAAAAACATTGAACAGGGGAGCAGTTCGATTCATCGTAATGGCTTGTCGCGCCACAAAATTGCGATGTACTTGGTCTCGATAAGCAATGTCCGTTATAAAATGCTGTGCACTTGCATTTTGTACAAGTAAAAGTATTAATAATATCGCGAGAAACTGACCTTTTTTCAATAATTTATTCATAAGTTTTGATGATGTTTAGTATTTTGATAATTTCATTTTCATCACTCAAATTACCTGATAATTTGCAACTTGCGTGTACTTCTTTCACGCCGGTTTCTTCAATTATTTGGGCAACATTGCCGGCGTTAATGCCGGCGCCTGCCAAAATTTGAATCCGTTGGTCGGCTTGCTGAACAATGGCTTTTAAAGTAGCGATTCCTTGTTGGGCGGATGGTTGTTGACCGGAAGTAAGGATTCGATGAAATCCGCACTCAATAATCTGTTCCAGAGCAAGTTGCCAATTAGGACAGCGGTCGAAAGCACGGTGAAAAGTAACCTGCATGTTGCCGGCAGCGATGATGGCTTGTCGGCATTTTTCGATATCGATAGACAAATCGGGTTTTAAAAAGCCGATGACCACGCCTTTAGCGCCGGCTTCTTTGCAGAAGCGGATGTCGTGAAGGATGGTTTCAAATTCTTCAGGTGTATAGCAAAAATCGCCTTCGCGCGGACGAATGAGTACGAAAGTATCTAATGATAAATTGTTGATACAATGGTGAATATCGTCGTGCGAGGGGGTAATGCCGCCGACTTCCAAGCGGTTGCAAAGTTCTATTCTTTGCGCACCGGCGGCATTGGCGCAGTGGGCGGATTCTAATGAGTTGGCGCATACCTCTAATAGTTTCCCGAATGTCTTTTTATTGTTCAATATCATCATTTTTTGTTCATTTCAGGTATTCAAATCTGCATAAAATTCTTATTTTTTTTTTGTTATGCCTTTAAAAATGTGTGATTTCGTTGCTGCATTTTTATTCCTTTACCGACTCATCTTCTTGTTCTTTGGCATTCAAATTTTGCATAAAATTCTCTTCAAATTTTGTATATCGTTTAAATACATTTCTTGAAAGGGCGATAAATAAAACGATGGCAATGGCGATGAGAATGATAACCCAATGCGTGAATTTGAAAGATTTTGACAGAATCAGGATGACGAAGAAGCATGCTGCAAAAAGACGAAGCAGAGTCCATACTACAATGGTAATTCTATTATATTGATTTTCACGCCATAACGAAGAATAGGCTTCTTGTACGCGACCTCCATTTTTCATTAAACCAAATAAGAATGGTGAAATGGCTACCAAAGTTACCAAGCAATTGATTAGATTGATGATGCCTAACGGCAGGGATTTGGATAGTTTCGCAAGAGTAAAAGGATAGAAATAGCCGAATGAAAGAAGGATAATAGAGACGCAAAAAACGGTGAAGACAATTGTTCTTACCAAAGAGAGTTTGATAATTTTGCTCCAACCACTTGCTACTTTGCTTGTGTTACCGGTAATGCTGTAATTATCTAATTTTTGTTTGAAGGTTTTAGGTAATTTTTTATTCAGGAAACGATTGGCGGGTTCGGCGAAGCGAATGCAGTAAGGAGTTGTAAATGTGGTTATTACAGATACGGCGACGATGATAGGGTAAATGAAAGGACGCATTACGCCGAGCGAGACACCCAAGGAGGCAATAATGAAAGCAAATTCACCGATTTGAGCGAGGCTGAGTCCTACTTGAAGGGACGTTTTCAAAGATTCGCCGGCAAGAACTACACCGGAAGTGGAAACAAAAGCTTTGACAAACAATACAATAGCGGTGATGATAAGAATTATATCCCAATATTCGACTAAAATATGAGGATCTACCATCATGCCGACCGAAACGAAAAAAATGGCTCCGAATAAATCTTTAATGCCTTTGATCAATTTTTCAATATGTTCACCTTCAATTGTTTCCGATAGGATGGAGCCCATAACGAATGCACCGAGCGCGGATGAAAACCCCACATAATTGGCGAAAAGTACCATTCCGAAACAAAGTCCGATAGAGAGAATCAGCAAAGTTTCATCATTAATATATTTTTTGGCTTTTCTAAAAAAGGTAGGAATCACCGAAATGCCAACGACGAACCACAGTATCATAAAGAATACTAACTTAATGATACACATCAACATATCCACACCTGCGAATTTTTGTCCCACCGCAGCGGTTGATAGCAATACCATCATGATGATCGCCACAATATCCTGAATAATTAAGATGACCATCGTTATGTCGGCAAACTTTTGATTTTTGAGTTTCATGTCATCAAAAGCCTTGATAATAATGGTTGTAGAAGACATTGCCAACATACCGCCGAGGAAAATGCTTTCCATTGCTCCCCAACCGAGCAGATAACCGGAGAGGAAGCCTATGCAGGTCATTATTACAATTTCCGCTACCGCCCCAATGATAGCCGTAGTGCCGATCTTAAATAGTTTTTTAAAGCTAAATTCAAGTCCTAAAGCAAATAACAAGAAGATAATACCTATTTCCGACCACTCTTTAACACCGGATTGCTGAACCACGGTAGGAAATAAATCGAAGTGTGGACCCACAATAAAACCGGCCACAATGTATCCCAAGACCAATGGTTGTTTGAGGAGTTTGAATATGATGGTAATAATTCCTGCAGAGATTAAAATTAGGGCTAAATCGGTTACTAAATGCAAATCTTCGTGCATCTTCAATGGTGTTAGTGAATATTTTGCAAAAATACATCAATTTTTATTACGAATGTTTTTTTCATTCCGAAAAATTTGTGGGGAAATAATTATTGCAAAAATATTTGTACTTTTGCGGCTTAATTGTGGTTTAGGGAGTTAGTACGTGCGTTACAATTTCGCCGATTTAATCTCTCTTCACTTAGTATAATATAATCAAATGCAGAAAAGACATACAGATAGAAAATTATATTTTGATGAGCAGAGTTATACGACTCAAAAGTACGTAATTCCTTATATTGAAAAGAGTTATAAAATTACAAGTCAAACTTCGATTTTGGAGATTGGTTGTGGTGAGGGAGGTAATCTTAAACCTTTCATGGATTTGGGTTGTAAGTGTGTGGGCATCGATTTGAATGAACGCCAATTGCAGAATGCGCAAGTTTTTTTTCAAGACCATCCGAATCATGATAATTTGGAATTAATATTTTCGGATATTTATGATATTAAACGCGAGAATTTTAAGTTTGATGTTATCATGTTGCGAGACGTTATCGAGCATATTCACAATCAAGAACGTTTTATGTCTTTTTTAAAACAGTTTATGAATGAAGGAGGGATCGTATTTTTTGCATTTCCTCCGTGGTATATGCCTTTCGGCGGTCATCAGCAAATTTGCAGCGGTTTTTTGTCAAAGACTCCATTCATTCATTTATTACCCAAAAGGTGCTATAATAGATGCATTATTTGGTCGGAAGGGCATAAAAGTGAGGCATTAATGGAAATTAAGGAAACAGGTATTACCATTGAGCGCTTTGAGCGAATTGTGAAACGCAATGATTATGAGATATTACAAAAGAGTTTGTACTTCATCAATCCCAATTATGAGATCAAATTCAAATTAAAACAGCGCAAAGTTTTACCTATTTTTCGTGTAATTCCTTATTTACGAGATTTTTATACCACTGCTGCTTATTATGTGATAAAAAACAAATAACCATTTATAAGGTTTCGTTTTTTAATTCATCTTTCAAATATTGAGCGGTATAGCCCACATTTTCTTCAACAATATCTTCAGGAGTTCCGGTTGCGATAATTTTTCCTCCGTTGCGTCCGCCCTCCGGTCCCAAATCGATGACCCAATCTGCCATTTTAATCACATCCATATTGTGTTCAATGACCAGCACGGTATTGCCTTTTTCCACCAGTTTATTTAATACGTTTAATAAGATGTAAATGTCTTCAAAATGAAGACCGGTGGTAGGTTCATCTAAGATGTAGAAAGTTTTTCCGGTATCTTTCTTGGATAACTCGGCGGCTAACTTAATGCGTTGGGCTTCGCCGCCGGAGAGGGTGGTGGAGGGCTGTCCCAATTTAATGTAACCAAGACCTACATCACAGAGAGTCTGCAACTTATTGCAAATATGCGGAATATTTTCGAAGAAAGTAACTGCTGTTTCAATATCCATTTCGAGGACATCATTAATCGATTTTCCTTTGAATCTGATTTCTAAAGTTTCGTCGTTGTATCGTTTTCCGCCGCACGATTCGCAAGTAACGTAAACATCGGGCAAGAAATTCATTTCAATGCCTTTCAGCCCACCGCCCTTGCATTCCTCGCACCGTCCGCCCACAACATTAAACGAAAAACGTCCCGGCTTATAACCTCTGATTTTGGATTCTGGAAGCTCAGCATAGAGTTGTCGGATGAGGTCAAATACACCGATATAGGTCACAGGATTGGAGCGGGGAGTTCTGCCAATGGGTTGTTGATTGATTTCGATTACTTTGTCAATATGTTCCAAACCGGTTATTTCAATGAATGGCAGCGGTTTCTTTTCGGCGCGATAGAAGTGGTGATTAAGAATAGGGTAAAGCGTTTCATTGATCAAGGTAGATTTGCCACTGCCGGACACCCCCGTTACGCAGATGAAAGTACCCAAAGGAAAAGAGACGTCCACATTTTTTAAATTGTTGCCGGAGGCGCCTACAATCGTGAGTTCATGCCCATTGCCTTTGCGTCTTTGTTGTGGAACAGCAATCTTTTTTTTGCCGTTAAGATATTGAGCGGTAAGGGTATCCTTTTGTAACATTTCGTCGAAAGTGCCGGCGGCTACGATTTTGCCTCCGTGAATGCCGGCAGCCGGACCAATATCAATGATAAAATCGGCGGCTTTCATCATGTCGCGGTCGTGTTCTACCACAATAATCGAGTTCCCCAAATCACGCAAGTTTTTGAGTGCCTCAATTAATTGATGGTTATCGCGTTGGTGTAACCCGATACTTGGCTCATCTAAGATGTAAAGCACATTGACTAATTGGGAGCTGATTTGTGTTGCCAATCGAATGCGCTGAGCTTCACCGCCCGACAGCGCCCTCGCCGGCAAATTGAGAGACAAGTACTGAATGCCGACATCTTCCAAAAAGTGAAGCCTGAATTTTATTTCGCGGAGTATTTCGGAAGCAATAATTTTTTTTGATTCGTTCAAATATTTCGGGCATTCTTCAATCCATGTCATTAAATCTGAAATGTCCATCATCGCCAAATCGGCAATACTTTTTCCACCTATTTTAAAATGTAAAGATTCTTTCTTTAATCTCGCACCGTGACATTCGTTACAAGGTATTTCATTCAAGAAACTTTGAATCCATTTACGGATTGATGCCGGCGCACTTTCATAATCAAAATCTTTAATAAAATTGATTATACCACCATAAGTAGTTGATACAGGCGATAATCCGGAAAATTCGCGTCGGATTCTGAGTGGTTCGTCCGTTCCATACAATATAATATTAAGAACTTGTTCCGGCAAAACACGAATAGGATCCTCTATTGAAAATCCGTATTTGTCACCCAAGGCTTCCAACTGCCTGAAAACTTGGTTGTTTTTATAGGTTCCAATGGGAACGATGCCGCCTTCTTTAATGCTTATATTGTCGTCCGGAATTATCTTTTTTAGGTCTATTTCGGTGATAAAACCAAGTCCGTTGCATTTTTCGCAGGCGCCGTAAGGAGAATTAAAGGAGAAGGTATTGGGTTCGGGTTCGGGGTACGAAATTCCGGTTGAGGGACACATCAAGAATTTACTGAAATTCTTAACCTCTCTATTTTCATTATTGAGAATTGCGACTACCCCTTTTCCATATTTTAATGCTAAACGTAAACTATTGATTAAACGAGCTTTAGATTCTTCTTTAATGATTAAATTATCAATAACGATTTCAATATCGTGAATCTTGTATCGGTCCACTGCCATATTGAGAAGGAGTTGCTTGATTTCTCCATCTACGCGAACTTTGGTAAAACCATGTTTGCGGGTATTTTCAAAAACTTCGCGATAGTGTCCTTTTCTTCTTTTGACAATGGGTGCAAGAATTGTAATGTCCTTATTGTTATATAGTTCTAAAAGTTTATCTATCAATTCGGTTTCGGAATAACGAATCATCGGTTCACCGGTTACATAGGAGTAGGCATCTGCGGCGCGGGCGAAAAGAAGTCGCAGGAAATCGTAAACTTCAGTGATAGTGCCAACGGTGGAGCGAGGATTTTTATTGGTTGTCTTTTGCTCGATGGCAATCACGGGATTCAGTCCCGTAATTTTGTCCACATCCGGATGGTCATAATTCCCGATGAATTGTCGGGCATACGCTGAAAATGTTTCCATGTATCGGCGTTGACCTTCTGCATATATCGTGTCAAAAGCAAGTGATGACTTACCACTTCCGCTCAACCCCGTAACCACTACAAGTTGATGATGTGGAATATCAATGGATATATTTTGTAAATTGTTCTCTTTTGCTCCTATAATTGCAAGGTGATCTTCAGCACGATGATTCATTCTTGAAACCTTTTACTTCTTATTAACGGGTATTTTGATAAAATATGATTTATTGTTCACGGTTAGTTTCGTGGAGCGCAACCACGGATTGAGTTCTTTTAGTTGGCGATAGGTAATATTGTGTTCTTGGCAAAATTGGTATAGATCAGGAATAGAGGTGGTAACTTCAACTTCTTCATATTCAAATGGTTTATATTTATCTTTTTGTGAAACCTGAACACCATAGATGTGTGGGTTTTCAAATAATAATTTGTAGGCTAAGATACGATAGACATATCGGGCTGTTTCGGGATTGAGGTATAGATCCCAATAGCTGTTTACCGATTGTGCTTTTAATGAGTTCTTTACGCCCGCTTCGCCCATGTTGTATGCGGCAGCAGCCAATGACCAACTTCCCAATCGTTCTTTTGACCCCATCAGATATTGGCATGCGGCATGCGTTGCTTTTTCGATGTGGTAGCGTTCATCTACTTCGTCACGGACTTCTAATTTGTAAAGTCGGGCAGTGCCTTCAATAAATTGCCAAAACCCGACCGCTTTAGCCGGCGAGATTGCGTTCGACATATTGCTTTCTGCAATGCAAAGATATTTAAAATCTTCCGGCACGCCTTCTTCTTTAAAAATCTTGTCTATGGTAGGAAACCATCTGCCGGAACGTTTTAAACCCAGTAGAGTGGTGGAGTGTTGATAGCAAACGGCGGTCAATTCTCTGTCTAAGGCTTCACGAACCCAATAATTATTGATGGGTACCGGTTCGCCTGCAAATGTGAGTGTTTGAGGAAGTGGGGGCGAAGCTAACACATTATTATAACAGTTTGAAATATCCGGATTTTCATCAGAATTGGCAAAAGAGGTATAGGTGACGACTCCTACCATCAATGAACCGATAACAATTCCGCTCAAAAGTGTGCAGATGAGAATGATTATATTTTTTTTGTTCACAGTGTCAATATTTTAGAACTTCCAACTAACCCCTAAATTATACAAAAGTGGAAGTTGATAGATAGTTTTGTTCGTAATACGGTCTTTATAAAAGACGTTTTGATAATTATATAAGTTGGTTGCGCCGACGCTTAGGTCAATACTATTACGTTCGCCGAGATGGAAAGTCTTTTTGATGCTTAAGTCAAGGCGGTGATAATTAGGCAGTTTACCTTTATTATAGTCTGCCAACAAGAACGACAATTGTTCGTTGGCATTGACATAATTCACGTCATACGAAGAGATGGTCATTTGAGGATAGTAGGCTTGAGTTTGAGTAAAAGGGAATCCTGTACCAAAGTTCCAGCGGAGGTCAATTTGCCAACTTTTGCGTTTGCCGAAAGCGTAGGAAGCCAGCAGGTTAATATTGTGGCGGCGGTCAAAGTGGGGGGTATAATGTTGCACGCCATCGAAACGATTCACCCAACCTAACGAGTACACCATTTTTATTAAAAGTCCTTGATAATCAAATTGAACCGAAAAATCGCCACCATAAGCATTTCCTTCTTCAAAAATGTAGTCAGGATCTGTATCAAACATTTTGTAACGATTCAGAGAAGTAATAATTGAAAAATTTTTGTAATAGCCTTCGATATTGATGGTCGTATAGCGCAGGACATCCAATTCCAAGCCTAAAATGATGTGTTGGGCTTTTTGCAGACTTGAGTTAACCTGTTTCCCGTTGAGTGCCGTATCGGGCAACCCGCTCGGACTGGATAGGAAACCGGAAAACAGATTGACGACATCTCGGTCGGAAGTGGCGGCAACAAAGTTTTGCGAGAAAAGTCCGCCCGCCAATTTAAGTCTTATTTTGGGTGTAATATTGTATTTCAGAGACAGACGCGGCTCGGGAGAACTAACGCCCAAAGAGGCGTAGTATTGCAATCTGAAGCTCGGCTCTACGATGAGTTTGTCGCGGAAATTGTATTTATACTTTATAAAAAGACCAATGTCGGTGGTGAAGTCTTTTTGTTCGATACGGCTGCTTGAGCTTGCATTTTGGTAGAAAATATAATCAGCGGTGTAACCCACAAATTCGACGCCGACGGATAATAAACTTTTTCCGATATAATAGTTGAAAGCCAAATTGGCATTAAATCCATCTAAAGAACTTTGTCGCGCGTTTGTGTCTTTCCCGGTCATATTTTTCATTTCGGGTTTGAATGCTTTGTCATCCAACAACGTATAGTAATTAGTATAGGCGATGGTTCCTTCAATTGACATCGGGGTTTGTCCCGGAACAATCAGAAAATTGGCACCTGCACCGAAGTTTTTCCATCTATAAGTTGCAATGGAAGAATAATTTACCTTATCGTCGAAATTGAATCCGAACAAGCTGAGTTTGGAACCGCTCTTGCTGTTTAATGAAATTTTTCCGTAAATATCCAAATAATTATAAGGGAGACCTTCTTCAATATAAGGGTAGAAAATTTTAGAAGATTGTTCCAAGTATGAACCTTTCACGGAGACGATATAGCCTAAAGAGACGCGTCTGTTTTCTTTCATTTTTACGATGGGACCTTCTAATAACAGCTTGGCACCGAAGGTATTAACGTCAATTTTGCCGGACAATCTTTTTTTATTGCCGTCGCGGGTACGAATATCCATCACAGATGAAAGGCGTCCGCCGAACTCGGCTCCGAAGCCGCCGGTATAAACGTCTGCCGAACTCATGATGTCGCTATCGAAAACAGAAAATAGTCCTATGGAGTGGAATGGGTTATAAATCATCATTCCATCTAACAGAAGCATGTTTTGGATGGGGGTTCCCCCGCGCACGTAAAGCTGCCCGCCTTGGTCACCCGTAGAGATAATGCCGGGCAGAACTTGCAAATACTGTGCAAAATCCGGTTGCCCGCCAATTGAAGGCAATTGTTTGATATCTTTAGCTGTTACGGAAATCACAGAGGTACGCGTCTCCGTTACAACACGCTGTCCTTCCGCACTAATCTGCACCCCTTCTAATGATATTTTCGACGATTTTAAGAAATAATTCCGCGTTGTTACATTATCTTTAATGGTAAAATTTTCTTGAATACTATCATAACCTATGTAGTTAATCGACAGAGTATAATCTCCGTTTGGAACTTTACTGATGACAAAAGCGCCACTTTTTTCGGTTAATGTTCCATAAGATGTTCCTTTCAGCTGAATCATGCAATAAGCCACAGGTTCGCCGCTGCTATTGTCATATACAAAGCCCTTGATGGTCCCGTCTTGAGCAGAAACGGTAAATGATAAGAAGCTCAAAATCAATACAATAAGATAACGGAACGACAAGTTAGTCATACATCATTTTTTTAGGCGGCAAAGATACATCTTTTTTTTAAAAAAAGTGTAACTTTGCACTCTCATTTTACGAAAAAACAAGACAAAAAATGACCTCCGAAAAGGAAATAAAGCAGATGTTTAGTTTCAAGCGAATTCTCATTCCAATACTGATTGGAATCGGCTTTTCTGTTTTTTCGTTGTATAGTAATGATTTTAATCTTTCCTACTTGGAAGGATTGGAGTATAGTTTGCAATTTATTGTTTTGGCTTTTTTGATGATGATTATTCGCGATGCGATGTATGTGTGGCGTTTGCGAATTTTGTTGGAAAGAGAATTGAGTATTGAAAGTTCTCTGCAAATTATACTGCTCTGGGAATTTGCCTCTTCCGTAAGTCCGTCGATGGTGGGTGGTTCGGCGTTTGCACTTTTTTTTATTAATGCCGAAGGCATAAAATTAGGAAAGAGTACGGCTATTGTGATGATTACGGCACTTTTAGATGAATTATTTTACATTTTTATCGTTGCGGTTATCCTTTTATTTTATGGTACTGATATTCTGAATGTTAAAGAAATTTTTTCGATTGATATCAGTTCTTTGTTTTTTATAGGATACGGTTTTATTGTAATGTTGACCACCATTATTACGTGTGCCATCTTTTTCTTTCCCCAAGGTTTCAAAAAGTTGTTGGTTCTTATTTTTTCCTTGCCCTTGTTACGTCGTTGGAAAGTAGGTGCGGCACAAACCGGTGATGATATTATCATTACATCAAAAGAGTTGAAATACAAGCCGATAGGATATTGGTTGAAATCTTTTACGGCGACTGCTTTTTCATGGACGGCTCGATTTTTGGTCTTAAATTTTTTGGTTTTTGCCCTTAATCCTGAGATGGCATTTGATTGGTCGCAGCAAGTGATGATTTATGCCAAACAGCTGGTAATGTGGGTCATACTGCTTATTAGTCCCACTCCGGGTGCAAGTGGAATTGCCGAAGCGGTTTTTCCCGCTTTCTTTAGCGGTGATTTTCCAGCTAATTTGCAGGATGCCGTTGCCTTGCTATGGCGGGGCATCTCCTATTATCCGTACCTTATTCTGGGATTGATTGTTTTGCCAATATGGTTGAGTAAATTGGAAAAAAGAAGAATTAATAAATTAAAACGTAAAAATGATGAAAACAAGATTGAGCGTTAATATTAATAAAATTGCTACATTGCGCAACGCGCGCGGGGGCAACATGCCTGATGTGGTAGCCGTAGCGATGGATTGTGAAAAATTTGGAGCACAGGGAATTACAGTGCATCCCCGTCCCGATGGGAGACATATTCGTTACTTGGATGTTTTGGATTTAAAAGAAATTGTAACCACCGAGTTTAATATTGAAGGTTATCCGTCCGAAGATTTTATTGAATTGGTTATGCGTGTGAAACCGGCACAGGTAACTTTAGTTCCCGATGCACCCGACGCACTGACCTCCAACGCAGGGTGGAATACCAAAGAGAACCAGAAATTCTTGCGAGAGTTGGTGGCTTCTTTTCAAAAAGAGGGGATTCGTACATCCATTTTCGTTGATGCAGATGTGGAAATGGTTCGATATGCAGGCTCTACCGGAACCGACAGAATTGAGTTATATACGGAAAGTTACGCGCGATTGTATCCCGAAAACAAAGAACAAGCCATTGAACCTTTTATTTTGGCAGCAGAAGAAGCACAGTACCAACAACTTGGACTCAACGCCGGTCACGACCTGTCACTGGTCAATTTGAGCTATTTTGACGAAAATATTCCCAACTTGATGGAAGTATCGATTGGACACGCCCTGATTTGCGATGCTTTATACTATGGTTTGGAAAATACCATTCGGATGTATTTAAACCAACTTAACCGATAGAGAATGGCTGACAAAAAGAATATTCTCCATTTACTCAGTTGGTTTCCTACTGCCAATGATCCTACTGCCGGGAATTTCTGTCTGAAACAGATACAGACGGTTTCCGATGAGGTTAATTCTGTTATTCTCTCGGCTACCATTGATGCGGCACTTTTACAAAAAAAAGAGATTGAAATTATTGATTATCAAAATTTTAAGCATATTCTGATTCATCGTAAACCATCACGATTTCCTATTGGAATTATTGCCAAAATCATTAACAAATGGCGACTTTTTCGTGCCTATAATTGGGGCCTAAAATATGTTAAAAAGTACTTTTTTGTTCCTGATTTAGTACATCTTCATGTGACACTTCCTGTCGGGAAAATTGCCTATTTTTGGTGGAAAATGTACAAGATTCCATACATTTTAACGGAGCATTGGACTATTTATCAGCCGCAAAATTGTGAAGCAATGACCGGAAAAACCTTACGAAATATTGTGAAGATTGCCAATCATGCTCAAAAGATTTTGCCGGTGAGTGCGGATTTACAAAAAAACATGCAGCGATACGGTATTACCGCACCTTTTCGAGTTGTTTATAATGTAGTTAATACACAGTTATTTACGATAAAAGAAAAATCGCCCCATCAATTAAAACATTTATTGCATATTTCTACTTTGCGCGACGAAGCCAAAAATTTTTCCGGTCTTTTGCGTGTCATTCGGCAGTTATCAACTCAGCGTCAGGATTTTGTGTTGGATGTGGTGCACGATTATCCCAAACCTGAATTTGAAGCGTATGTAAGGCAGAATGATTTACAAAAGTTTGTCGTTTTTCATGGGAAGAAATCGGAAAAGGAGATTGCACAATTCTATGCCGATGCCGATTTTTTTGTTTTGTTTTCCAATTTTGAGAATCTTCCTTGTGTGATTGTCGAGTCTTTTGCTTGCGGCTTGCCGGTGGTTACTACCGATGTGGGCGGAATTGGAGAGATTGTGGATTCAAAGCGGGGAATGTTGCTTTCGGCAAAAGATGAAGCAACGTTATTCAGAAACGTTAATTATATGTTGGATCATTACGAATCTTTTTCGCAACAAGAAATTCGCAATTATGCTTGCGAACAATTTTCGCAGGAAGTAATTGGAAAACAGATCAAAGAAGTTTACAGAGAGGTGCTTAAACAACCGCTTCTTTAAGTCTTTCAGCGTTTTCGGCGACTTGCAGTGCTTCGATGGTTTCTTGAATGTCGCCATCCATAAAACCGATTAAGTTGTACATTGTCAAGTTGATACGATGGTCGGTAACTCTGTTTTGCGGATAGTTGTAAGTTCTGATTTTTGCGGAGCGGTCACCGGTAGAGACCATTGTTTTACGTTTGGAAGAGATTTCGTCCAAATATTTTTTATACTCGCGTTCAAAAAGACGGGTACGGAGCACGCTCATGGCCTTATCCAAGTTTTTGATTTGTGATTTTTCGTCCTGAATGGCGACGACGATGCCGGTAGGGATGTGAGTTAAGCGGACGGCGGAGTAGGTGGTATTCACAGATTGGCCGCCGGGACCGGAGGAGCAGTAGGTATCTTTTCGGATGTCGCATTGTCGTAATTCAACGTCAAACTCGTCGGCTTCGGGCAGAACGACCACAGAAGCGGCGGAGGTGTGAACACGTCCTTGTGCTTCGGTTTGTGGCACGCGTTGTACGCGGTGAACGCCGGATTCATATTTCATTAAGCCGTAAACGCCTTCACCACTGATGGTGAAAACAATTTCTTTATAGCCGCCAACGGTACCTTCGGTCATTGAAACGACATCGATTTTCCAACCTTTTTTATCGCAATAGTGCTGATACATACGGAATAAATCGCCGGCAAAAATGCTTGCTTCGTCGCCACCGGTGCCGGCACGAACTTCAACTTGAGCGTTTTTGCTGTCTTGCGGGTCGGAGGGTAATAACAAAATACGGATATCATCTTCCAATTGGTCGCGTTGGGTGGACCATTCGTCCAATTCTTCTCTCGCCATTGCCTTGAAATCTTCATCTTTTTCGTTCAAAATGATTTCTTTGGCATTGGTAATATTCTCGATTAGATTTTTATAATTTTTGTATGCTTCAACGATGGGCTGAATATCTTTGTAATCTTTATTCAACTTAATGTATCGTTTCATATCCGACATTGCGTCCGGTTTTGCAACTTCTTCGGCAATTTCCAACCAACGTTTGTATATTTCTTCTAATTTTTCCAGCAGATTATCCATATTTCTTTAATTCTCGTTTTCGGCTGCAAAAATACAAAAGATTTTCGGAATATAGGAATGTTGTTTGTTAGTTTCGGGATAATCTCTGCAGTTCATTATTTTGAAACGGCAAAGTATGATAATATCAGCGCCATGATGCGCCAACGATTGTAGCGGATACCCCGCAGCAGCATCCACTGAACTGTTGACAATGAATTATTTACAATTATGGGGGAGAGATGGCCGACAAGGTCAGGCTGCGCAGAGTATGACCTTAGTTTTGCAACGTCAAAGCGGAAAGCGTGACGGCAGTTTTTCTTTTGTAGTTAAGAGATTGAGGTTGAGGTTGAGATTGAGGTTGAGATTGAGATTGAGGAAAAGAAAAACTGCCGGGGCGCCCAATAAAAAAATAAACTGCTTTTGTGGATGATTCATAAGGCGGGTACTCATTTGCGAGGATAGAGGTTTATATAACGGTCTTACAGAGTTTGCAGGAAAGGCGAAACAAAATTTTATGTAGCGGCTTCATTAAGAAAAAAAGCAGTACTTTTGCGGGTAGAAATTTTATCGAATATGAAGCCTAAATTGACCATAGAAAATCTGAAGAGAGAAGCAAAGTTATTTTGTTCGTTGGAGTCGAAAGTGAAAAACAGGGAGTTATATGGAGTTACGGACGGGAAAGCGGTTGGAACGCATATAGAACATAAGTTTCAATCCCAACTATCTGAAAAATATGATGTTAAAATTGGGAGTTCAGCTGTAGGTATTGATTTGCCTTCGGAAGAGGTAATGACGGATATAAAAGTTACTTCAATTAATCAGCCTCAGTCTTCTTGTCCCTTTAAAGATGCAAAACAGAAAATATTTGGATTGGGGTATAATCTTTTGGTTTTTGTTTACAAAAAAGAAGATGATCCTAAAACGAAAATAGCAACCTTGCATTTTGTAAGTTGTTCTTTTATATCAAGTGAGAGAACAGCTGATTATACAACGACATTTCGGTTAAGAGAAATGATAGAAGATAAGGCAAATGTTGAGGATATTGTGGCATATTTGAATGATAAAAATATTCCTGCTGACGAAATTACATTAACACAATTAGCAGAACAGATTATGAAAACTATTCCACAGCAAGGTTATTTAACTATTTCAAATGCTTTACAATGGCGATTGCAATATCAAAGAATTGTATATTTGAAAGAGCAAGTGTCTGGGATAAGCAAAATGATTGATGAAATTCCTGAATAATGTCTCTTAGCAACCTCCCCATTTTTATTTCTGTTTTGGACTTTTTTGTAGAAGAAATTTCTAAAAAATGCTCATTTTCTGAAGCTAATGTGCTATTGAAAAAAGTTTGTGGGATAGTCTCTTTTTTTAATACTGAAACCGAATTTGAAGATTTTGTCAAAGAAATATCGTTGATTCCCCAAAATATAGTGGCAGAAGACACCATAGAATATGGTGATTTTCAAACAAATGCAACGTTGGCGAATAAGATTGTAAAAAATCTATCAGCTCGCAACTTATCTCCGCAAATTATTATTGAACCGACTTGCGGGAAAGGTAATTTTATTCTTGCTTCTCTTGCACAATTCAAAGATATACAACGAATTATCGGTATTGAAATTCAAAGCACTTATATTTTGCAGACGAAACTGAGCATTTTGGATTTTTTTCTTCATCATCAAGATAAAAGAGTTCCTATAATAGAGATTCTTCATTGTAGTGTTTTCGATTTTGATTTTCAGACAATAGCAAAAGAAATTACAGGGAAGCAGCTGTTGATTATTGGTAATCCGCCGTGGGTAACTAACGCTAAATTAGGGAGTTTAGGTTCTTCAAATTTACCGCAGAAATCAAATTTCAAGAATCAAAGCGGCATTGATGCCATTACAGGAAAGGGCAATTTTGACATTGCAGAATATATTACCATTTCGCTCATCAAATATTTTGGAAACGCTAATGGTTATATGGCTTTTTTGGTTAAAAATGCGGTTATCAAAAATTTGATTTTTGAACAGCAAAAGGCACAATATCCCATCAATGATATTGAGAAACAAACAATTGACAGCAAAAAAGAATTTAATGTTTCGGTGGATGCTTCTTTGCTATTTTGTCGATTAAATGCTGTCCCTGATTATATTTGTCGTGAATATGATTTTTACACTTTGCAACTTAAAAGTGAATTTGGATGGGTCAATTCAAAATTTGTTTCCGATAGACAAGCCTATTTATCAGCCAGTAGCATAGATGGTATTTGTCCGTTTGAGTGGCGACAAGGTGTAAAACATGATTGTTCACAAGTGATGGAATTAGAGTATAACGGCAAAAGGTTTTACAACAAACTTGGAGAGGAATTTTATTTGGAAAATAATTTAATTTTCAATATCTTAAAAAGTTCAGACTTAAAAAATACAATTGCTTCACCAACGAACAAATGTACTATTATCACTCAACAAAGAATTGGACAGGACACTGCCTATATTTATCAGAAATATCCATTAACCTACAACTACTTACAAAGTAAATCTTCTTATTTTAATTCGCGAAAATCAAGCATTTATCATCATAAACCATCATTTTCCATTTTTGGAATTGGTGATTACTCGTTTCTACCATATAAAATAGCTATATCGGGATTGTACAAAACGCTTCATTTTACATTGGTACTACCTCAAAATGAAAAACCTGTTATGTTGGACGACACTTGCTATTTTATCGGTTTCAACCAATTGGAATTTGCGGTTTACACGTTGCTGTTGCTTAATTCGTCTAAAGTCAGAATGTTTTTAAAATCCGTATCTTTTGCCGATGCCAAACGAATGATTAATAAAGAGGTGTTGATGCGGATTGACTTGTTGAAGTGTTTAAACAATATTTCTGAATCAGAAATTGAGAATCAATTGCAGATTTTTAATGAAGAATATCACTACCATTTTGATATGTCGTTGTGGAAGAAATATTGTATGGTTGTGTTGGCTAAAGAAGACAAGCAAGTTTCACTTTTTTAATTTTCCTACAACCGACGCCGGATGATAATTTGTGTGGCAAGAGGTTCATTATTGTTGCTTTCTCATACTCTTCATTTTTATAGTGACCATGGGATTGATGGCGGCAGTGTTTTATCGAAATTCCTGCTTTAACCATGTTTATTTCGTATTGATAATTAATTGCGGTTAATTGTTTTGTCAATGATGGAATAGGACGCTAATTTTTATTCGAAATTTTATCAAAATGTGCAAAAAACTCCGAAAAACTCCGAAAAATGACCAAATTTTTTAATAGTTTTTTTTATTTTTTGTATTAAAATACTGATTCATAGAATTTTACTAATGGTGGTGTGATGAGTGAGTTTTTCGTATTAATAAGGGTACAAAAATAATAGCAAAAATGGACCTATCAATCATTCAATTTTTAGAAAAAAGTAATATATATTTGCAACTCAATTAATAACAATAAATACTCGTTTTTTTACGGGTCAAAACAGAAATAATAATTAATCATTAAAAGATGCAGCAAAAGATATTCTTCTCGCCAGAATTCCAGAAACGGATGTCGGATTTAAAGGCTACCAAGAAACGGCGGAACGTTCGGGATTACTGGCTACATCCCTATTCGTTCTCGGACGAAGAATGGAGAGCGCAGGTAGCAAGACACGCAGCCTCGCTTCGGGACTCAAAGAAGCCGTTGATTTAGCAAAAGAGGAAGGGTGCTACTACTACATTGAGGATATTGAAGCCTCTTTCGAAGAATTTAAGGAGTTGGAAGGTGGAGAAGTGCGGATTTTTGAATCGGATAGTCCAGGTCACTTGTTAAAGGTTTTCGACTTTACAAGAACTAAAACAAGCCCTGCACACGTTTTGAATGGCGACGCTCAATTGCAACGGGAAAGTGGAAAAACACAAATTGTATTGCGACCGGAAAACTTGCGCATTGTGAGCTAACGGTATTGTCGGCTGTTGGCAATTTTTACCAATATCAGCATCACCGGGACTTCTACCAACACTCCGACAACTGTCGCCAATGCTGCTCCCGATTGCAAACCGAAAAGTGAGATCGCCACTGCCACTGCCAATTCAAAAAAATTGCTTGCCCCAATCATGGCAGCCGGAGCAGCTATCGAATGCGGCAGTTTCCACCATTTTGCCCACCCATAAGCGATAAAAAATATCAAAAAAGTTTGCAAAATAAGCGGAACAGCTATTAAAATGATGTGTAACGGATTATGTAATATCGTTTCTCCCTGAAAAGAAAACAAAATAATAAGTGTCAGCAATAATCCGCCAATTGTATAATTATCAAACTTCTTGATAAATACGTCGTTAAAGTATGCTTCCCCTTTCCGCCGAATGACCGAGATTCGTGAGATAACACCTGCGGCAAGCGGAATCACGACAAATAAAACGACCGACAGCAGTAATGTGTCCCACGGAATAGTTACGCCGCCAACTCCCAGAAGAAAAGCGACAATAGGCGCAAATGCCACCAATATAATTAAGTCGTTCAGTGCCACTTGTACCAATGTGTAAGCGGCATCGCCTTTGGTCAAATAGCTCCACACAAACACCATCGCCGTGCAAGGTGCTGCGCCCAACAAAACGGCACCGGCTAAATATTCTTCGGCTAAATCATTTGAAATAAATGATTTAAAGATAACATAGAAGAATAAATAAGCAATTCCGAACATTGTGAAAGGCTTTATCAACCAATTGGTTACGCAAGTGATGATGATTCCTTTAGGGCGTTTGCCCACATCTTTAACACTCTGAAAATCAATCTTCAACATCATTGGATAAATCATAAACCAAATCAGAATGGCTACAGGGATGGATACATTGGCGTATTCGAATTTGCTCAATGTTTGCGGAACTGCCGGAATCCATTGCCCAATTGCAATTCCAACGATAATGCACAAAGCCACCCAAACGGTTAAATATTTCTCAAAAAATCCGATTCCTTGTTTCTTTTCAGGTTTATTCATTTTTCCAAGCTATTAAAACTGTATTTCCATTTGACAATTCTTCTACTTTCTTAATCCAAATTAATTCATTTTGGGCTTTTGCCTGCAAGAATGAATTGTTGGTATCGGTTAATGACAGACAAGCATTGACTACCCACCATTTATTGTGGATGCCGGCGCGCTGCAAATCCTTTTGCAAACGCTCGGCTTCAAATACGGGTGTTGCTTCGGGTAAGGTGACGATTACCACCTCCGTTTCCTGACGGTTTCTTAAACGCGGCAACAATTTTCTAACGGAAGCCGGGCTGTCACCGTGCGTGCGCTGTACTTCCTTGTGGTAGCTTTCAGTCGCATCCAACAACAGCAATGTATGTCCCGTTGGGGCCGTATCAATCACCACAATTTGGTTTTCGGCTTTATCTACGATTTCGGCAAACGCTCGGAATACGGCGATTTCTTGTGTACAAGGTGAACGCAAATCTTCCTCAATGTATTCCATGTCTTCGGCTGTTATTGCGGATGCGGCTTTGCTGCGAACCTCGTTTTTGTATGCTTCCAATACTTCCGCCTCATCAATGCGACTTACTTCAATCCCCGCCTGAACCACAAGATTATAGTTCAGATGATTAGCAGGATCGGTAGTGGTCAGATGTACCTTTGCACCTAATTTATTTAATTTCAATGCTATTTCAGTGGCTAACGTGGTTTTTCCTACACCGCCTTTTCCCATGGTGAAAATCACTTTCTTTCCCGAGTAAAAAAGGTCATTTACCAATGTATCAATGTTCTTTGCATCTGTAATACGTTGATAATTAATATTTTCTATTAGCTCGTCATCACACAACATTCGACGAATATTGGCTATGTTTGATAGATTGTAAGAACGCAAAGGGACATAATAGGTAGGGAAGTCCTTTAATTCTGCAGGGGTTTGGGCTAAGGCAGCTTGTTGTCGGTCGTAAATTTGTTTCGACACGTTGTCGTCGGCATCGAATTGAGACAAAACGCCGTTGATAATCAATAGCTGGTTTTTGATACCTAATAATTGTAATTCGTGCGAAGAGCGTGCTGCTTCTTTTAAAGGTGACATTTCGGGACGACTCACCAATATTAATCGGGTTGCATTGGCATCGGAAAGTGTTTCAACTGCTTGTTTATAAATGCCTTTCCGTTCTTCCAAGCCGGATAATTGTCCCAAACAAGATGCGCCGTGCGTACTTTCGCTGATAAAGGTACTCCATGCGGACGGAAGCTGTAACATTCTCAAAGTGTGTCCGGTAGGGGCTGTATCGAAAATAATGTGATCGTATTCTTTCGCTTTGTCGGTATCCGTTATAAAATCGGAAAACCGGTTGAAAGCGGCAATCTCTACCGTGCAAGATCCTGAAAGTTGTTCTTCCATATTCTGAATCACACTTTCGGGCAGTTGTCCGCGGAAAGGAGCGATAACGCTTTCCCTATACTCAGCGGCTGCTTGTTCGGGGTCGAGATTAACAACGGTCAATCCGGGCACTTCCTTTATGTCGGTACCATGTCCGTTTAATGTCTGATTAAAAACGTCTTGCAGGTTTGAAGCAGGGTCGGTGCTGATAAGAAGGATTTTTTGTCCGCTATCTACCAAACCGATAGCAGTAGCACATGCGATGGATGTTTTCCCAACTCCACCTTTTCCTGTAAAAAAGAGGTATTTTGTCAAATTGATTTTCGACAAATTAAATGGTTCCATTTTCTTCATTTTTAAGTGGTTCAACATTGATTGCAGGAATATGATCCAAGTTAATTCCGCTCCATTCGCTCATTTGCGGAGTTGTGGGATAGGTTTTTGAAACGGCTACTTCGCCATCTACCAATGTAATGGGCAGTGCATCCGCCCCATGTTTTTGAAGATATTGGTTTACAATTTTATTGCTGACATAAACTTGCGGTTCGTCACGAAGATTGTGGCGGACAACGACAAATCCCTGTTTTTTCAATGATTCGATTACGACAGCAATCCGCATCAAATCGGGATTGATGTTTGTTCCGCAAAGACCTGTAGGGCAGCACATTGCGGGGTCAAAAATTTCAATTGATTTCATTATTATTTCTATTAAAGTTTAACAAGTTAAAAATACAAAACGATCACATAATAAATGCCGACAGCAATACACAAACCACCGACAATTCTGTTGAACCATTTTTGGAAAATCTTCATTTTTCCGTAGAATTTTCCGATGCTTCCAACGCTGTATGCCAAAATCCATGCTACGATAATGACCGGCAATCCGGTGGCTATCGCAAAAATGGCGGGCAGAAAATAACCTCCTGAAGAAGTGACAGACAATGGAATCAGCATTCCGAAATAGAATACGCCGCTTGACGGGCAAAAAGCCAATGCAAACAGCACACCGAGGAGCAAAGCACCCCAACCGCCGCGGCGTTTCAGACTTTCGCCATTGCCTTTGAATCCGAATGACGGCAATTTGATTTTGTCGAAAAATAAAATAAACAAACCTACCAAAATCAGTACGGGCGGGAAAAGGAGTTCGCCGTACTTGCTCACGGCTTTTTGAATACCGAAAATGCTTGAGCCGGTGCGTAATATGTAAATCAGAATGATGCCGAGAACGGTGTATGCCATCACTCGCCCAAGAGTGTAGAGAATGCCATTCCACAAAACACGTTGTTTTTGGTCAATATCTTTGCCGATAAATCCTATGGCGGTAATGTTAGTAGCTAAAGGACAAGGACTTACGGCGGTCAGCAGACCCAATAAAAACGCAATGACCACCGGCGTACTGCTGCTATCTATGATATTTTGAATCCATTCCATTATTTCAACAATTGATTGATGGCGGTTCGTAATTCATTTTTGAATGTCTCGGGTTCGTTTTTGGCATAAGAAAACCCCATATCGGTCAGATTGACCACTTTGCCTTTGTAATCCAAAACGAGTGAAGACCACGTAATTTCGTATTTATCAGCCACTTTTTCGCCCTCAGCGGTTGAAATATCAATCACTTTGAATACGATTTTGCCGCTTTTCGTCTGCTTCGCAAAGTCCTTATCCAATACCTCTTTGGTCAACGTTTCGATGGCACGACACGTTACACAACGCTGTTTCCCATGGAAATAGAGTACCTGCAACGCATCATTTTCAGAAGTGTTTTGCGACGGCTTGCTTTGCGTACTGCCGCAGCCTGCAAAAAACAATATTAAACCCAATGCTAACAATAACTTTTTCATTGTAAATCCTCCTTTATTTTAGTTAACAGTTCTTTTACTTCAGCTAACGTCATTTGCCCTTTTGCCACAACTTTATCGTTAACCACCAATGCCGGCAACGTCAATACGTTGTAGTTCATAATATTCATCAAATCTTCCTCTTTGATGATTTCGGCTTGAAGACCGATTTCTTGCGCCGCTTTTTCAACGGTTTGGAACAGCGTTTTGCATGTTGGACAGCCTGTTCCGAGAATTTTAATCGTCATTTTGTTTAATTTAAGTGATACCTATTATTGTTTGTAGTTCGTAAAACAACGAACATTTATTTTAAAAAAAAGTTTAGTCACAGCAGCCCTCTTTTTTGCAAGCGCAATCATCAAAAAACTCGGCAAAGAGTGATTTTGCGATTTTCCAATTTTCGGGCTGGATGCAATATTTCACTTTAGGACCCTCAATTTCGCCCTGAATCAATCCGGCTTCTTTTAATTCTTTCAAATGTTGCGAAACGGTGGCTTTGGCGATGGGCAGTTCTTCGTGAATTTCGCCAAAATAGCAGGTGTTGCGATGGGCTAAAAATTGAAGAATGGCAATGCGTGTCGGATGTCCCATAGCTTTTGCAAAGCGCGCAATTTGGTCATTATCAATATTTTTTTCTATCATCTTGATTTAATTTTATTGTTCGCAAAAATACGAACAATTTTGACATTAGCAATAAAAAAATATTTTTTTTTGAAAAATTAAAATCAACTATAATTTTTTTGCTTTAACTATTTGAATAATAACTTTATATGGATACAAAATTAGTTTAAAGGGGGCAAACGGCTCGGCTCGAATGTCCCACAAAAGTAAAACGAAGTGCCGATCACGCAATCAGACGTAAGTAAAAATAGAAAAAACAATAGATAATATGAAAATACTCTTTCATTTTAAAACACGTAATAACTTTAGAAGATAAAAATTACCGTTTTTTCAATTATTTGTTGTCTAAAATATTCATAATAGATACTTGTATTTATTTAATTATGATATTGATATTTTCTACTTCTGTTGATTCTGTAATTACTTTATTTTTCAAGTCATTTATTTCAAGATTTTGATAATCAGATGAATGTTCAGAATGAATCGGAATAATTCCCAATTGTGGATTGACCAAATTACAAACCGCAGCAAGGCAATCGGCAGAAGCGTGTCCACTGGTATGTTTGATATTCATGTTGGGGAATTTATCTATAAAATCCATGTAATTCTTTATTGCATACTTACTCGTTGGATTGATATATTCTTTCCACATAGAATAAATTACGATGGTCTCTTCTTTCTCAAGTAATGGCAATAGAAAATCGATATAGGCATTGAATTTATCGCTGGCACGAACCAACATACAAAAGCCTGTATCTTTCATCCATTTAATTAGTTTCGTATTCTTTTCATTAAACGTGTAAGGTTTTTCAAAATTAAACAATGGACTCTTTTGTCCTGCGGTTTCCGAAAATATTTCTAATATATTTTTCTGATAATCATCACAAATGAAAGCTCGGTTACGCATCGCCTTATTGGCAGCATAAATGGTTGCCAGCCGTTCCAGGTCGGTAGAGGAGCACATTACAAATATATTTTTGTATTGTTTCATCAGGCTGATAACGTCATATTTTAATTTGTTTTCAGGACGAACTTTTTCATCCATGCGTGAAAGCATCGTGCCTTCCGTAATCAACACATCAATATTTCCGCGTTTCAAAATCAATTTTTCAATTGTGGGAATAAGTCCTTTGCTCAAATAACCATGTCCACGGAAATCGCCGGTGTGCAAAATTCGTCGTCCATCTGCTTCAATCAAAAACATATAAGAATCATAGGCCGAATGGCTGACGAAATAGGGTATGATTTTAATATCTCCAATTTGTATTATATTCTCTGCCGTGAAAGAATTTATCCTTTCAATGATTTTGATCTCTTCTTCCGTTTGTTTTTCACGACCTTTGATGAAACCAAGCCGTTGGTGCTTACAAAGAATAACTTTTTTTGCCACAGCTCCAATATACTGAGGAATGGGATGTTTAACAAGAGGAAAAAGTCCAATATGATCTCCATGATAATGGGTAAATAAAATGGCATTGACAGAGGCGGTCAATTTTTCAATGGCTTCCGAATTGGCTAAGTCATCAGTGACCACACCTTCTCCGTCAGGAAGATTTTCTCCTAAATCTATAAGAATTTTTGTGCTATCGGTTGCAATTTCGGTAATACAACCCCCGATTTGGTTGATTCCGCGATGGATGGTAATTTTCATATTTTTTATTATTATTTGTTCGGCTGCAAAAATAGTACAAAGGTGTGCGGTAGGTCTGCATACCTAAAAATATTTTTATTTTTTAGAGTAATTAATTTATAATGATTCCTATTAATAATTGATTATTAGATAATTATAAATAAAATGACAGTTCAGACATTATCGGAACTGTCACTATATGGGGCGATTTAAGGTCTTAAATATTTAAAGAAATAAGTGTGCCATCACTATTACATGTATATGCAGGGACTTTTGCTCCAATCTTCTCTTGGACTATTGCATACCTACGTTTAACTTCTTCTGATATTTTATAATGATCTTCTTCTCCAATAACAGTTGCAATATATATTTCTTCTGATTGTTTTGACCCGTAAAAAAACGAGTATTTATTGTTATTAATTGAGTTGCAAATA
>CAYYHC010000003.1:0-28915 GCA_964471715.1 uncultured Lentimicrobiaceae bacterium | reverse complement strand
AGAATGTCGTTTTTTTGTCTATCTCTTGCGATTTACCTTTTGCTCTTCACAGATATTGTGGCACCGCCGGCATTGAAAATATTCAAATGCTTTCTGACCACAAAATGACGGATTTTGGCTTGAATTATGGTTTTTTGGTAGAAGAACTTCGTCTGTTAACTCGTGGAATAATCATTCTTAATAAACAGAATGTCGTAAAATATGTAGAAATAGTGAAAGAGATTGCCGGACACCCGAACTACGACAAAGCATTAGCCGAATTACAAAAGGTAATTAACGAATAATTCACTGAATCATAATTATTTATAAAGAGTAAATAGTAGATTTTATTTCACATTAAAATCATCCAATTCTTTTTTTATTGTTTTGAATTGTTGATATATTTTTTTGGCTTGATCAACAATGATTTGTTGTTGTTCTTTTTTAATATCAGGAATAGCGATTGTGCATAGATCTTCAAAACGAAGTGTCTGTCGTACGGAACCAAAAGAACGGTCTTTAATATTTTGCAGACCTTCCTTGCTTTTTAGACAAAGGAAGACGTATTCGGGCAAATAATTATCATCGATCACTTTGAATGTAACATACATTTTACTCACAGCCACTTTATTATCGGTTAAATTGATACTCAGAGAGCCGGTGTTTGCGCGAGCGGGATTATATGATAAAGATTTTATATTCACCACTTTATAATCCTCATTACTTTCAGAAGTGACAGAGACAAAAGAATCGCCCCAATATTGCTCACCGCTCAATATTCCAAAAAAATCGTGTTTGGTCACGGTTGCAGTTTCATAGAGGCAGGCATTCTTTATTTTTTCTTCTTTTAGTATTTTTTTGAGTAAGACATAACCTTGCGGCACTACGTTAAAGTATTTAAACCAAATAAACGAACAATTTTTATTTTTTAAAATATCATTCACCTCAATTTCTCGTGTGGCGAAATTATTATCGAAGATATACTCTTCCAAGTCATTAGGTTTTCCGATAATTTTGCGTCTTCTTTGAGTTAAAGTAAAACCATCATTTTTAATAATCGTGTATTTAATTTTGTCAATTGGCTGATTATTATAATTTTGCAAAACGAGTACAGAGGCTTTTGCTTCGGTATAAGGCAAAAATACGCCGGACGGCAAAGAAATAATTTGTTTCAATAAATGGTTTTCGATCAAATGTTTTCGCAGGTTTTTAAGTTCCTTATTGTTCAAAACGGATTCAGGCACAATAACATAAGCGCGGGCGGTTGGTTTTGTATTGAGCGAGTTAATGATATGTTGTAAAGATTGGGTATTTCCGTTATCACTCAATAGGGAATAACGTGATTTGGCAGTACCTTCGAGATTAAACGGGATATTTGTAATAACAACATCAAATTGTTCATTTATCGGATTCAGCAATGTATCTTGCTGATTAATATTACTATGTCCATCAACGGTTAAAATCATGTTCATTTTTGCGATTCGTGCGTTGGACGAAATCTCGTTGCCATAAACCGTATTTTCCTTTAAGCTTTTGAGTACATCATCGGTAAGAAACCCTTGTTGTTGCAGGTTATCTTTAATGTAATTAAATGCTGAAATCAACATACCGCCGGTGCCACAAAAAGGGTCATATATCTTCTCTCCGTATTTCGGATTTGCCAAATTGACCAAAAAACCAACAATATGCCGAGGCGTAAAATATTCACCCAGATCATTATTGGAAGAGTTATATTGCTGAATAAAATACTCAAAAGCATCTCCTTTTATATCTGTTTTTATTCCGCTTAAGTTCAACCCGTCCAATTTGTCAATGATTTGTTTTAAAGCAATAGTATCTTTAATAATAAGTTTGGTAAAAAGCGTTTTTTCGCCATTTTTATTAAAAATATTTTCCAAATGAGGAATCACGGTATCATTTATGTATCGCAATAACTCATCACCTGATTTATTCTTATAGATTTCCCATTTAACGAAAGTAGGAATTGTATCGGAAATAATGTCATTTTCTTCTGATATCAACTTTAAAAACAGTAAATTAGAGAACTCGAAAAACCGTTCCATTCCTTTAGTAATTCCGGCTTTTCTCAGTTTTTGATTGGCGAATGAAAACACATTAATCAATTCTTCTTTTGAATTAATAATGAGCTGATTTGAGACATAACTATATGAATTGGCAGAAATAAATTTTTGATAATACTCAGCATTTTCAATTTTTGAAACATTTATGCCATTATCCAACAATTCTTCTTGATTTTCAACCCAATAAGTTTTCACAATAAGTCCATCATAAAGCATAACTATTTTTGAATCAAGAATTTTTGCATAATTCATTGCTTGTTCTTTCGTTTTTGCCAAATTCATTCCCGGCTTTTTTGTTTCAACAATTATTTCTGGGGAAACAGATTTAGCTGATAGATACAAACAAAAATCAGGTTCAAGCCCTTTGAGTTTAGCGATATCTTCTGCTGTTTTGGGTTTTTGGTGATAAACATTACGATTGACATCGTTAGCAGAGATAATCCAACCTTTTTTTGTTAAATGTTGCTCCAACAAGTTTTCAATGTCTCTTTCCTGGATTTGTGTTTTCATTTTATAATGTTTTATATTCAATCATATTTTCTTGTACAACACTCAAAACTTCACCCGCACTTTGTTCATTCTTAACAACCAAATAAACTTTATCCGCCAACCAGAGTTTTAAAAGTTCAGCTTCATCTGCTTTTAAAATCTGAGTAAGTCGAATAACCTGCTCTTTTCGCGGTAAATAATTTCCATTTTCTATTTTGCAATAGGTGGCAGTATCAATGTCAAGTGCTGCGGCAACTTTCCGCTGAGGTAAACCGCATTGTTCGCGTAATTCTTTGAGTTTATTGGATAACAACATTTTGCATATTTTTATTATGAATAAATTTTATCTTGAAAAATTTGTGCAAAAGTACACAAAAAGTTCTCCATTTACATACCCTATCATAATTAGTTTTCAACATTGTTCTGTGAATATTTATAAAATATTGTATTTCAAAATATTAAAAGACTTTTCTAACAAACTTCATAATGATTTTGAAATATGCTTTAAAACAACAAATCATTTCAGCATACTTCGATTTTCAGTAAATGGAGTACATTTTCTTCCAAATTGATGAAGTTGGATGATTTTCGTCATTCCTTTCATCATGCAAAATTTGTAATATTTCCCCAAATTTTATTTTTCATTAATAATTTAATTTATTGATTTCAAGTAAGTTATTTCTTCATTTTTTAATAAATGATGAAATGAAACGCATTTCCTTCAAAGTGACTATATCTTTGCTGCACATCTATCGCAAATAAAATTAACCATTCAACTCATCAAAACCTCTATCGCTATGTGCACGCTACTTTTCCTAATTTTATTGATTGCCATTATACCTTTACTCCATTCTCACTCTTTCATTAAATTTATATTCTCTGTCAATACTTATGGTAATGCGATACTGTTTTTCTTTTTTGTCGGTTCGGGCTGTTTATCTTCAAAGGCGCAAAGCGGTTTCACTGCAATTAGCGAGAACTCCGACCGTTCAGCCTATTGCTATGGGCAGCCCTTTTTCCGGCAATATCAAGGCGAATTATCTGTCAGCGAATCAGTTGCACAATCCTATCTTTTAACCGACACTGTATTGGTAGAAATCTGCGAACACGATTCCTATAATGATTATGAAATTGAATATTCGGATACCTCGCGTGCCGGATTTTACGAAGTCAGACGTTACACTCATTCCGGCAACTACCATTACGACAGTCTTTTTATTCATCAACTGTACATTCATTCAAGTTATCAATTAACCGACACACTCCTGCTTTTTTCTGATGATATGCGCGGGTATGTTGCGGGGGAAAATGTATTTAACGGTTATTCACAATTTGGCTGCGACAGCAGTATAAAAGTAATGGTTTATAAAATAACCTGCCCTGCCGACTACACCGGGATTGCTCAATATGGAGAAGAAGAAATCGCTCTAAATCATTGGACCACACCACAAGTTGTTCCGTTATCTTCTACATTATCAATTAGTAATAATCAGAATCGGCTAATTAGAATTGGAGAGAGGGAACAAGTGGTTTGGTATATTATTCATCATAACGATACGGCACAATGTGTTCAAAATGTGCATATTGCATTTCCTCCTTGCGGTGAAAGTTACACCGCGACCGATGGTGACGGACATATTTACAGTACAATACGAATTGGAGGCAATTGTTGGCTTCGCAAGAACTTGCAGACAAAGCATTACGCACAAGACGGCAGATTGATTACCGTAGCCAAAGTATGTATTTCCGAAATGTTTCCGGACACAACCTCAAATTTAGCGAATTTTGGTCGATTATATAGCTGGTATTCAGCAGTAGGCATCCGTGAAAACAGCAATGACGTTCCCATTTCCAATAGCGACGGAGAAATTCAAGGGATCTGCCCTATCGGTTGGCATATTCCTTCAATGAATGAGCTGTCAACACTCAATTTATGTACAGCAATTTCACTCAAAAACAACACTTTATGGATTGGCGACGCCGACAACAACAGTAATTTTTCTGCTTCACCGGCCGGGTCATATAATTCAATAAAAGAACGTTACGAATATATTCGCGCCCACACTTTTTTGTGGTCATCGGAAGAACAAACAACGACAACCGCCTACAACGGCACTTTGGCTTATTACTGCAACCAATCACTGATGGAGAATAGTTGCAATAAAAATGACGGGTGTAGCGTCCGGTGTGTAAAAGACTGATTATTAATTTAATACATTTATCAATACTATCAATTATGCAAAAAAAATTATTAATATTCGGAATCTTCACCTTACTTTACTTGACGGCAGCAGCACAATCTGTTTCTAAAATGTCGTTTCAGGCTGTCGTTCGTAATGCCAATAATGAGTTACTCGTGAATGAAGAAGTGCAAGTTATTGTGTCTTTTATGAATAATTCGCCCAATAGTGCGACTGTTTACTCCGAACAACATCGCGTACGCAGCAATCAAAATGGTCTCATTTCATTATTAGTGGGAGACGGCACTATTTTGTTCGGTGATTTTCAACAAATTACGTGGAATAATGCGTACATAAAAACCGAAATTACTTTTAATGACTACACCACAACGGATACGAAACCCGCAACAGCAGTTCCCCTCGCCTACTATGCGCAAAGAATTCCTCTTCAGGCTCTACAAGAACATTTGGGAAGCACAGATTGGGTATCCAACAGCGACTTACGAGACTCTCTGCAACATTATCTGACCAACGAAGCAGCGCAAATCTATTTTAACAACAATAATGCGGTTTCCACAGATCGTCTCTACGACACCCTTCGATACTACGTCACATCAGCTGCAATGAGTAACACTCTGCAAAATATTTCCGACCAATTAACTGATTTACAATCCATAACGAATAAAATTGATGAATTTATCGTCCCCTCGTCGCCCAACAATACTTTTACGCTTAGTTTCGCTCCAATGTCCGACAGGGAAGTATTAATGTTCGTTAACGGTATCTTTATCAGCAGTTCCGCTTTTACCTTTTCCGCCAACCGACTGACGTATCTTCCTTCCAATAACGGAAACAAGCAATTGGTTGCCAACGACCGAATTCAAATCTACTATTACTATCAAAGATAAATGAAAAATGAAACAAAAAATAGTACTATTTATTCTTTGTTTTATCACTTTTTGTGCCAATGTAATAGCACAAGAGGCAGGCATTTCAAAGTACGGAACGCACTCAACATGCAATAGTCTGTTCATTGACCAATACGGTATTGATAAAGCATACCCGCGTCTCAACAAATATGGGCAAATTTTGTACTATTCCCCCCTTGTCACGACAGATTCAATCGTTATAGATAACGGAGTGACTCTTTTTGCCAATATTGAATTTGAAGGTTGGTCATCTATCTTGTCACGCGGATTCGAGTATAGTATTTACGCTGATTATATTCCCAAAACTCAGATTAGTTGTGGAAGAGGGTCCGGTATTTATAGCCACATTCTCAATAATTTAGCTCAGAATACACATTATTATGTGAGGGCTTATGCTCAAAATTCATCAGGCTACGGGTACGGCAATACACTAACATTTAGCACTCCGATGGGAGAAGTGGTAGCGGGGAATATGACAATTACTTCAATACAACCGAACTCATTGAGTGTCCGTATTCCGATAAATGAATCCGGCGGGAGCGCATTAACGACGTCGGTTTGCGCTTATCCTAATCAAAGATACCAGTCTGACGAAGCAATTTGCGTCAATATCCCGCCCACCTCAACATTTCCCATTAATGCAACTATCGTGAATTTAACCGGAAATACTACCTACTATCTTCGCGCCATTGTGAGCAATTCGGACTACTCGGATACGACTTATGCACAAGCGCACACTCCTTCTGACCTTGCCCTAAACCTAATTAGTAATAAGGGAAACAGCATTACACTCTGCAGTGACACTACTATTGCACAATATACGGCAAATTTAACCGGCACTGACCCCAACCGATCCAATTATCAGTACAGTTGGAGTAGCACAAGGGATAGCGGAATTACCGAAGACAGTATTTTCAATCTTCTTCATACGCAAGCCGGGACTTGCACAATTGCTGTCAAAGCCTTTTATTTAGGTGATACTTTGCGCAAACAAATATCAGTCACCGTTGTAAACAAAACAATCCCTAACCCTACGTTTTGTGAAGACGAATTTTTGGCTGAAATAAATATTACCAATAACACGAACAACTCATTTTCATCCATTTTTTGGATTAATCAACAAGGTGATACGATTGCACGCGGGAACACTTTGTCGCGATTTCCCCGCGGAGCCTACAAAGCAATTGCCATTACCTCTCAGGGCTGTATCATAGAAAACGATGTCTGGTTAGGGAAACGAGTCACGACTTGTCCTTTGGCAACGGCTCCGGCTCTGCCTACCGAAAGAGCACATTTTGAAAATGGCGTTTGGCTGTTGGATTCGGTCGCCGACCACGAAGACAATTGGTATGCCATCACTTCCATTGGCGAACAATGCTGGTTGCGACAAAACATGCGCGCAACTACTTCACCCAAAACGGGACAAAATTTATATTTTGACATTATAAACAGCGGACGTAATATAGAATTTTATCCTTATGCAGAATACTATAGCTACGACTTGTCTGTTCTTCCCAAATACGGAATGTACTACAACTTTCCCGCTACTATAGATACGATTCTAACAAATTACATTTATAGTTTACCTGTAAACCATCGCGGAATATGTCCGGAAGGATGGCATCTTCCTTCTAATGCCGAAATGACAACTATGTTATATTCAGTAGCACGCAGCGTCGATTCTGTCACCACCATTCTTCCGCCTTTTGATTTTGAGAGCGGTTGCCTCGGAACAACAGTACAGACTTCGCACATGTTATTATACGAATGTAATCCTATACGCCGTGCAAACAACAATAATGACTTGGCTAATTTCTCCGCTTTCGCCATAGATAACCTGAATAATGGAACGGCTGTCTTTCGTTTATCTACAATTCAACGTGCCGGCTATTGCAAAACTCTTAATATTACAGGAAGTTGTGTAAGCAGAGGTGTCGGTGCTTATAATCGTTTAATAACTGTACGTTGTTTGAGAAATTAATAAAACTTTATAACTTCTTAAAAGTATGCGTAATCCTAATCATTCGTAGGAATGGTATCGGGATTAATTTCAAGAATTCTACGATTCGGCTTTTTTCTGATAATCGGCTTCCGTTGAACACTTGGTGTTGAAATCGTATCAGGTGATTTGTGAATAACGGAAGAATCCGTCGTTTTCACCTCTTGGCGATTCCATTTGGTTGTTTTTTTCTGATTTTCAGAAGAAACATCAATCTTTTCTTCTATAGTATCTGACGACAATGAAGTATCAATGGCAATATTATTTTCTTCCGGAGGCACAATTGATTGAGATTCAGCAGTTATCGGCGTTTGTAGGGATGTTTTCGATAATTGTTGATAAAGAAAGTACCCGCCAACCGACAATACCACCAAAGAAGAAGCAACAATGGTGATGACTTTGCCAACGGCAAATTTTGCTATACCCGCACGCTGCGTATAACTGCGCCATGCTTTTGCAGAGTATTGATATTCTTTGCTATTGATTTTGTCTTTGAATAATTGATCAAATTGGTCTGACATTTATTTTATAATTTTAGTAATCCATTCTTTTAATTTTGTTCTTGCGAAGTTGAGATGCCAATGTGAGGTTCCTTCTTTCATATCCAATACTTGCGAAATTTCAGCATGTGAGTAATTTTCAAACACATACATATTAAAAACGTTTCGAGAGGTTGGCGGTAAGTGCTGTACCAAGGTTAGTAATTCATCGGTTGAGATTTTTGAAATTGCATTATTCACATCAAAAGTGGATATTTCAAATTCGGGCACCTCATCAAATGCTACCGTCTGAACCAACGTTTTATACTTTCGTTGATAATCAATGGCGGAATTAACCATCACACGTTTCATCCATGCTTCAAAAGAACCTTCGTCGGTGTATTTATCAAGATTCGCAAAAATCTTCATAAAACCCTCATTCAACATATCTTGAGCCTCCTCGTAGTTATTGGCATATCGCATACAAATCGCAAACATCTTCCCATAATACAACTTAAACAATTTGTGTTGCCCTTTTCTACTGCCGGACAAACAAGCGGTAATAAGCTGTTGCGTTTCTTCCTTCGATTGTTTGTTTGCGTCGTACATGTGATAATAACGTGTCTTTAATAATAAATCTTGGGTAAAAGTATTGATTTTTTAGAAATTTTCTCTAAAATCTCGTTTCATATTATATTTAAGATCTTGTAAAACAGATGCTTTCACATTAATCGTAAAACTCCAACCGCGTCTTATGCCAAATGGAATCCAGTTGAAGCGCATTTCCCAACAATGTAAATCACGATAAACATCTAACGAGGTATATGACAAATCCTTTTGTGTAAAATCATATCCCGTTGTAAAACCCACTTTCCATTTTTTGGTAATATTGATGTCCCCGCTGATATTCAAAGTTTGAATGATGTTACTATTATACCTTTTTTCAGCATCTTCCGAAGTAATTCCTCTTTGATTATAATACCTTGAATTGATGTAATAATAATTATTATCTCTAACCGTGTATGCAAATGTGTAATTGATGGTCAATGACCACGGATTGGAAAAATCGGGACGTTTGTTAGGCATCCCCAGTGTATTTTCGGTAAACAACTCTTCTTGTTGAGGTGTTTCGAATTTCTTTTTATCTTTTTTCCCTGTAAATAATTCCTTGTTCAATGTCCAATTAAGGCCAACATTGATGTCGGAAGAAGCAAATCTCAGCAAACGCTTGTTCTTCTTCAATTCGGTTTCATTAACTCTAATTCCCTGATCATTATAGCAATACGGATCAAACCCAATATTAAAGGTCAAGTATAATTGTTTAAATAAAGTCGTTCGTCCGGAAATGGTAAACATAGACCAATTAAGCGAATCGGCGGCAAAATCATAATAACACGATAAGGTAACATTCTCCAAGAGTACAATTTTCTTAGTTCCCGTGATGGTATCTCTGCGCGATTTGACTTTCATTTCCAAATTGTTACTAATGCTTAATTTGGCAATTGCGGAAGATGAAGAAGAAACACCGCCAAAAATTGAATTGGCAAAATAAGAATATTGCACATTTTGTCCCGTAATAGTATTAAAATATTCTCCGTAAGTGTTTCCACTTAAATTGGGCGAATAGGCAAAACTCAAATTGGGTGTCATGACATGACGAATAGCCTTTAAACCACCTTTTTTAAATTGGTACATAAAATAAACTTTAGTGGTAAGTGCCGTGGAAAGGTTCAAATCGTGCAACGCAAAGAAATTTCTTTCCATCGTTTTATTAATAAAACCGGTCGCAATCTCATTTTGAACTATCGTATCAAATTGTTGTCGCTCGGATTGCAAATACCACTTTTCACCGAGATTAATCGTTGTATTCCAATTGATTAGCTTGGCAATCTTAATAGGAATGGTGATAGGAATGCTATGACGCATGCCCAACTGCATATTTTCCCAAGTTTCAGGTTCAAATAGAAGCGAATCCTGTGTAGAAATTTTATTGATAAATTGCGATGACCATTTAATGGAAATATTATCATACCACTTCAACGTTGAAGTTTTATTCTTTTTTCTAAACGGATAAAATTGAGTTACCGACATACTCAAATCGGGCAACGATAAATCCACGATACCGGTTTTGGTATTTTGAGTATAAGAAACGGTACCATCTACATAAAAGATTCCTTTTGCGTTGGTAGAAACATTCAGCTTTGATGTGTATTGATTTGAAAGATAATCATTTACACTTGACGGATTATAGGTATTGAATGTACGGCTGACAATATCGACATGCGCTGAAAAACGAGTGGTAGGATGCGATTTGGCATCTTGTTTGTGATCCCAATAGAGTTTGAAATCTTTTGTATTATAACGACTTGGCGTAAATTTTTCTCCAAAAAAGTTTTGCGCTATGCTTGCATTAATATTTCCGGTGCATTTGTATCTGTAAATATAGTTTGAACGAATTTTTGCACCCCAACTTCCATTGGTATAAATATCGCCTGCCAACAACAAATCAATGTTATCGCTAATTCCGAAGTAGAAGCCCATGTTTTCCAAATAAAAACCTCGATTGGCAGATTCGCCGATGGTGGGCATCACAACACCGGAACGACGGCCTTTTTGAATCGGAAAATAGCCAAAAGGAATTGCCAAAAATGTAGGAATCCCGCCAAAGCTCAAATAGGCCGGTCCTGTTACTATCTTATCGTTGGCAACAACTTTCGCCTTTGTAAAAGCAATTTCAAAATGAGGATGATCCAACTCACACGTTGTATATTTTCCTTTTTTGATAAACGACGTTTTATCATCTAATTTTTTCACTTTTTCGCCATGAATAAAGCCCTCCCCTTCCAATGTAATCACCTGACTTATAAATCCTTTCGTCGTTTTAAAATTATATTTTATTTCATGCGTTTTAAAAAAAGATTCTCCCTGTTTAAACTCCGGATAACCGTGCATATTTCCGGCAGAGTCCGCTACCCCTGTAGCATACAATTCCATCGTCTCGAAACTGATTTCAATATAATCCGCGCGGAGTTCCAAATCATCATAATAAACAATCGCATCGCCAAAAAGATAAGCGGTTCTGTTTTTGAGATTGACCACTATCGAGTCGTTTGCATCATATATGACCTTTTTTTCTATCGCATTTTTGGAATATTTCTTTACGAAAGTATCATTTTTCACCAATGTATCCGACAAAATTGTATCCGACTTATGAAACTTTTGTTGTAGAAAAATAGAATCTGCGGCAATTGAATCTGTGGCAAAAGAAGAAGTATTAATCGGATTTTGTGCCACTGAAAAATAGCCTAAAGTGCTGAAAACTATCACAATAAGATATTTCAACGTAAGTAACAATCGACCGTTAATTTCTATTTTTCCCAATTCTTTTTTTGTTTCTTATTTTATGATATTTTTGTAAAAAAATAAAAGTTCCAAAAGTACACAAAATTTCAACCCAATGAACATAAAAAAATGGTTTTTATTATGCCTTTTATTAACTTTTTTTAACGTCCAATTATATTCGCAAGCGAAAGATAAGATTACGAAAATTGTAATTGATGCCGGTCATGGCGGGGAAGATCCCGGAGCATTGGGCAGTAAAGCTAAAGAGAAGGACATTACCCTTGAGATGGCTTTAAAAGTAGGTAAGCTGATTCAGGACAATTGTCCTGACGTAACCGTCTATTATACACGGAAAACTGATGTATTTATTCCTCTGTATCAACGTTCTAAGATTGCCAATGATAAACATGCCGATTTATTTATTTCAATTCACTGCAACGCATCGGATAATAAAACGGCAAACGGCGTTGAAACGTTTGTGATGGGACTTCATAAAACAGCCTCCAATATGGAAGTTGCCCGAAAGGAAAATTCCGCAATGCTATTGGAAAACGACTACCAAAACAAATACGAGGGTTTCAATCCCAATTCGCCTGAATCTTACATTATTTTCTCTTTATACACCTCCGCCTATCTGAATAATTCTGCATTGTTAGCCTCCAAAGTACAACATAACTTGCTTAAAATCACTAAATTCAGAGACCGCCAAGTACAACAAGCCGGTTTTTGGGTACTGCATAAAGTGGCAATGCCAAGTATTTTAATTGAATTAGGTTTCATCAGCAATAAAGAAGAAGAAGCCGTTTTGCTTTCCTCTGCCTCACAAAAATCGATGGCAACAGCCATCTGCAATGCATTTATTGAATACAAAAACCAAATTGAAGGGGGAAACAAACAAACACTGCCGGTCGATAAAATAGATACGCCTTCCCAAAATCAAGAAGATCCGAAAGAAATCGTTGAAAAACAGGAAACCGATACTTCTACTAATGAAAACGGGACAAATATCCGCTTTAAAGTTCAGTTTTTCTCCTCTCCTACCGAACTGTCCTTGTCAGATAAAAAATTCTCCGATTTGAAAGAGGTGGGCAGGTACTATGAAAATTCAACTTGGAAATACACCACGGGCAACGAATCTAATTTTGAAAATATCCAAACAATCCTCAAAGAGACTAAAAAGAAGTTCCCTGACGCTTTCATCATTGCTTTTGATGGCGATAAAAAGATTTCCGTGAGTGAAGCAAAAAAAATTTTAGAAAAATAATTTTATTACGTGAACAAAGGAACGCAACTAGTTGTTCGTGTTGTGGTTGAAATTTTAAAACCAAATAAATATGACTACAGGTTCACTAATTTTATTAATTATTCAAGTTTTAGGGGCATTAGCCCTTTTTCTTTTTGGTATGAAGTACATGAGCGAAGCCCTCCAGCGGCTCGCAGGCCCCAGTTTACGAAATGTTCTTTCATCATTTACATCGAATCGTTTTAAAGCTGTTTTAACCGGAACTTTCGTTACCTCTCTTATTCAATCCTCCTCTGCAACCACCGTTATGGTGGTTAGTTTTGTAAATGCAGGCATCCTCAATCTGACCAATGCCATCGGCGTCATCATGGGGGCTAACATCGGAACCACCGTCACCGCGTGGATTATTACTCTTTTTGGCATTAAAGTGGATATCGCCATCTATTCTATTCCAATTATTGGATTAGGGTTCATTTGTATGATGCTAAAAAGCAAAAAAGTGCAACATATCGGAGAATTTATTCTCGGTTTTGGTCTTTTATTCCTTGGCCTTACGTTTCTAAAAGATTCATTAAACGAATTGGATTTAGCTCATAATCCTCAATTTTTTGCCTTTATCAACCAATTTGTAGGCGACAATAGTAATATCTCCTTCTTAACGGTACTGCTTTTTGTTTTAATCGGCACCGTTCTTACCCTCATCTTGCAATCTTCAAGCGCCACAATGGCCGTTACATTGGTACTTTGCAGCCAAGGCGTAATACCATTCGAAATTGCAGTCGCTTTGGTATTGGGTGAAAACATCGGCACAACCATAACCGCCAATTTAGCCGCCATCATCGGAAATACGACTGCCAAACGCGCCGCCCGTTCTCACTTCATTTTTAACGTTATAGGTGTATGTTGGGTGCTTCTCCTCTTCCATCCGTTTGTAAATATGATTGATTCTATTACCGTAAAAATGGATGGGGTGTCCGCTTATGCGTCCGCTTTAGCCATTCCTACGGCTCTTTCTCTTTTTCACACCTTCTTTAACAGCTTAAATACTTTATTATTAGTCGGTTTCATTCCTCAAATTGAAAAATTGACGACCTTCCTCGTTAAGAAAAATCCACAAGACGAAGAGATCTTCAGATTGGAAAATATCGGAACCAATTTCATGAAAACCGGTGAAATGAACGTGGAAATTGCCAAAAAGGAAATTATCGAGTTTAGTAAACGTATGATTCGAATGTATGAATTCCTGCCTACGCTTCTCAACGATTTGAAACCTAACAGCAAAGAATACATTGATTTGCTTCAACGCACGCAACGATATGAGGAACTTTCGGATAGAATGGAAATTGAAATTGCCAATTATATTACTACCATGACAGCCGAAGGATTAAGTAGCGAAACCAATGTGCGAGTTCGCGGAATGCTCCGAATTGTTGATAATCTGGAAAGTATCGGCGACCAAAATTACCAATTTGCAAAAGCCATCGAAAATAAAAATTCACTCAAAATTACTTTTTCCCCTGAGTGTAAAGCACATATTGACAATATGTTTGCTCTTGTGCACGAGGCACTTGATATTATGCATCACAATCTCGAAGTACACTATCGCACCGTAGAAATTGATAAAGCACAAGCTGCCGAAAATGCGATTAATGCTTATCGTGATAAAATAAAGAAACAGCATTTTATTGATATCAACAACAATGTTTATGATTATCAAGCCGGCATTATCTATAGCGGAATGTACTCAATTTTGGAAAAAACCGGCGATCATATTATTAATATCACCGAAGCTTTAGTGAATGCAAAAATGCAGAAAGATGAGGATATCGTCACCGAATAACCGAATATCTGAATATTAAAAAAGCATATACAATGTATATGCTTTTTTTTTATTAAAATAACTCTTTTTCCTGTTTAATTATATTCCATTGTTTATCGGATAATTTGGCTCCTACCGTTTGTACCAATTCATCTGCCAATCGAGATGCTAATTTTCCGGTTTTTTCGGGAGGAAAATGGTTCATAATGCCATACAAAAATCCGGCAGCATAGATGTCTCCTGCGCCATTTTTATCAATCGCACAACATTCACCGGCAGGAATCTTCACCGTTTGGGAATCTATCTTTGCCAAAGAACCCTCTCCACCCAATTTTACAACTGCAATTCTACAATATTTTGACAACCGATTCAGGGCTTCTTCGCCATCTTCTCCCGTAAATGCTTTCGCCTCCTCCTCATTGGCAAAAATAATATCAACATAATCTTTCAAAAGCATTTCAATAAATTCTCTGTTTTGTTCCACCAAATTATACGAAGCCATATCCATAGAAATGGTCAATCCTTTTTCTTTTGCCAACTTACAAACGTGCAAAATAAGGTCTTTATTAAAGATCAAATACCCTTCAACGTGGATAAAATCATAATCTTTAAAAATGGACTCGTCAATTTCTGCAGAATTCATGGTAGATGCTGCTCCCAAATAGGTGGCGAAAGTGCGTTCGGCATCTTGGGTCATCAAAGTGGTGGCAATTCCGGTATCAACATCCGAATAGATGAGGTGCGGGTGAATGTTGCTATGGCGCATATCTTTTTCAAAAAAGTCACCCATCTGATCTTTGCAAACCTTCCCTATAAAGCCGGCTTGCGCGCCCAAACGTGCCAATCCGTGTATCGTATTGGAAGTGGAACCGCCTGACGCTAACGTCTGTTTATAATTTTTGATGGCAGTGTGCAGATTTCTTTTTTTATCCACATCTATCATCTCCATGCCTCCTTTCGGCAAAGAGAAGTTTTGTAATAAAGTTTCATCCTGGACATTCACAATCACGTCCACCAAAGCATTTCCAATTCCGATTATCTTACTCATTTTCATTTTAATTTTGAAGGCGCAAAAATACGAAAGATTTTTGAAATAATTTGACGCAAAATTTGCACTTTTCGACGAAAAGACAGCAATAAAATTAAGTAAATAGTCTAAAAAAAGTAGAATATACTACTTGCATAATGTTGATGCCGAATGTTTAAAACGGCGACACAAATTCACTAAAGAGCACACCGTTTTTGTCTTTTTCAGAAATGATTGGAGATTCAACCTGCCAATCAACGGCAATGGTCGGGTCGTTGTAAATGATAGAGCCTTCCGATTGCTTATTGTATAAATTTGAACATTTGTAAGCAAAGATGGTATCATCTTCCAATACGGAAAAGCCATGGGCAAATCCCTTAGGAACAAAAAGTTGCAAATGATTTTCGCCGGTAAGTTTGGCAGAAAAATATTTTCCGTAAGTGGGACTTTTCTTGCGCAAATCTACGGCAACATCCAATACGGCACCGCAAATAACGCTTACCAATTTGGCTTGTGTAAACGGTGGTTTTTGAAAATGCAATCCGCGCACCACATTTTTTTGCGAAAATGACTGATTGTCTTGCACAAACACTTCTTTCAACCCCGCATCAAAATAACGGGCTTCATTATATGTTTCATAAAACCAGCCTCTTTGATCTCCAAAAATGTCCGGTTCAATTAAAAAAACACCATCAATAAATGTTGTCTGTACCTTCATATTAATTTCAATTTTTTCTATTCGTAAACTGCGGCATCTATGCCAAAATCTCGCACCTTGTCAGCAATTTTATCCAAATCTTTTTTGTAAATTTTCGTCAGTTGTTGCGCCGGCGCTTCTCTATCCAAAGAGTATAATACCACTTTCTTTGGTTTTAATAACTTAATGATTTCCAACCATTTGTTTAAATTTTCGGGCTCCGTATTGTCAAATTGCTCACCATTGACTATGCCTTTTAAAAACATAGTCTGTATAATCATCTTCCCGTTGAATTTTTTCATTTCTTCTACTATTTCCGATAAAGAAATGGGCACAATGGGACGATTAATGATTTGCAATAACGCATCGGTACCGGCATCCAATTTCAGCATCGGATTCTCAATTTTAAGCAATGCCTCCCGCACCTCTTTTTTTCTCAATTGTGTGGCATTCGACAAACAAGTGATGACCGCTTCAGGATAATAATGGTCACGAATGGTCAACAAACCATCGATAATCTGCGGAAATTGGGGATGTATGGTCGGTTCACCGTTGCCGGAAAATGTAATACTATCAATATGAACATTTTCCTGGCGACATCGTTTCAATTTTTCTTCTATCGCATATAAAACGACTTCACATGTCTGAAAATGAGTAGATTGAATATCTTTTTCCAATGTCCAACCACACTCGCAATAAGCACAATCGAAGGAACAGATTTTATAGTCGGTTGGTGAAACATTAATCCCCAACGAACTGCCTAATCGTCTGCTGTGAATGGGTCCGAATGCTATTGATTCCCACAAAAACATATCAAATATTATTAAGTTTAACTATCTCATCTACTTGCGAATACAATTCCTCTCTATTACCATTGTTATGCAACACATAGTTGGCTTTTTGCAGACACGCCGCCAAATTTTGCTTATTGGCATCGGTAGAAGTCATTTCACGTTGTTCATTTGCCAAAAAAGTTTCATAAGAGATATGGTCTGTTTCAGAATTCCTCAACACTACTCTTTCATATCTGATTTCGGGATCAGCATCCACCGCCAACAAAATAAATTGTCCTTTTTCTGTTAAAGAAACAATTTCACCTACCGTCCTAATACTTTCTATAATAGAATTTTGTGATTGTTTAGCCGCTAATTTGTACAATTCATCAACAATGAAAGAGGGAGAATGTTTAGCGCGCAAGTCATTCGCAACCACAGTCAAGGAGTCACGATTGAGAGGTAATTGGCGCGCTTTTACTTCGTTCCACAGATAATCGCGCACCGAAAAATGTATAAAATTGTATTTTTGCGTCAAATAATCAACCACAGTCCCTTTTCCGGCGCCCAATGTTCCGGTTATTCCGATGATCAGCATAAAAAACAGATTTTAAATTCGCGTGCAAAGGTACGAATTTATTTTGGCGAAACCACAAAAATCAAACTTGAATAATTGTTTTTGTGATTTTGGGCTTTTAAGTTGGATTTTAAGCCGACAAAAAAGGCTTTAATGAATGAAGATTTTCCGGTTTTGTATTTCTCGCTCAACAAAGAAATGTAATAGGAATCAAATTTCATCGGAGCGGTTTGCATCATTTTAAAGCGGTGATTTTCTGCTAATAACTTTGCTGTTTCGGATGTAAAATGGTATAAGTGGCGTGGCACATCCCAAGCTGCCCAAAATTTCCCATAGTGCACGGCATCAAAAGAATCATTCATTGGAACGGAAAAAATAAACACACCATCGGGCTTTATTAATCGACGAATGGTTTCCATTCTTTCCTCCAAATTGTGCACATGTTCCATCACATGCCACATCGTAATAACATCGAAACTTGCATCCGGCAAATTTCTTAAGTCGGATTCTTCGTGCGGCGTAATGTGATTCTTATTGATAGCCACTTTTCGTGCATCCGCATCCGGTTCAACGCCTTCCACCTGCCATCCTTTTCCCGAAAAATATGCCAAAACATCGCCGGTTCCGCAACCAATGTCCAAAATCTTGCCATATTTCTTATACTTGTTAATCAATTTATACTTGTTCCGAATATTCAAATTTCTTACATATTGATACATCTTGGCGATTAATCCCTTTTTTGTGTCCGAATGGGAAATGTAAGCCTCCGCTTTATAATACGGACCAATTTGCGATTTGTCGGGACGCGGATTCACAAAAATAAATCCGCAATGCGAACAACGTACCAAAGTAAAATCTTCTTTCGATAAAAAATAATCTTTAATTTGTTGATATTGAGATAGCTGATTGCTGTGACAGATAGGGCATTGTAAAAGTTCTTCCATTGTTTATTCTATATTTTTCAAAAAATTCTCTGTAATATAATTCAGTTGTTCGTCATCTAATTCGGTGTGCATGGGTAAAGAGACCACACATTGGCACAAAGATTCGGCAACGGGAAAATCGCCGACTTTCCAACCCAAATGGGCAAACGCTTTTTGCAGATGCAGCGGCACCGGATAATAAATCATGACGGGAATATCCGCATCTTTCATTTTTTCAATAAGTTGCGCACGATTGATATCATGAAGCTTTAAGGTATATTGATGAAAAACATGCGTTGCTTGAGCGGATATTTTCGGAATTTCAATGTGTGGATTTCCCGCAAAGGCTTGATTATAAAAAGCCGCCGCTTTTTGACGAGCAGCGATGTATTCATCTAAGTATTTGAGTTTTACATTTAATACTGCCGCCTGAATACTATCCAATCGAGAATTAACGCCTACCATGTCATGATAATAGCGGGTGAACATGCCATGATTAACAATTCCGCGCATTTTTTGCGCCAATTCGTCATCATCGGTAAAAATGGCACCGCCATCCCCATAACATCCCAAATTCTTGGACGGGAAAAAAGAGGTACAACCTATCGTGCCGATAGTCCCGGACTTTTGGGTTTTGCCGGAAGCAAATGTAAACTCCGAACCTATTGACTGACAAGCATCCTCAATAACTGCCAAATGGTATTGGTTCGCAATTCGCATAATTTCTTCCATATTTGCTGTCTGTCCAAACAGATGAACGGGCACAATGGCTTTCGTTTGGGACGTAATTGCTTTTTCCAATTGTGAAACATCTATATTGAATGTATCAAAATCAACATCCACAAAGACCGGTTTAAGACCTAACAATGCCACCACTTCTACTGTAGCGATAAAGGTAAATGGCGTAGTTATCACCTCATCTCCGGGCTGAAGTCCCAACGACATCATCGCAATTTGGAGCGCATCCGTGCCGTTTCCGCAAGTGATAACATTCTTTATATCAAGATATTGAGATAAGTTTTGTTGAAACTCTTTTACGATAGGACCATTAATAAAAGCGGTGGTATCAATTACATCGGCGATTTCTTTATCCACCTCATTTTTTATTTTCAAGTACTGACTTTTCAGATCCACCATTTGAATTTTCTTCATAAAGAATAATTTTTTTGAAAAAATGAACGCTCGAATAAAATATTTAGTATCTTTGCCGCGAAAAATTTAGTATTAACCATAAAAATCAAAATCTATGAAAAAATTTTTTATGCTTTTAGTAGCTCTTGTTTTTACGGGTGCTACCTTTGCCCAAACGGGAAATGCAATTCCGTTGGACGAACCCATTCAAACCGGTTTAGATCGTGACTTTTGGCACGGATATACAGGAGCATCGTCCTACTTCATTTTGGAAGACCAAGATATGTATGCATTGCGCGTTCCTGCCGGTGAAGTAGCTGCAGGTGCCCAAGTTACCCAAGTGAAATTTTACCACATGTTCCCTGTTAACGATCCTGCTGTTCAAAATTCAGCATACAGCATCGAAATTTGGGAAGGTGGCGTATATGACACCGCCAATTCGGTTTTGACCCCGGGAACCATGGTTTCTTCACAAAACTACACTGCAACTGAAGAAGGTCCACAAACGGTTAGCTTAACGAATCCTTACAACGTTGGAACAAGCGAATTTTGGGTATGCGTGCGCGTAGTTGGCGGTACTCAAGGCGTTGTTTTAATGGGAGATACTCCTGATGGCGTTTTAACTAACGAATTATGGCCATTACTTTACACTGATGCCGGTGTTCAAGCTTGGAATATGTACAATTTCGGTAGCGAAGAAGAAGGATTTTTCCCAAAACCTTGGTATTTAGCTTTCTATGTAAATGATGGACAAGGTTACACTGAAACAAGCGATTTCTACGGCGAATTCTACGAATATGGCGATGCAGAACAATATCCTGATGCAGTTACTTCTCAATTGTATCAAGAAGGTGATGACTCTTTAAGAGTTTACTTCGGAATTTTCAATAACGGCATTGACTCTGCTACACAAGATTTAACGATCGATTTATACATCGTTGCTCCTGGTGAAAATATTTATTATTGGCAAGGTGAATCTTTAGGTATAAGCGCTACTGATCCTTGTTATGCAAATTATGGATGGCGTATCGGTGGCAATCCTGATTCTCCTATCACTCTTATTGGATATGATGAAATGGCAACTGCCGGCTTAACTTTCCCATTTGATGTTTGTATGGACCTTAATTATGCAGGTACTGATCCTGATCTTACCAATAACCACATTTGTCTTCAAATTACTGACGGAGTTGGTATCAATGAAAACAACAGCAATAATTTGTCTGTTTATCCTAACCCTGCCAACAACGTAATCAACGTTATGAATGCTGAAGGTGCTCAAGTAACCGTATTCGACATCAACGGTAAAGTTGTTGCTGAAGTTGAAGTTGCTGAAGCTAACCAAGCTATCAACGTTGCTAACTTAACTCAAGGTCTTTATATCGTTCGCGTTGCTAACGGTAATGAAGTTTCTACCGGCAAAGTTAGCATTGTAAGATAATTTTAAATTATCCATTATAAAAAAAGGCGTTCAAATGAACGCCTTTTTTTTATTGTTGTAACGGACAGGTTTCCAATGCCGTGTATATCGGTCCCGTTTTTTCTAACCTGCTTTGATATAAGGTAATTTCATTAATCGGGATCACCTGTTTGGGTAACGTTGGAACATTTTCTATCAGTTGCCAAAATCTCTTTTTATTCTCTATCTGCTTTATTCTCGCCAGCGTTAAATGCGGCACAAAATTCCCGTAATTGGCAGGAAATTGCAGCTCCGACAATCCCTTTTCCAAATCCTCAAACAATGTATATAATGGCGGTTGTTCTGCAAAACCCAACCAAAGAACTTTGGGCGCATAGCGACTTCCGAAAACTCCTAATCTATTGATTTCCAAATTAAATTGAGAATTTCGTAAACTAACACTTCGCATCATTTCAATAATTTCGTTTTCTTTTGCGGGCGGCGTTTTGCCTAAAAAACGAAAGGTCAAATGCTGTACTTCCGGCTTCACCCATGTAATGGTATTGAATGAAGTTTTCTGCTTCATCATCTCCACCAATTCGAAGTACTCTTTTTGCAACTCAATTTTGGTTGCAATAAATAATCTTTTCATATTATAAATTTACCATACGCAAGCGTCTTCCCCGAACCATTTTCCTTGCGCTTTGAGCGTTTGTTCAATCACATCGCGCGCACAACCGTTTCCGGCACTCTTGAAGGAGATATAATCGGCAATGTTTTTAATTTCTTCGCTGGCATCTGCGGGACAACACTTAATGGCGGCAAACTGCATCATTTTATAATCCGGAATATCATCACCCATTATAAGTATCTCATCTTTCGAAAGTTGATGTTTCTCCATATACTCTTTTAAAACTTCTACCTTATCGTGAACGCGAAGATGGATTTCCATCCCTTCAAAATGTTGATAACGAAGACGCATACTTTCGGAAATACCGCCCGAAATAATGGCGATACGATAACCCTGACGCAAAGCGTATTGAAGCGCATAACCATCCTTTACACCGGTGGCACGTATTTGGTCGCCATCGGGCAAAACATAAATTTTACCGTCTGACAGTACGCCATCAAAATCAAAAATGAAAGTTGTAATTTGAGATAATTTTTTTCTGTAATTTTCCATTCTATTGTTGGTTTGTTTTTTGAATAATATAGTATGAAATCAATCTGTAAATGTCTTGTAATTGAGCATCCGAAAGTAGTTCAAGTTGTTGATTCATAACATTTTTGTCATTCCTTTTGGCAGGTCCGGTTTGCACTTGCCACGGAGAATTGCGCTCAATTTTGTCTAAAGTATTTTGAAGCAACGGAAGGATCATCTTCGGATTCATATCATTTTGAAGTAAAATATCGTTGGCGATGCCGTACATGGCATTGGTAAAATTGGAGGCAAAAACAGCTGCCAAATGCAATATTTTACGCTGTTTCTCATCAATCAGATAAATCTTATCCGATAATAATTGCGAAAATTCTTGCAACAATTTTGTCGTCTCGGAAGAATTGCCCTCAATGCACAACGGGACATCCAAATCATTTGTAATTAGTGATTTAGAAATGCTCTGACAAGGATAAATCACGCCGTAATTAACAGCTTTGTCCGCCAATATTTTTTGAGAAACGGAGCCGGCAGTAATTACCGCCAACGGCATTTTAAATTTAATTTGTTGAATGACGGATTGATAGCAATCATCTTTTAAAGAAAAAATGTACAAGTCAAGGTCGGGAATAAGAGAAGAAATTTGGTCAATGGGGTTTGCATGATATGACTGTGCCAATTTTTGGGCATGTTCAATCGTTTGACTATAGATTTGAACGATTTGTATTTTCTGTTGAAATAGCTTGAAAGCTAACCACGAAGCAATATTTCCGCTTCCCAGAATTGCCACTTTTTGAATAGAAAATGCCGTTGTTTTTGTCATGATTTTATATGTTTTGACCTTTAAAAAACGGGGTTAGGTTAATCGGAAAATCGGCGATGGCAAAGAGTGCGGATCCGCTGCCGGAAAGAGAGGCATAATCGGCGCCCAATTCGTAAAATTTGTCTTTTATCTCTTGTAAAATGGGATACCGTTGAAACAGAGACTTTTCAAAGTTGTTAACAATCCACTTTTTCCATTCGGGAATGGGCAATTGAGAGAGTTTGCGAAGGTCCGGGCGATGGGCTTGCGGGGTGACGTGTGCGTAGGCCTCCGCGGTGGAAATGGAAAAATCGGGTTTAAAGACACTAATCGTTTTATGACTTAAATCTAAATCAAGAGGCTGCAGAATTTCGCCCTTTCCTGTGGCATAAGCAGGAGCATTATCAATAAAAAAAGCCACATCACTGCCCAATAGTGAGGCGTATTCTTTCAGCTCTTCGTTCGTTAAATTCAAATGATATAGTTGATTGAGCATTTGAAGCACAAAGGCAGCATCAGCAGAGCCACCGCCCAGGCCTGCACCGGAGGGAATGTTTTTCGTCAACTCAATCGCAATTTCTTCCATTTTAAAGTTTTTTTGCAATAAGCGAAACGCCTTAACACATAGATTTTTTTCGGTATCGCAAGCAAAATCAGCACCCCGTAAAGTAAGCGTTGTGACCGTTTGATTGGGAGAAATAACAATTTTATCTGTCTTATTATCAACGGGATAAAAAATTGTTTCCAACTCGTGAAAACCATCTTCGCGCTTGTTTGTTATGTACAAACCTATGTTGATTTTAAAATGAGGATAAGTTATCACGGGTTTAAAATTTGCGGCGGTAAATTTACAAAAAAGTTTGGTTATGATTGAAATTCTTAACGCTCCTATTCGAGGATATTTTTCTTTCAGAGATGAAAGGTTGGTCACGTTGATGGAAGAACAGCTTTCCACACAGCTAAAATGGTTAAACTATTTGACCAAAAACGGTGCTGATACGCTCTTCGGAAAAAAGTACGGCGTTACGAAAGACATGACCTACCAAGAATTTTCGGAACGTGTTCCTTTGCAAAATTATAACTCTTTATTTCCTTATATAGAACGAATTATAAAAGGAGAAGATTATATTTTGTGGAACAGCAAAATTAATTGGGTGGCAAAATCGTCGGGCACCACCGCCGGCAAGAGCAAGTATATTCCGGTGAGTGAAGAATCGTTGAAATTCAATAATTACTTGGCTGCACGCGATTCTTTGACTTTTTTCTGCGAACTGTTCCCCAATACGGAGATATTTTCGGGAAAAGGAATTACGTTAGGGGGAAGTTTTCAAGACATGGGTAAGGAAGCGCGGGTAAAGTGCGGGGACGTTTCTGCCATTTTAATGAACAATATGCCGATTTTAGGTGAGTTTTTAAAAGCCCCGGACAGAGAAATCTTATTAAACAACAATTGGAATGAAAAATTAAAATTAATTGCAGAAAATACTTATAATAAGAATATTACATCTCTATCCGGCGTTCCATCATGGTTCTTGTTGGTATTGAAAGAAATACTGAAACTGACAAAAAAAGACAACATTTTGGAAGTATGGCCCAACTTGGAAGTCTATTTTCACGGTGGTGTGGCTTTCAAACCCTACGAAGCAGAGTATAAAAAGTTAATTCCTTCCGATGATTTCTTTTACATGAATATGTATAACGCCTCCGAGGGATTTTTCGGCTTCCAATATCAATGCGATTGCAATGACCTGCTATTACTAACCGACAACGGCGTTTTTTATGAATTTGTGCCCATTGATGCCGCCAATGAACAACGCGAGAAACCGGTTCAATTGGCTGATGTTAAGCCACATCAATTATATGCGATGGTCATTACAACGCCATCCGGATTGTGGCGCTATGAAATTGGCGATACCATTAGGTTTACCTCTACCCGCCCCTATAGTTATCAAATTGCCGGACGTACTACGCAGTATATCAATACTTTCGGAGAAGAGTTGATTGTAGATAATGCCGACAAAGCCATTATTGAAGCGTGTTCGCAAACGAATGCCCTCTTTAAAGATTACACTGCCGCGCCCGTTTATCTTGAATATGAGCACTCCAAAGCTTCTCACGAATGGCTCATCGAATTCACCAAACTGCCTGATGATATGGAACGATTCACGACCATCTTGGATACAACGTTAAAAAGTCTAAATTCGGACTACGAAGCCAAGCGTACCGGTGATTTGATTTTACGACGTCCTGTCGTAAAAATTCTCCCTGAGGGCACTTTTTTGAAATGGCTTTCCTCAATAGGCAAACTCGGTGGACAATACAAGGTACCTCGTTTACAGAATGATAGAAAAATTATAGAAGCAATTAAGAATTTTTCTTAATCATTTTTTTCGCTTCCTGCGCAATTGCCGTTTTTAAATTTTCGGGCGTCAGAACCTCAACAGATGAACCTAATGACAAAATTTCTCTTTTGAAATCAAGGTTGGGTTTCAAATAATAGTAAAAAATAGAGTAATTTTTCTTTCTTTCAATCTCCTTTTGAGAAGAATGTAGTGGCGTTCCCCGCAAATAAGTGGCATGACCGGCAGACACTTTTATCATGATTTCTTCCGTATCAATATCTTCGATTGTTGCACCAAAATTCTCAGATAAGAAGGTCTTTACATTAAGAGCTTCATCGACACTATAGGTGGCTGAAGTGGACGATATCAAACTAACACATTTTAAATCAATCATTTCCAATGTATTATTCTCACGCTTTCCTAACAAATAGCGGTGTTGTTTATAATCTTTGAGTCCTAACGGTGCGAAATTGGGATAAACCAATTTTTTCTCCGACCAAAATGGTTGATATTCAATATGAAGGATTTGATGTTTTTCGATAGCCGGTAGCAGCGTTGCCATAAAGTGTTCGCCCTTGAAAGCGGATTCCATCATCACATATTCACCCATAGCAGGATGTTTTTCCGAAAAATTAATCATAGAAATCAACGATACCAACTTCTGTATTAATGAGTTATCATCATTGGCCGGAATGAAATAACTATTCGTACTTTTGCGGCATTGGATGTCAATATTGAACGATTCGCGTATTTCCTGCCGATGATTATGAAAAGTGCGTAACGGGTAGTTCTCATCCTGCGCCAACGGACAGTTTTTCCATTGATTGCAAATTTGTTCAAACGTTATTCCCTCTTCTCCGGCTTGATAAACCGTATCAATCAACCATAAGTATCGATTTACAGCTAACTTGCTCATTGTATTGATTTTTAATAATTAATTCTTTAAATTTTGTTCGTGAAATTGCTCGATTTTTTTCCACATGTTCACACGATTAATGCCCATAACATTATGGTCATGCGTCGGAAACGGAAAATATTCGATTTGAACATCATCGTCCACCGCCTGGCGGAGTAATTCCAAACTTTGTTGCCAAACTACGGTATGGTCTTGCGAGCCGTGCATCACCAAAAGAGGGCATTTCAAATTCTTTATTTTCGGTATAATGTTAGCATGTTTGTAACCCTCCGGATTTTCTTGCGGCGTATCCATATATCTTTCACCATACATCACTTCATACCATTCCCAATTCACGACCGGACCACCGCAACTTGCCGCCTTAAATACATCCGGATGCTCAGTCACCAGTGTTAAAACCATAAAACCACCATAACTCCAACCATCTAATCCTAAACGATTTATATCAATATAAGGCAAGGATTTCAAATAATCTACCCCCACCATTTGATCTTCGCTTTCCAATACACCCAAGTTGCGATGAATGCACTGTTCAAATTCACTTCCTCGGTTGTTTGTCCCACGATTATCCATTACAAAAATTACATACCCTTTTTGAGCCATATAATTCAAAAAAACGCCACCGGTCATAAAAGTATTGGTAACTAATTGGGAGTGAGGCCCTCCATAGACATATATCAAGCAAGGATATTTTTGTTTCGGATTAAAATCAGGAGGCAAAATCATTTCGCAATACAAATCATCTCCATTTTTGTTTTGAAGAGAAAATATCGTATCCGTTCCCAATTGATGTTCGGCGTAAGGATTTTTAGATTTTAAAAGTAGCTTTGTATTTCCTTTCACATCAGAAAGATAGATATTGAGAGGCGTATGTAAATCCGAAAAATAATCAATAAAATAGCTTTTATTATCGCACAAAATCGGTGTATGTGTTCCGCGAACAGGAGTATGGTTGATAATTTTTCCCGTTTTTAAATTTACGGAATACAAATAGTTGTCCACCGGCATGTCTTTGTTGGTCAAGAAATAAAGATTCTCATTTTTATCATCTAATCCGTAAGATTCCATCACTTCCCAATCTCCATTCGTAACTTGCTTAATTAAAATACCTTCCGAATTATACAAATAAAAATGATTCCATCCTGTACGGTCACTTTGCCAAAGGAAATTGCCATTTTTCATAAAAATCATACGTGTTTGCGGCTCCTCATAACGTGAATCGGTTTCTTCTATCAGTACGTCAATTTTATCACCTGTTTTTACATCATATCGAATTAGTTTGGAATGATTTTGAGCACGATTCAAATGCGTAATATACAAGTAACGTTCGTCAGGTGAGAATGTTACGTTAGTTAAAAATTCGCCGTCGGCTAATTCGGTTTTGATGTAATGAAAAACCGATTTTTTTTGTAAAGCCGATTGTTGCACATCAAAAATGCCCACTTTAACTTGATGACTTGTACGACCTGCCATCGGGTATTTCATCATTTCAACCGTCGCAATGGGAGTCGTCGTGTTCACTAACGGATAATCCTCGACCATTGATTCGTCCATCCGATAAAAAGCGATAAAATTGCTATTAGGTGAAATGTACTGTCCTTCATCAATTCCCCACTCGCTTCGATGGACAGACTTACCGAACACAATGTTTTTCCCGGTGTCGGGACAGAGCAAAATTTCGGCATAGTCGTTTTGTTTAGCAAGCACATAAACGCCAGTCGGAGATGATTCTTTACTAACCACCAACAATGATAAATCATTATTTTCATCTATGGTCTCATAAATATCAGGTATTTCAAATCCCGCTTTAAATGTCTTATTATCAATAAAATAATAGAAATTAAAGGTTGGGAAATAAATGCAATTTTGATTGATCCACGCAAAATACGGAATTTTAGAAACCGTGCTTTTTATTCCTTTGCAAAAATCTGCAAGCGTCAGAAGTGTGGTTCGTTTTCCGTTTTGGGCATCTACCAGTGTAATTCCTTCTGCCGGATTTTCCTTTTCCACATAGGAATATTGTATGGTTTGAGGGCGCCACGACAGGTTACTAATTCCATCCTTTCGATATTTACCTTGAAAAACGCCATCCAAATCGATGGGATTAATTTGTCCCCAAAGGGTAGAAATCAAGAATAGAGCAAACGTCAGCAAAAAGGTTCTTTTCATTATCCAATGGTTTAAATAAATATAAAAAATTGAGAGATAACGTTCTACCCCTCAATTACTTAGTACTGCATGCGGGATTCGAACCCGCGATCCTCAGACTGAGAATCTGATGTCCTGGACCACTAGACGAATGCAGCGAACAATCAGCGGCAAAAGTACAATTTTTTGTTAGAATAGCGAATATCTTTGCAAAAAATTTTAGCGGATATGTCCGCACTGTTTTCCAATAAATTGTCACGGCATCCGCATCAATTTATTTTTATATATCTTAAATTATTCGTTACAGATGAATGATAGAACCCTTTTGTTACAAAAAGACGGCAACTTTCCGGGATTTATCAATTATTTTTTTGATTTAGGAACAGGATGCAACAATTATTATTTTAATGATTTTGGCCCGAAAAAATTGACCAGGGCAAAATCATTAAATTGTTCTTTCTTATGCCATTTGCGGGTTTTAGGCATG
>CAYYHC010000002.1:0-31806 GCA_964471715.1 uncultured Lentimicrobiaceae bacterium | reverse complement strand
GTTTCCGGTTTCTTGACACTGGTCACCCAGCAAATCCATTCGTTGCGTTGGATGGGTGTTAGGTTGTTCCAACGTTCCAGCAAACCGCTATCGGTTTTCAACACCTGTTCCATATCTGTTGGTATGTCGTGAACAACACCGGACAAGACAGAAACGGTTGCTCGTTGAGCGTCTTCCTCCAACCTAAATCTTACCATCTTTTGAATCAAGGGTAAGGGCAATGGCTTGTCTATTGGAAATTGAATGGCCCCTTTTGATGTTTTGAAGGATTGCAGTTCCTTTTTGAAATGCTCTATGGGATTGGGCGTCGGGTAAAAACCGATGTGCTTCTTATTCAATGCGTAATAGACCAACACGCTGTTTTGCTTAAAGGCAGGCATTCCGTAGCTGATTGTCTCGGTTGCTGTGGGTGCCGCCTGCCTTATGGCTTGACGCAGTTGTTCCAACATCTCCCGGAATTCAACAGGTTGAAGGGCATGATACGCATCTATGTCCTTGCAGGTTTGATGAGTGTTCATAATCTGACAACGTTTGTATATAAATGATTCCGGATCACTCGTTGGTATAAAAAAAGTCGTGTTGAATCCAAACAGACTCAACACGACACTAAGATAATGAATTAATCTACCAAATCTTTAAACGCCGATCCGAAAATTACATAGCTGGTATTTCCGGCAATCGTACCTTCGTTTTGCCCCCACAGGAAAGGCCAGTCATCGTAGTTCTCAAAGTGGTCGGGTTTCCGGAACAACAGACCGGGTGCCATATTGCCAGGAATGAAGGAAAAGTCGGCCCGGTTGTTGCCGTAGAATACAGCCTTGGGACGGGTGGCACCCAGCGTAGCCACCAGGGAGTAATTGTGGTACGGGTGACAGCCATACAAATAATCGGTCACCTTGTACGCGTGTCTCTTATCCACAATTTCCGGGAAGTACTTGCTGGCAAAGCAAACCGTGGTACCAAAGCTGACAATGCCACCGTTACCCGCCCAGTTGCCTGTACCGATGGGTACACCGTAGGGATTTTCTTTTTCCAGGCTTTCGACGTATTCTTTGTATTTCACCACATACGGTTTGAGCTTTTCCTTATAGGAAGCCGGCAAATGCGGTATGGCATTCAACGCTGTCAGCAGGTTGTTGTTGACGCCACGGTCTAACGAGGTCCAGATTTGTTCCTGGTATTTATCCAGGTACTGCTGCTCACCAGTTGAAATATAGAGTTGCAAATTGGTGGCCACATCGCCCCCTCCAGCTCCCCTGCCCGCACGCATAGCGGTTTGGTTGGCGGCCGGTGCCGAAGCTTCCTGCGTAAGTCGTTTCGACTGGGCCAAGGCCCTGGCAGCCAGGTCATCGTTGTACCCTTTCAAGGCACGGCTGGCGGCAGCAAACATGGTGGCAGCCTGTTGGTCGCGGCCGCGATTGCGGGTGGTAAACGCCCACATATCATCGTTAAAGCCACTCGATTTGCCGTCGGCAGCCACTTCATACCGTCCCAGTTCAGGGTTGTAGGGAAGGCCGTCTGTCAGTGAGGCCGCATCACCCAGGTGGTGGTAATTGAACAGCACCGAATTCGAAAGAGCCTGCGACATGTGGCCGATGATTTCGGCTTGTGCCAACAAATTCAACACACCGTGTTCGATAAATTGCAAGATGTCGGGTTTGCCATCCGGGCGATGGAGCTCGACGTATCGTTGCTTCTCGTCGACGAAGGTCTGGTCGCGCAGGGGTTTGAAGTATTCCCAGGTACGGACAAAATTCTGTACCACGTTGATGTTCGATTCGGTTTCAATGTCGAAGTCACCGGCGTCGAAATAGCCACCCACGTTTAAACCTGGAATCAATTCCAGCGCTTTGAATTTGGTATCCGTGGTGGGTCCCTGACTGTGCAGGTCAAAGTGGTCGGTGCTCGGAGGTGCCTGACGGTATCCTTCAATAAACGGTTCACCGTGCCAAATCCTGTACCCCTCCCGTACCTTCATGTGGTTCATGTGGATGGGCACCCATACATCACTGGTGGCATCGGTTATCTGCTCATACACACTCTTGTCAATCAGAAAGTTGTTTGTTTTAACCTTCCCGTACTGAATGAAATAGATGCCGGGCGTTTTAACCGAAGTAAAGTCAAATTTCACGTAGTGGTATTTGTAGTAGTCCCCCCAGGAAACCACATTACCGCTGAACACTTCCGTTTCAGTACCGTCTTCACCGATTTTGAAGAGGGAAGCCTTGGCCAACGGTTTATCTTTCTTATCAAGTTCAATCACAGCTACCTTAGGTTGCGATGGTTGGTAACCCACCTGCGAGAAACCCACATTGGGTTCGCGCATCCAACCATTGATGGCATTGGCTTCAACGGTCCAAGTCAACACCTTGCCGGTTTTTCCGGCAGGCAACAAACTGCGTACTACAAACCAACCGTTTTGGGCCAGGATACGTCCGTCGAACAGCATCAGATCTGCATCCTGAGACGTTATTTTCACCATCCGTTCGGGCTCATCGGGAGCCATCAAGATACTGCGTCCTATTTTGAGCGGAAGCGGATCGATGAACCGGCCTGTTCCCCTGTCGTCGGAGGTATTGTAACCCTTGAATTGCTTTAGCTTTTCGCTGTTGGGTTGAGTTGTCGTGGTACCCACTACGTAGCGAGGAAAGCGGTTGGGACTGCCATCCATCAGATACGCCTTTCCCCAGTACTGGGAGGGCAGAAATTCCAGATTAAAACCGGCTTTTCCAACCAAAAAAGCAGGAACAGGCTTATCCAGGTAAATGGAAATCTCCACCCCTTTGCCTTTGGCGGTCACCACCACGCGTGAGTCAAAATCATAATCGGCAAACCGCATGGTGGCCTCGATGGAATTGGCAACGCGGTTGACTTTCCGGTTGGAAATGGTTGGCACCAAATCCCATTGCTCAGGCGTATTGGCAAGCCGAACGGCACCACCCTGAGCGGTTCGCACGCCGTGGTGGATCAATTCGATACCGGCGTTTTTTTCATCGTTGAAGCCTCCGCTAAACAGGTTGCTGTAAACCAGCACATTGACGCCTTGCTTCTCAAAATACTCCAGATCGTTGATTTTTAGATCCTGGCAAAAAACTGCTTCGATTGCACCAAGCAGCATCAACCCCAGTGATAATAGGACAATTCGTTTCATGTTGATAGTAGACGTAAAGTAGATGGAAAACACATCAGACGGTTTGACTGACAAGCACCTGAAAAGTTGTATTCCCCAACTAATTTTTAGCGTTTTTTATGACTTCACCGAAATCACACCCATCCCCCGATAAAGACGGCGGATGGCATCGCTACCAACCTGATTTGGATGATATCCAGTAATCAACGGAAACGTTACCGGCACCCGCCAATGCAACCATACCATAAATACTCGCATACAACAAGGGCAATTCCTGTTTACCGAAACCATCGCTGGTATGCACTACAAAAGCAGCCACCAGCATGGTGACCAGCAAGGGTATGGTTGAAAGCCGCGTTGCGAAACCAATGATCAGGAACAACGAGCAGAAAAACTCGGCAAATACAGCCAATACCAACGAAGCAGTCATTCCAATTCCTATGGGATCGGCAAATTGTACCGGACCCTCTCCCAATAAGATGACCAGTTTGCCATAGCCGTGTGTCAGCATAAAAGCGCCCACAACAAGCCGAACAAGCAACAATGAGAGAGAAACAGGCATCGTGTAGTTGCCTGAGCTAAACAGTAAACGCAGCAGATTCTTCATTGTTTGTTTTTTGGAGTTGTTGTTCTATCTCCATTCATTCGAACGGGCTTCCTGTTGAATCGATGTTTCAAGCAAACCGGGCAAATAAGACAGACGGCACTGCAATGAGTGCGATCAATGCATACATGGAAAGCATGACAATCATCAAAATTCCCATAAACCGGAACAAGTTTTTAAGATGATTGAAACCGTTTGTCATAACCGCCTCATCATCGGTAAGCACACCCTGTTTGATTTTTTTGGAAAAACGGTATAAATAGGTGGTTGGAAAAAAGTATAGAACGGTAAAGATCAAATACATCAAACCGAATACAAACATCGGCACTGTTTTGAATAATGAGTCTAAAAAAGACACTCCAATCAACATCAATAGTGACATGATGAGCATGACAGCCAAACCGATAAAGCCTAGTATGGCCATAAACTTACCCCATTTTGCTGTTTCCAATAAATACCTTTTGATGTCGAAATTGAACACCATTTCGTTTTCTGATACTTCTTTGTTTTCCATAGTATTGTTTGTTATGATGAAGCCTTATTTGGTTATGATATCAATCTCTGCATAGCAGGCCGCATTGTTGCCCTGCGTATTATTCAGTGACCTCAGTTTAATATATCGGGTACGAACCGTGTCAAACCGTTTGGATTGCCACAGCGGATTGTTACGAATGTTCGAGAATTCGCCCTCGTCGGATAGTTTCCAGTTTTCGTTGTCGCTGGACGTATAAAACTGGTAATGTGTGATGATGCCCACTTGGCGAGACTGGGAAGGCAGATACCTGAATCCGGCCAGGTTTTCAAACTTACCCAAATCAATTACCAGGTCAATGGGCATTTTTAGGTTCCGTTCCTGAGTCCAGTCCGTGGCGGGATTGCCATCAATGGCATCGCCGGCTCTGCGGTCGGTTGAGCCAAGCACCACCCAGTCATTTTTTGCCACATCGAACGATTCTTCGGCAAAGGTACTACTTTTCCGGGTTGAGGCCTCATAGGCAACAGCTCTGACAGCTACCTTTCCCCCATCGGTGACAATCGGTCCGGTGTATTTGCGCGATGTCGGATCGGGATTTGAACCATCCAGTGAATAATAAATAGCTGATTCCTTGTCGGCGGCTGTAATCAGGATGTCACCTGACTTTTGACGCATGATGGAAGGTGGCATCAACAGTTGAGGGGCATTGTACACTTCAATGTTGGAGATAGCCAAACAGGCTTTCGAATCGGTGACGGTAAAGCGCAGTTTGCTCGCTTGAACGGTTGAAAAACAAATAATCCGCTTGTAGCCAATCGTGGTTGTTCCTTCACCGGTTGAAACCAGCTGGTCTTTCAGTTTGACCCATTTCCCGTTGATGAACGCATCGAGGGTAAAGGCTTTCACCCGTTGACCCAGTTGAATGGCTTCCTGCACAAGAAAACGGTTCATCAACTGAGGTTTACCGAAATCGAAGGTCAACGACGCCGCCTTAACCGAATCGTCCGTTGCCCAATAGGTGTCTTTTTTTCCGTCCGTTACCTGTGCTGCTCCAAATCGCTTGCTATTGCCCCGGGTATTGGAAACTGTAACGGTCGCTTTTGGAGCCAGGTTGACGGCAAACGCTTCTTTTACTGCCTTTGCAAATAAAACAACCTCATTCTCATCGTTTTCATGAATCAGACCACGTTTATCAATGGGGAAATTGAGCAGGAATGTTCCGTTTCTACCGATGGATTTATAGTATGTTTCCATCAACTTGGGAAGTTTCTTCCCAAGGCGGTCTTCGTTTTCGTGGTAAAACCAACCCGGACGAATGGAAGTGTTCACCTCGCCCGGCACCCAGGCATCTCCGTCTTCAACGCCATATCGTAGCCAGTTCTCGGGTACATCTCCGGTTTTGTACAGCATACTCCAGTTGGTTTCGCCCACGTAACCGGCTTCGGTACCCACCCAACGCAGATCGGCTCTGTCACCGTTGTCGTTCCAAATAACACAGTTGGGTTGAAGTTTCCGGATCATGCTATACGTGTTGGGCCAGTCGTAATACGTTTTGCGATCGATCCTGCGGGAAGTGCGCGCCCCTCCGTAATACCCGTCGCCTCCGTTGGCCCCGTCAAACCAAATTTCATAAATATCTCCGTAACGGGTGAGGCATTCCTCAATTTGCTTGCGAAACACGTTCTGTACATAAGGGGAACTGCCATCGTTGTTCACAACACCATAACTGGCATTGTTCCTGTCCCAGGGAGAAATGTAGATACCCAGTTTCAGTCCGTATTTTTTGCAGGCCTTGGCCAAATCACCCACAATATCGCCTTTCCCATTTTTCCAGGGGCAGTTTTTCACAGAATAATCGGTGGTTTCGGTAGGCCACAAACAAAAACCCGAATGGTGTTTGGCAGTAACGATGACGCCTTTCATGCCTGCTTCTTTGCACACGCGGGCCCACTGGTCGCAATCCAACTGAGTCGGATTAAACAGCTTCGCATCATCAGCCTCCCCGTAGCCCCACTCCTGATCAGTAAACGTGTTGGTTGAAAAGTGGATGAACGCATAATACTCCATTTCCTGCCACCGCAATTGGTTTTCCGTAGGAATGGGTCCGCAGGGTGCCGGTGCGTTTACTTGCGCGTAGCACACGGTAACCGAAACAGCCATCAGGACCACCCATACTACTTGTTTAAGCAACATATTCATGAATTTTCGTTCGTTTATTTTATGAATGTGCCCATTTCCAATTCCTCAAACGCCAGCTCCAGTTCTTCCTCCGTGTTCATGACGATGGGGCCACCCCAGGCTACCGGTTCGTTCAACGGTAATGCGGCCAATAAGACAAATCGTGCGCCCTCGTTTCCTGAACGTACAACAACGGCATCGTTTTCGGCCGCTGTTTTATCGTGGGCAGCAAACAAAACAGCACACGATTTGGCTTCGAAATCCGATAAATCCTCGTTGACAGCCAGCGTTCCATCCAACAGATAAATGAACAGTGTCTCTAAATTTGGCGTTTCAGCATAGCTCCAGGTCGTATTGGGTGCCAAATTGATATCCAGATAGGTAACGGCCACAAATTTCCCCGTAAAAACACCCGTTTTACCTTTGTAGGTGCCGGCCAGTATACGGATGGTTGCGTTTTCTTCCTCCACCAACGTTATCTTTTCACTGGTAATATCGCCGTAAGCTGGATGGGTCATCTTGTACTTGGCCGGTAAATTAACCCACAGTTGGCATCCCAGCATACGCTCGGAAGCTTTGGGCATTTCCTGGTGAATGATACCGGAACCGGCTGTCATCCATTGACATTCCAATTCACCAATAATGCCATTATTTCCCAGGCTGTCACCGTGTTCAACGGTGCCTTTCAGCAAATACGTGATGGTTTCAATACCCCTGTGCGGATGCCAGGGAAAGCCCTTGATGTAATCATTCGGGTCGGTTGAATCAAAGCCGTCCAGCATCAGAAACGGGTCAAACTCCCGGACGGTATTCAGACCCAACACCCTCCGTAACCGTACACCGGCACCATCTATCGCATGCCTGCCCCTAACAATATGTATAGCTACTCGTTTCATTGTCTAAAAGTACAATTAAAATCGCACATTATCATACCCTTCATTTTTTCTATCTTTGTCAAAAATACGTGCAATTTCACATGACTTTCACCGCTATCGACTTCGAAACTGCCATCGACCACCATATTTGTGCCGTGGGCATCGTATGCGTGGAAAACGGGGTGGTAGTTGATGAGTTCAGCACCCTGATTCGGCCACCGGCCAACCGCTACAGTTGGTTTACCATCCAGGTACATGGCATCCATCCCGAAGATACCGAACACGCCCCGACGTTTGCTGACATCTACCCTGAAATCCGGGCGCGGCTGAGAAGCAGGGTGGTGGTTGCCCACAACGAAAGCTTTGATCGCAGTGTACTCCTCCGAAGCATGATGGATAATGGGTTGGATTATGACGACCTTGACCTGCCGCACCGGTGGGAATGTACCTGCCGCATTTACCGCGCCAAAGGCTTCCGACCGGCCAACCTGGCTGTCTGCTGCGAGCGTATGGGCATCTCACTCAACCACCACGAAGCGTTGAGCGATGCAAGGGCCTGCGCCCAATTGTATTTGCTCAAAAACCTTGAGCCTTAATTGTTATACAAGTCATACGTAAACTTCCGGCTACCAGCCACACAAACAAATGGTCTTTCATTGATTTTGTACACTGTTCAATAGTTGCTCCATGATTAACAAATCAAATGAGTAATCGTCCTTTCTGAAATTCAACACCTCATCAAGGTAGTCATCCATCTTGTTGTTAGGCCCATCTTTGATAATCAGTTTATTTGAAACATGATCCTTTAAAAGACTAAGAATGATATTCCCTTCAATATCCTTTACAATGTAGACGCCAAAAATATCTTCTCCGATAGATATCAATGTATGGCCGTCACCATCTTTGATTACGGTATTTCCAAAGATATCTTTTTCTATTGATTTGACGGTATGCCTATTTCCATCCTTAATCTCAATATTGCCGAATATATCTTTCTCAATGGATTTAATGGTGTGGCCGTGTCCGTCTTTCACGACCGTATTACCAAAAATATCTTTTTCAATCGATTTGATGGTATGGCCATTGCCATCCTTGATAATGGTATTGCCAAAAATATCTTTTTCAATGGATTTAATTGTACGGCCTTTTCTATCTTTTATGACTGTGTTTCCAAATATATCCTTTGAAATATAGGCATTTCGGTTAGCAGGCCTTTCTATTATCCTGCTTTCAGTCTTTTCCTCTTTACCTATTTCCGTTACTATACCATCCGATTCAATGATGGTGACAGCATTTGTTTGGCCAAAACTTACCGAAACAACGAACTGGAACAGGCATATCCAACTTGCTTTTTTCATTCAAATGTTTTTTTTCATGTTACGATGGGCAATCGGGTTGTATTGGCATCGGTCAGTTGATGGACGCAAGATAACAAATCCGCCGGAGTTCGAGCAATGCAATCGGGTTGCAGCGTTTCCAATGTGTTGTAATCGCTGATTCCCCAGCTGACGGCTATAATCGGAACGCCCACTTTTTTACACGCTTCAATATCTCGTTTCTCATCACCCACATAAATAACGTCGTTTTTTGAGATTTTTTCTTTTTCAAACATGTGGGCCATCACTTTATCTTTACCAAAAAGGCTTCTTCCACTGTAAATGAAATCAACCATTTCAGCTATTCCATTGTTTTCCACGAATATACTGACATTTGATGTTGAGTTTGAGGTTAGTATCCCCAGACTGAATCCGTTGTTTTTCAATGCCTGAAACGATTCTTTTATACCTTCAACCGGTGTAATGGAAGACATCCGCTTACCCATTTCTTTTCGAATTCGGAGCAACAACAACAAAAGTTTCAACTTTGTGATTCCGTATGTTTCGAGCACTTCTTTCGTTTGCAGTAGGCTTATTCCTTTCTTATCCTCGTCACGTACGGGTTTACACGCGTATTTCGATGCGATTCTGTTGTAGATGGTGAGTACAAGATCAATCGTGTCAGCAATCGTTCCATCGAAATCAAAAATAATGTACGTATTCGGTTTCATTCGCTTATGTTGTTAGCGCATACTCGTAAGATAAATTAAATTCAACCAACTTGTACCTACTCACAAAGCCATTTTTCTCCAATGTCTTACGGGATGCCGTATTTTCATACGCACAACCACAAATAGGAATCCAATTGTTTTGCAAACACCGTTGCTTTAAGTCGGAAATGATGCCGGTGGCTATGCCTTGCTTTCGAAACCTGGGATTGACCCACATGCCAATGTCGTAATAATCCCACTCCGGATGGACTTGAATCAAATATCCACAGCCATATAAGTCCTCATTATTCATGTACATAAGAACATTTCTGCCACTGACAAATTGATGCAATTCCTCAGGAGTCTCATACAAGCCATCTTTCTGTTGAAGCAGGAACGAGTAATCAGCCAGTGTTGCAAACCGACTGTTCAATCCATTCAAGGAATAATCGTTTGTTGAGTAATAATCCCGAAATAAGCAGCCAATAGCCTGATGACTGACAGCCTGTTGCAAGCAGCAATCCAACAACAAGGCGTCAAAGGACTTGCAATAAATTGTATGGATGGAATGATCGCGAATAATGGTCTGAAAGATCCCTTCACTGTTCGGCACATATGCATCCACCAGATAAAACTCAACCAGGATGTTCGACGATGTTAGTATAAAATAACCCACATCACGTTGATTCATGACAATCCGGTAACAATGTGAATCATTGACCAGCATTTCCATATACAACTCCTGAAAACAAGGAAGTGATTTGAAATAGGCGCTACGTAAAGCAGCTAATTCATTTAGTCTAGTCCTGAGTAGCTGCACCATGTTTTAACTCGCTGACTTATTCCCGTCATCCTTTTTATAATCAGTTGAATAGTTTTTTACAAGAAGTTTGATAACTGTGTTTCACAATTATGTTGATCTCAATTCTTCCTGTTTTTTCTTAGTCAGATTTAAGAACGTAATCAAGTAGGCATGGTCAATCCATTGCTTTAACTGTTCTGGAGCAATAGTACCCGATAAATCAACTCCATTCCAGTGCTTTTTGTTAAAATGATAAGCAGGAGTTACCTCTGCATACTGTTCGCGCAATTCTATCGCCAAATCAGGATCACATTTTAGACTGATGCCCCTATTCTCTTCTGAAAGATCAAGTAAAGCAAACATTTTGTCTGCAACTTTAAAAACCAAACTGGTATCATCAAATGGCAGGCATTCTGAAACACCCATCTTTGACAAACAGTAGGCCCTAATTTCCTCAATATCCATTTTCATTATTCTATATTCACTTCCTTCATATGGCAATCAGAATGAAACCCTAGAGATTTCAATTCCTGCAGGTGAGCAAGCACCTTCTTCATCTTCTGCTGTTATAAATACTTCAACAGGCTGATAGGGGAAAGAAGCTTTATAGGTTGATTTAACTGCATTTTTCTGAGTAAAGTGTCCTACATTTCTTGTAATACCTGAATCAGACACGGCCCAAATCACGTATAATTTCTTAGGTGGAGTTAATCTTTCGGATGCCGCCAAGTTGTTTGCTACTAGTGTAACCAAATAGTTTGGTTTACCCTGTTTCTGGATTCTTGCTGAAATATCTGCAGCAGGAGTTACCTGGGAAACAGGAAATTTTTCCGTGGAGGAGCACGATGTCATCAGTGCAACAACTCCAATGACTGTCAATAGTTTAACTGTTTTCATTTTTTTGCAGATTAACGTATCAGATTATTCCAGTATAACATCTCTTTTATTCATTTGTTTTGAAAAATCAGAAAAAAACGTTAGAGACCCTATTCTTTATACATTTCAGGTGTTACCGTAAACTCATAGACAAACAGGCCATTCTTGTCCTTATAATTATAAATGAAAGTTGTGTTGTTGTCACGATATAATGCCATTTCCTGATTGGTTTTTATGTTGTTTACAATTCCCGGTTCAACGTATTTCGTTACCGTATCCAGATTGATCTCAGACTTCTCCAATTCCACCAACGTGTAATTGTATTTGATCTTTCTCCCCGGTAAAGCCTCAGCATTATCCAAACGTGTATTTGGGTCAACCATCATGGGACACTCTTTATTTAATTCAATTGAGGCATGCTCAATTTCCTTGTCAAACGATGGCTCTTTAAAAAAGAGTTGTTGAACCGCAAAATAGGAAAGGCCTAATACAATTATGGCAACAATCGTTCCAATACGTTTCTTATTGATTGATTTATTCTTTTCCATGGTTATAACTGGTTATATACTTTTCGTGTAAACTGAATAATAATTGACCCATACTCTTTATTGTGAAACTACTTTTAGTCCTACAATAGAACAAATTAACGTTGTCAGAAAAAGTAATCGAAGAAAGGTTGCAGGCTCTTTGAACACAAAAATACCGACCAGAACCGTCCCGACTGCTCCAATTCCTGTCCAAACAGCATATGCCGTCCCAATTGGCAAGGTCTGCGTTGCCTTAATTAAAAGTCCCATACTACATGCAATTGCAATTAGAAAGCCTGTATACCATAAATACATTTCAATCCCTGCTGCCTCTTTTGCTTTTCCTAAACAGAAAGCAAAAGCCACTTCAAAGAATCCTGCCATTACTAAAATCAACCAATTCATTATGTATTCCAATCTTGTTTAAAGATAAATAGTATCCAGAAGAACAATACGAACATAAGAGTCAAAAAATTGAACGTGGTTCATAGCCAGGTTTTTCAACCAACAATTCCGTTTGCATGGAAAAATGCATCACAAGAATTCAATAGTAACATCCATCTATTTAAGGTGTTTTACTATTTCAAGATAGCGATTGGTTGCAAGGTCGCTTGGCTCCCCCTTTTTACAGAATGAAAAGTTTTCCAATCTTCTATTGGGATTTTCAATAATGATTTTTCCATCTATCGTTTTAGACGTAAGCACATTCAGTGCCTCTAAGAATCTGGGATCTTTTTTAGCTCGTTCGTAAAATGATAAAACGTAAACATAAAAAAACAGATTATAGCGAAAGAACGGGAATTCAACTTTCATGAATAATGTACCAATTCCATAATGACAAGGACCAAGAGGTTTGCGTGTTTCCCAATGGCTTAGTAAGGATTCCACCGCTTTATCAAGTCGCTCATCGTTAGTAAGAAAAGGAGAAAATCTGAATGCATCCAGAACCGCCAAGGTCGTTCCCGGATTCGAGAATGCAGTTTCGTCTCCTCTTCCGAATTTGTACGTATTACACCGCCACCCCCCATCTTCATGCTGAGTTTTCAACAGATGGTCAAACGTCTTTTTAATCCTTTCATCATTTGCATATCCCAAACGGCACAACGCTCTTGCAACATTAGCCGTATGACATGGATAGATAGCACCTTGGGGTGCTATTCTAAATCGGCCGTCATCCCGCCATAAACTAAGCAATAATTCACCTGCCTCCTTTAATATTGCACTCGAATAGGATTCCAACTCTGCAAGCATGATAACACATTCAAGAGTTGAAAATGGGGTACCTTTATAAATCCGCTTATCAGGGGTACTCCATAAATCATCTCCATTGTCGTGACGTTTTGCTATAATTGCGTCTATGTCTGATTCATATAGCTTTCTCAAAGTCGCCGCATCCTGTTCTTGTCCCATACTCATCGTGTAACAAATATAAGCAGTTTGTTTCCCTTCTTAATTCTCAGCATTCTTAAAAAAACGATTCCACCTTATCTTACCTGTTAACCAGCTTTTGTCTTTGTCTAAGGAAAGCCACACAAAAACCGGTCGACCAACAATATGATCCTCTGGCACGAATCCCCAATAACGAGAGTCTAATGAATTATGACGGTTATCACCCATCATCCAGTAATAATTCATTTTGAATGTATACGTATTTGTAGGCTTACCGTTTATATAAAAAACACCATTTATCACATCCAGTTGGTTGTTCTCATAGACCCGGATGATTCGTTCGTATAGTGGGAAATTGTAGGAATTGAGCGTTAGTGTCACACCCTTTTGGGGTATCCATATTGGCCCATAATTATCGCGTGTCCAATTTTTTTGTCCACCTAGGGGAAACATATCCATACTCATCGATTGTTCCATTTTAATTTTTGTAACGCCTCTTACTTTGAGTATTTTTCTATATGATTCTTCATTTAAAGGAAAATGGTATACAGGCAATTGCGGGTCTAACCCGATTGCTTGGATGAGTTGTGCATTCATTTGATTCAGTTGTTGGCTTTGACCACTCTTTATCATCAGTGAATCATCTTCATGACTTATTCCCAACGCTAACTTTTGTGATCTTGACAAATAGGTACCATCAGTCTGGACAAAGTAGTTCAACTGCATTCCTGGAATTTTCTTTTGCTTTTGCCCATTTACGAAAACCTGATTCTCTTTTATCTGAAGCCAATCACCGGCAATGGCGACACATCGTTTCACATAATTCTCACGGCGGTCAACAGGTCGATAAACCAAATCGCCGAAAATATCCTTTCTTCCATGAACGGTTTCTTTTCCATACAGGTAACATAACGTGTAATAATCGGGATTTGAAACCTTCAATGTGACCGTATCGCCTGTTGGAAAATTGAAAACCACAATATCATCACGTTCCAACTTATCAAAACCCTTTAAACGTCGGTAATTCCATTGAGGATGCTCGATAAATGATTTGCAATTGAGAATCGGCAATGTATGTTGCGCCAAAGGGAAAGAAAGAGGAGTAATTGGAACACGGGGCCCGAAACTTGCTTTACTAACCAACAAGAAATCACCCACCAATAAACTCTTCTCGAGTGAGGAACTTGGAATCTGATAATTCTGGAAAAGGTAGATATTGATGAAATACACTGCAATCAATGCAAAAAATACCGCATCGATCCAACCCATAATACTTAATAGTGTCTTGTTTCTTGTTTTTCTCCACCATGTCCATGGTATATAGTGGGAAATAAATGCATCAAAAATGAAGGGTAATAAAAATAACCACCAAAAGTTATCGACCCAAACAATAAATAGAATGTACAATAAACTCCACGCGAGGCATTTAATCCACTGTTTTCTTGGTTGCTGAAATCGTGAAATCTTTTTTTCGGTAGTCATCAACAATTTTTTTTTATGTATTGCAAATATCTACTAATTATGCTTCTTTCTTATTTTATAAATCATAAAAATATATAAATACTCGTCAGCACCTTTTCTAATTTTAAATTAAATTCTGACGGTTTTTCTATCATTGGAAAATGTCCGGTCGCAGAGATGGTTTCCACTTGAAAGCCATTTTTACAATGGTTTTTAAGACCGGTTTCGTTTGTTGGAATACCGTCACTGTTTATCAAATATAATTTGTAATTGAGCTGCTCCAGCCTTTGTGCATCGTTATATGAGTATTGCATTTGGGTAATAATTGTGCCATAACCAATGATGGGATCGCTGTTCGCAAAATCAGTCTTTACTCTGTCTTTGACTTCCTTTAACGTTGTCTGGTGAAAAAGCATCAGATCAGCATAAACAGGTGCTGAGTTTTTAAAGTCCTTTTCAAGCAGAGGAAAGAAGTCGTTCATTTGTTTCATTTGTTCCGGCGGTAATACAACGTCAATGGACTTGAAATTGTCGACACCTACAATGCCAACTATTTTGGGATTGTTGGTTAAGGCAGTTTGTAACATAATTTCGCCTGCCATAGAATGTCCAATGATAATAACATGAGTAAGGTTCATTGCGTCTATAAATGCAGTTACATCATTGGCATATTCTTCAATGGTCCAGTTGGTTCTTGCAGCTTTTGATTTGCCAAAGCCCGGCAGGTCAATTGCGAAAACAGTGTATTTTTTAGAAAAATAGTCTACTTGATTCTCCCAATACGTTCCGTTAATACTCCAGCCGTGCAAAAAGAGAAGTGTAGTGTCACCTTGCCCTTGTTGAAAATAATTGATTTCAACCTGTTTGTCTCTGATAGTAACTTGTTTAGCCATCATTCTTTCTTGTGCCTGTGCCATGCTTACATTTGATAAAAGTGAAGCAATAACCATTAATAAAATTACTCTTGTTTTCATTTTTGTTTGAATTTGAAGCAAAAATAAAAGGCACATAGGACAGCCCTTTGTCAGGGGTTTGAAAATAATCTTTTTGAACGTTCTTCTAAATAATGTTCAATACAGAAAGTCTTGTCGGGTTTGAAATGAGCTTGAAGCACGATTAGTTCTTTTATTCTGTCAAGGCGAAACTCTCTTATTTCTTGTCGTAATTCACAAAAGGCAATGGTTGTCCAAACAGCACCACTGAAATAAACAGCATAAGGATGGATGGTTCGATCTTTTAGTTGATCTTCTCCTCTTGTCTGATAGGCCATTTTCAGTTTTACGCTTTCGGTAATTGCATGCTGGATACTGTCTAAATATAAACTTGTCGGTGCCCATGGTTCATGAAATCCAATTCTTGCATTTAAAAATTCCAGTTTGTCTTTGTCTTTGAGTGGTAAAACTGCTTTTATTTTCAAAAGTGCAGATTCATAATTATGTCTAAGAGAATCTTCGGTATGGTAGTTTAAAATTTTACTAGTTGTTACCAAAGCTCTCGCTTCTTCCATTGTGAACATTACAGGTGGCAACCGATAACCTTCCACTAGAAAATAACCTTTTCCTTCTTCTTCGCCAATTGGAACACCTGCAAGCCGTAATGTTTGTATATCTCTGTAAATTGTCCTGTTTGTAACTTCAAACCGTTCAGCTATTTCACCAGCAGTTATCAGTCGTTTGGATTGAAGTTGTATAAGTATGCTTGTAAGCCTGTCAATTCTATTCATTGTCTATGTGTGTGGTTGTTATATTGTTGCTAACGGGTATCCGGATTTCGGTAAACCAAAAACGAAGCATTGGTTTAAAATCATAACAATTAATATTGACGTAAAAAGACAGGGCTCTTGGCAACATCTATATAAAATGTTATTGACATATACTCAAACAGAAATATGTGTATCTTCGCCCTGTAAATAAAGGAAAGTCGCTTGGTATTCATATGCAGCTTTACTCGTTTCCATTCCAAACAAGGATAGTGGACAAACCGTAAAAACGAACATCAGTTGTTTAACACATACAAGATAACAAGAAAAAACAAAGAATCATTTTTAAATCATGAACGATGAAAAAAACAGTAGTACTCTTTCTCCTTTTAGTTTCAATTTTAGCGCTCACGGGATGTGCCAGCCACCAAACGGTCAACTCAGTCAATGCTGCCCGCAATCTTAAAAATGCGCCGGTTCGCAGTGCCGGTTACGGCAAAGAACTGGGTGATTTCAAAAGCGGTATTTATACCATGACCAGTGCCGGACTTGAACGCCAATACACCATTGACATCCCCGCAAACTACGACAAGAAAAAATCATACCGCTTGATTTTTACCATGCACATGATGGGGGGCAGCATGAAAACAATGGTTGACAACAACTATTATGGGTTAAAAACCTATGCCGAAAAAAGCAATGAACCTGTCATTTTCGTGGCACCTCAGGGGTACACCGACGGTTCTCCCTGGCGTACGCGTGATGACAAAGACCACATCTTCTTTGCCGATATGCTTAAACTGTTCAAAGATAAGTTGAGCATAGATGTTTCCCGCATTTACAGTTGCGGTTTCAGCTTTGGTGCCATGTTTACCTACTCCTTGTCATTGGAATTCCAGGACGACCTGCGTGCTGTAGCGTGTTATGCTCCTGCCAACTGGAACATTTACCTGCCTGAAAACAAACACAAACCATTGGCTTTCTTCAGCACAACAGGTACCGAAGATGGACTTTGCAAGTATGTCAACTCCGATGAACGCAAGCAAGGAGGCAAGTACTGTGTATTGACACACATCGAAGACAATGGCTTGAAACAAATGCCGGAAATACCCTTAGCCACGACAAAGACGACTCATGTTACCACTGAATTCAAAGGTCTTCCTGCAGAATATCCGGTCATGTTCGGTTCATTCGTTGGTGGCCATACGGAAAACGTCAAAGATGCCGGTTCTGATGTCAACTGGATTGCCAAAGAAACGTGGGATTTCTTTATGCGTTTCTAGTGTCACAGTTCATTGTTACAACGAGTAGCCAGACCCCGGCCGTCAGCGAGCAGCGTAGCTGCGTAGCTGCGGCTGGGGTTTATGTAATGTTAGTCTTCGTTTTTATTGCCATCCCACTTTCCTATAAATCCTTTTTTAGATAAATCATATCAATAAGTTGGATGTCGCCATCAAACATTGGATGATCGTAATTGTCTGTAAAAAAATTCTTTACCCGATGCGACTTTTCAAATCCGCAATTTTCGTAAAATGACAAGATTGAAGGCGTTTCGCCTGTTCCCACAAGCATTGTTTTGTAGGTGTTTTTGTAGTAATCAGAAATAAAACTTATCAATGCTCTACCGTAGCCCTTGCCTTGATATTTCTCGTAGGTTGCAATATTCTTCAACTCACAACTTTCGTTATTTATCGGTGTTACAACGCAGAGACTTTTCAAATCATCGTCATATAATGCAAACAGCTCTCCACTCGGCAAATAGTTGTCAATCATATTTTCCTGCTCGTCTGCCAACAACAATAAATCCAGAAATTGTTTCTTATTTTCGATAATCTTTTTGATTCTCATCGTATATCATTTTTTATTAACATAAGTAAATCCGACTCCTTTTGCTTTACGTTCGTCTGGAAGTTTTTCCCACGATACCCAACCTTTCTCTCGTAAAATAGAATTGTCGTTTTTCAAAAAAATAGCCTTCAACTAATTTTATAAAATGCGCGCAAGGATAGCTCTCTCATAATGTACACATTATCAATAAGCTGCTTGAAAGCATCTTCACGAACCAATGAACCAGAATCTTGCTTTGCAAATTCTCTATAAATCCTGAGTTATTAAACTTCTTACAGCATTCATTCGAAGATTAGGATAAACATCCAATCTTGACTTGGGTACAAATGAGATGTTCGTCTAAAAAAAAGTATGTCCCCAAATTAAGATATCCACCAGACTTGGCTTCGTGGACATAAAATCCATATGGATTAGATATACGAGTCCAATGGTCAGTCAACTATTTACCTAACAAATCCCATTCATGAACATAATCAAAAGTATATCCCATATCGATATGTCTTGTTAAAATGGACAGATTTCTTTTGAATAATTAAGATTCACTGTAGATGTTGGCAACTGAAATACATTAACCCCAATATTTTATACACTATGTTGTGCCGTCGTACTTTATTTCATTCTTTTTATTATCGTCGTTTTAAAACCATATTCATTTATCTCGAATTTCTTTAAGTCAAACTGATTATTGTCAAGATATTTTTCAATAAATGGCAAATCTGGTGCATAATGGAAACATCCACCAACTTTCAATGATTTCAAAATATTCATATATGTTTTTCCATATTCAATATAGTTTCCATCTTCTCTCAAATTATGGTGAATGAAATGATTGGAAAAACCTAAGTTACTTACTATTGTCCCCCACTTTTCCTTTCCATAATCAAATTCCAACCAATCTACTGTTTTCATATTTAAGGTTTTAAACCTAAATCTGTCAATACCAAAAACTTCAACCCCTAGATTTTTGAGATAATTAACTAAATGTCCCTGACTTCCGCAACCTATATCTAAAACAGGTTGCCTTAAATGTTCAATATCAATCTTTAATATATTGATTTGTAAATCAGGACTATATTCTGAGCAAGCAATTGGATTAACATTCTTGTTGTTATTCTTATAAATTTTTTCAGCAAAAGGATTACTTTCTCTAATCCACTCTTTTAGTTTTTCATAATGATTCTTAGAAATATTTTCAATCGAATCTGTCTTTGTCTGAAAAGTCCCAAATAAATCAGAGTAGATTTTTCTTAACTCATTTTTTGCCTTTGAGTCAAACGAGTAATATTGGTTTATCCTACAAAATTCTTCTATTGCTTTATCAGTAGTGTAATCAATTAAGGTTTCTTTTGAATCTGGATTTAACTGATCAATATTTGAAATAGCCTTAACCGTTTCTTCTGCAAATTGAAAAAAATCCAATCGATCAAGAAAAATATTCTTGCCTTGATTAAACTCGATTTGGTTATCAATATTTTCTGTAAGCATATCTATTTATATTGGTATGATTGTATGCGGCATAACTTATAGCTACGGCGCAGTTGATTTTATTAAAGAAAAGCATTTATGTACTTTTATTTGCCCCCACTAAAACATGATGTAACTGACGTTTCATCTTGAACATAAATTTCTAGAATCGAATCATTATACACACAATCCAATCTTTCATTTACGGTATTTATATCGACAATATTGTTTGTATCACTCTCAATCTTTAAGTGAATTGACGTCACTCTTTCAGCAAAATTCATGAAGTACAGATCTCTAATCTGCTCAATAACTGGACGAATCAACCCTACAAAGAATCCATTTTGTAACAGCTCTAGATTTAATCAACAGAATTAGTCCTATCAATAACTCAATAAATGCAAAATAATTAAGACTGTAATTCTTTGATTCTGTCATTTGTACAATACTTAGAGTGTTATTTACTGTATACATCGCTTTTGACATATCACTTATTGTGTCTGTTTTTGTATTTATCGTATAAAAACTGTTTAAACCATCGGCAAACAAGAACACGCCAAATGACAATACAAGTAAATGATATAGTACTTTTCTCTCTGACAATATCTCCAACGTTGAATCATCATTCAACTTTAAGACCTTGAGCAGAGTTTCAGTACGAAACAAACAATAAATCGAGATAACTAACACCAATGCCAACTGAAGAATCATGACAAATAATGATGCTGACAGATAGCTAACAGGTACTAAATTAACGGCTGAAAATAACATTTTAGATAAAAAAACGCCAGAGAATAATATAGGAAATAAAATGGTTACTAAATGCCACAACGATATCAAGCCAATAATCTTTAAAACAATAGAATAAAGTTCACGTGTTTTCATGTGGTTTTGTTATTTATTAGATTTTTTATAATTCTTTTCAATTATATTGCGTTTTTTATTTTGTTTTTCACTATTTCATAAAAGTCATTCTTATTGGTTAGCATTGCTGGATGTTTCCCTTTCTCAAACATATGAATTTCTAGTTTATTATTTTTAAATTTCAATGCTTCATATATTTTATCCAATGAATCGCAATACTCATCAACTTTACTACCTGACAATAAAGTAGGAACTGTTAATTCAGAAATTGACTTATGAAAGAATGACTTACCTTGCCTGGAGAAATTAACCAGCATCTCTGTATCCAAATCAACTACTTTTTTCCAATCAAAACCATGATTATAAAACCAAAATAATTTTGCAAATATGTTCTTTTTAGCTTTTTCTCTATCACTTTCTAATGAGTCTATATAAGAATCTAAGGGATATTCACCTTCAAAACTATCTGCAATTAAATAATTAATCCTTTCCGGATTTTCTAACCCTAAATTAATTGCAACTAATGCACCTCCACTTGTTCCAATAATTGATATTTTATCAAGTTTTAAAAATTCAATCAACTGATAACATACTCTTGAGTTATAATGCCAAAAATCAATTTCAAATTTTTCAAGTCTTTCAGATTTTCCATGACCTGGAAAATCAATCAGAATCACTTTGAAATCTTTAGAGTATTTTCCAATTATAGATTTAAACATCTTTGAAGAAGCTGTATTTCCGGCTAAAAGTAATATCGGCTCTCCTGTCCCAATCTCTTTATAATAAACTTTCTTGTTTTCAAATGTAAAGAATGCCATTTTTCTTTATTTTAAAATGCCACATAACGGGTATCTAGGCCAACGGCCGAAATCGAAGGTACATATTCGACTGAGTGAATGCTGTAGCTTAGGCTGTGTTTGCTGCCGTAGTTTGTTTATCTCCATTTAGGATCAACAGGAAGCATCTCACCATCAGCTGTGGTATATTCTTCCAGTGAATTTTCTTTCGATTGAATTACTAAATAAATCATCTGCTCATCTGAGGTATTTACCAATCCACGTTTGCCAGCTGGAGAAACTCTAATAATGCTTCCCTGTTTGATCTTGAAACAATTCTCATCTACTTGAAAGTATCCGGATCCTTGAAGAATTATATATGTTTCCTCATTCTTTCGATGTATATGAAAATAAGGAACCTCTGTTTTAGGCGGAATGGAATTAAATGATATCTCTGTACCAGTTGATTTCGTTGCATTTTTTAGAAAAACCTTACCTTCAATTTCACGTTTACTCACTGGGTGAATCAGCGAATAATCGAATAATTCGCTAAACAACCCCAAATCAATAGCTGTATGAAAATTGCCTTCAGATAAATTCTTAATTTCTTTCATATTATCCTCAATTTTGTACTGAAATTCTATTATTGTATATCCTTTGTTGATAAATCGAACTCATATGAGTTACGGACTGTTACTATGGCAGCTAACGGGTAGCCAGGCCGCATCCACTTTTGGTGGCTATGGCTTAGGCGGTTGTTAGCCCTGGTCGTTTTTTTATCTTGAGATAATGGGGACAAAAATAATTAATCTTGTCATCTAACGTTATCTACAAATATCGCCGAATTTTTAGTAAATAGGCTGAATATTGCTCACCAAATCTGTTTTTCAAAAATCGTTCCTCTCCCAAAATTATCAGATGGTAAATAACTATACTATAAATCCCTAGCACTAATATCCAGATGTTTAAAGTGTAAATCATTGACGATATAGTCAACAGATTAAACCCAACATACATTGGATTTCTACTTAGTCTATAGAGACCATTCGTTTTAAAAACTGTCTTATCTGTAGGCAGTCCCAATCTTGTTGAGCGACCCAAATTTATTAGGCTAAGTACAATAAAAACCAATCCTACAAAAAGCAACGTGAAAGACAAATATTCATTATATCTGCATGTTAATCTGTTAATTACATCCATTCCCATTATTAATAGCAACTGAACAATCCACGTTATATAACCCAAAATCTTTCCCGAATAAAAAAACAGTGGGTTAATTGTTGTTTTCCCTATTAAATCCATTTTCTGTCAGTCTTTATAGTTGTTTGTATCAGGTAATACCAAAATTTAATTGTCTCCGCTTTTCTGAAATTTCTGTTTGTCAAACCAAGCTTAATGCATTTCTTTTCAAATTCAATTGTAGAAAACTAGACCTGTGCGTTTTACGATTAGAGCTAACGAGTAGCCAGACACCGGCCGTATGCAAGCGGTGAAGCTGCGCAGCGGCGGTTGGAGTTTAGATGTTGTTAGCTGCAGCGATTTCTGATTATGATTCGACAATCTTTTTAAAATTTTTCCAACCATTGGCTTCTTTCTATTTTTTCAACTTACCTTTTGGAACAACTAACTCACAAAGATTTGAACCAATATCATCAATCATAAGCGGGTGAATTTGGACAGGTTGTAGCCATGACACAACAAATTTCTTTAAGCTTTTGCATCCGAGAAATGTAGCACAACCATTCAAGTCAACTACTGATTTTGGTATCGAAATAGATTCAATACTCATGCAAAGAAAAAACGCTTTATGACCAATGTACGTTAATCCATTTGGAATATTTACGTGTTTCAATTTTTGACATCCGGCAAATAACGCATCTGATATGCTATCTAAATCCGATGGCAATAGTACTGATTCCAATTGCTCGCACATAGAAAAAGCAAAAACATCAATATCTAAAATACTGTTTGGCAAATGTACATATGACAACTTTCTTTGATTTAAAATGGCAGATACCAACATAGTGGGCTCTAACATGGCTTATAACGAGTATCTAGACCACTACCGTCAGCAAGAGGCGCTTCGGCGGTTGGGGTTTAGATGTTCCTTGGGCCAGTACTTACTTACAATCCAATTTTTACCATACTGTTTACTCTTACTTTTATTTTATTTTCTTCGTCTGAAATAGCATCCATCAGATCCAAAACATCTGTTGGATGTGCTAATGCAGGAAACCATTGTTCGGGTAAACCTTTTATCAAACCTTTGATATAATTAGACAATTGCACATTTTTTGACTTATACATTGTAACCCCTGCAGGCCTACCATTTGACAATATTTCAATTTGAATGGTATCATTACTGTATTCAGCACTATTAAAGCGTGAATTTCTTCTTAATGAATCAAGAATCTTTGATTTTATATACGCAAGACTTATGCTTTGTGATTTAAACCTTTTAACGTCATATATAGCAGAATCAGTTAACCTCCATGCAAAATTTGGTGACCAATAATCCGGTTGATGTTTTAAGTTTAGACTTTCATTTTCTACCAGACTATGATTGGCAATCTTTGCATTTTTTTCGCAGATTGCCCATGAAACAAATGGCTCAAGACTTTTATCGTGATATTGTTTTATAGCAAAGAATCCAGCATAAACCTCCATTTTAATTGTTGTTTTCTTGTAATAATTATTCCAGGTGATCGGAACCTTTGCTATGCCTGATGGAAAGTTGTCCGTTGATAATGTTGAAAGTAAATAGTCATTATCATCTATAAATTTATTTGTAAGAAAAATGTCTCCAAATCTGGTTTCATCACGCTCTTTAATATATACACCATCGGATTCATGCTCTTTTATATAGGGAAAGAACTTAATAATCCAACCCGATATATAAAACGCATTATATTCAGTGGCATTTTTATGTGTCCTTCAGATGCACTGATAAATTCTGAGATAATTGGTTTTAGATTTTTTTTCCAATTGGCTAGACCTATTTTATCCAGCATATCCAGTTTATTGTATATACTTATCCAATCTGCTTTGGTTCCAGTAAGACAAATTGATGGTATACCGCAACCGGATTCACCAATGTATTCAAATGCTTTCTTATAGCTTTCCAACAATGTAATCTGATAAGTAGTCTTGATGATTGGAGTAGTTGTTGTAAACTCAGAAACAAAAAATGAATAAAAATCATCACGCGTGTACTTCTTTGTTTCATTTGCAAACGAAGCAATCAGTTTTCCCCAGTAATTATTGGATTTATCCAGGTCATCATTTCTAATGATAATTTCATCTGGTTTGTGTTCTTTGAAAATTGTATTTTCAAGCGAATCATACTGTTCATTAATGTGAATCGAAACGCCTTGACATATCGCCAACCAGATTACATCAGGTGTTAATACCAATGGGCGATGATTATCATAACACTCCTGGATGGTTTGAATTAAACCATTATTGGAACAATTAACCAGACAATCATTAATTTGTACTTCGGGGAAATAACGAATTTCTTTGCCAATTTTATTTTCAAAAATAAATCTTGCCGAATCAGTTTTAAGCAAAGCATTCGCCAACTCAACATTGTCCACCTCAAAAGAAATACCTATGGGTTTTTCAAGTTCGTTTTTTGTTGTAGTTAATGCCTCAATCGTTACTTTTTTTTGCCCACAAGCGGATAGAAATAAAAGCAATGCTAAAATTTGAATCTGTCGCATCATGTTGTCTGTAGTATTTTATTTATCTTATCTTCAAACTCTTTAATCATTTTGTCAAGATTAGCACCGAATACTATTTTCGCATTTTCATAAGTCTGATTACTGAAAAAATCGATGAATTTTTCCTTGCCAAATGTATCAATCAATTCTTTTACAAATAATCCAGAAAGCGGATATGTTAATTCCTCTGAATAATTTTTCCAATTGTCCCAAATCTCTCCAATTGAGATTTTCTTGTCATTTTCTTTTAACCAATCTTTTACAATTTGCTCTTTATTTTGATTTGTTTGGTCAAAACATACCGCAGTACCTTCATTTATCAATCCAGTTTTAGTAATAACCTTGGTCGAATAGTTTGATATAACATGGGTCATTTCATGTCCTCTTGTTTGCTGATAATGAGAATGAACGATACAAAATCCAGGGTCAGCAAATCCTAAATTGACTTTTAACAGGTTCTTTGCATCCTCTCTTGATTCCCAAACGAAGAAATCAATCTTCTTTGGCAATCTGCTAGTAAAGAATTTATTTATATTCTGAAAAGTCTCTTCTCGCGATGATACATAGCTTTTTATATCAGAATCACTCATGTTTTGAAAATGAAACCTAAAATTATCTGATTCAACAATTTTCCAATCCTTGTAGAAATCGTCAAATCCAAACAATAAGATTTGTTTGTACGCATTTTGTGTTACATTTTTAGTAACATTTAAATCAAAACATTCTATAGTAGTTTTTTTTGAATTGGCATAATCTTGAAGCATGAAATGACAAGTACCTAAATATTCAAGTGCCCATGCTTTGCGCCAAGAATTGTTTTTATCATTTTTTACTGTCGATTCAAGATAAGTAATAGCATTTTTATAATTTGTTTGGTCTGTGTATGAACGCCCAATTATTAAATTTAAGTCAATATTATGGGGGTCATTTTCAAGAAGTGATTTCGCTTTTTCAATTGCTGATTTTAAATCTTGTGAGTTGTACAATTTCCATAAATCGTCAATTGCAGAAGTTTGTCCAAATGAAATTAGACATGAAAGAATAAAAATCACTGTGAAAATTATTCTCATAGTTTAATGTTATATAAGGTAGTAGGTGTCATTTTTTATTTATCAGCCAATTGACTTACATCATTTTATATGTTTATCTGATATAAACTCAATTCTGATTCCCAACTTGTAATCTCGTCCAGCTCTCATTTATCCATCTTTCACCAAGATTCCAATCCATTCTCATATTATTTTCATCAATCAATCTAAATCTAATTGCAACATCTTTTCCATCCATCTCTGGATTGGCATGTTTAAAAATATGTTCTTTGCATGTACTATCTGATGTCATTTTGCAAGTAGCATAAAAGCCTATCGTTGTAGAACCATTACCCCACGTTATAATGGTGTAAGATGTACCATCAGGATTGATAACCTTATAATTGCCGGATTTCACTTTAACTAATTCACCGGTATTAGTCATTGCGCCAGTTTGTCTCCATACTCCAATAATCGATTTGGAGGCGGGAACATGAACTTGTGCCGATAATGCAAATGAGACAATCACCAAACTTAATAAGACAAATGCTTTTTTCATGTTTTTCGGTTTTAAATTATAAAAGCTAATACTGTGGTTATCATTCAATCTCTTGGTGGTATTGGATTTCTACCTTTTACAATTAATGGAACTTTGAATTGCCGGTTTTATGCGTGCCGCTAACGAATATCCAGACCACTACCGTCAGCAAGCGGCGTTAGCTACGCAGCGGCGACTGTGGTTTGGGTGGTGTTGGCAAACGTTTTTAGTTTTTAATCTCATATCTATAGTCTATAATCTTTATTTTGCCTAAAAATCCTTTTTTCATTTTAAAAGATTCAGTTACAAGGCTATTCTCATATACATTGTTATATTTTAAAAAGTAACTAGAGCTAGAGTTTTTCCCTTTTACAATTTTAGTTTCCCATTCTTCAAGAGAATCCTTTTTAAGGTTCCCCAATAGTATTTTTTTATGTTTTAAGTATGCGAGCAAACTATCTTCTCCTATACTATTTAAAAAGTCGCTACTAAATAATTTGAAAATATCCTTACTATCAGTTGTTTGATAATCATAAAATGATTTTGTAATATCTTCTGCTTCAATTAGGGCTTCAATTCCGTTTATTTCACTCTTATTATAACTGAAAGTGCATCCAATAAATATTATCAGGATTAAAATTCCAAATGTAAGTTTCGTTTTCATTGCTTGATTTTTATCTGTTTTTAAAAGCATAAGATAGTATGCAATTGCTTCAACTTTCTTGCAATGTTCGCTAACAGGTGGCTAGGCCACGTGTTCCTTCAGGCGCATGTGGCTTTGGTAGTGTTAGGAGCAGCTTTTTTTATCTTTTGATTTCAGTATTCTCATTTTTTTTCTCTAACCAGTCGTTCAGAAAGCTTACCGTTGCTTGTTTTTGGCTTGGACTTGGTGGATCGGTGTTTACTATGTTCCCATTCCTATCCACAATCATATAGGTGGGAAAGGCATTGACTCCAAATCGTTGCTCAATCATGGTTTGTTGCTCTGCAGGCAACCGATAGTGCACCACGTTCTCGCCCGTTAGCGAATAGTCCTTGATGACATTTTTCCAACTGACTTCCGGTGAATTGTTGGCCAAATACATAAAGACAACATCCTTACCCACAAATTGCTTTTTCAAGTCAGCAACGTATTCCATTTCCTTTTTACAGGGACCACACCACGTACCCCAGAAATCAACGTAAATAATTTTTCCTTTGTAGGGACGAATTAGTTCCACCCACAACGAATCGGCATTTTTTGCGTTGCTCAAATGATCGGTGTTTTTCAAGCTTTCGACATGCTCTATACTTTGCCCGGATAATTCGGTATAAAACGTTTGAGCATCCATCACTTTCTTCCTGAAAGCCGGTGATTCCACCTGCACCAATAAACTGTCGAGCAATTTTGAATCCAAGGGAGCTCTGTCACCATTCAATTTTTCGTAAAGTGATTTTGCTACATAATAATCACGGATGCTTTTATCCTGAATCTCCTCATGCAAGGCTTCAATCGTTCTTTTCAACCGCATTTCCGACGTCATCCTGGACAATTCGGCTGAAATAGCTTTCTTGTTTTGAACCTTGTTGGTGATGTTATTTAATCGATCAATCTCTTTTTGTGTAAAATTAGCGACCACCTTTTTAGCCTGAACAGTATCCCCTTTTAATTCAAACCCAATAGCAGTCTTAATTGTTTCCACAAGTTGATAATCGGAGGCATCCAGTTTGATCTTTTCAGACTTAATCAAGGAAAGCAGGGCATCAATTGTATTGACGGAAATAGCTCCTTTTTGATCGGTGTAATAGCCCACATAATCACGGATAAAGTTTAATAAATCCCGATTCAGCGTCACAGGATGTATTGGATTGGAAAGCAGGGTATCCCTTGCAAAATCCATGTATTCAACGGGAAATTGTTCCTGATTCTTTCTATCTAAAAAGAAACGTCTTTGCATCAGATCAAATGCTATGTTGTATCGAATATAGTTGTTTGAAAAATAGCGAAACTTGTAAGAAGGGTTGGGCATTTGGTTTATAATGCTATCCATGTATGCTTTTCTCACGGCAAAAACACTTTTTTGAGCACTTAAAAAATCAAGCGTGGTTTTACCGGAGACCTTATTACCCTGGGGCATTTTGAAAAAATCAATTGTTGCCAATTCATTTTGGCAGCGGGTATTCTTACCCATAAACAGCGTTTGCTTCCCTATTTCATCGTAAAAAACAACATAGTGTTCATTGGGTTCCAATACATTCATTTGCCCCCATTCAAAATAAGCCATGGAACTATTGTATAAGGGGACCTTCATCTCAAAGCGCCCCAAATCATCCACATTACCATAAAAAGACACCTCATTGTCGGAAATCGGATCGCGAACAGCTATCTTAAAAGGCTCTTTTCTTTTCTTGTAGCGCAAGTATCCGGAAATGTAGGCTGTATCAATGCGAGCATAATGCGTATCGATAAAAGAAGTCGTATCGCTCGTTTTATACGGTGGAAGCGTGCGTCCGGCCAAGTGATAGGTAACAGCGTTCTGATTGTTGATTACAACCTGCAGGGTGTTGTCCTTATTCTTTTGGAAGGTCAGTTGAAGCGACTCATTCCCATTTGTCAGTGTAGCCGTTCCTTTGTATTCTTGAAGATTTAGGGTTTTATAGTCCCAGAACTTCCCATCGTAAATAGCAAACTTCTCAAAAAAGCCAAACACCCACGCATTGCCTTCTGGTTCATACCAATTGCCCACAATGGCCAATTTGCTGCCCGATTCCTTTGGTTTGTATAAAGACGTCTTTCCATAATAGCTAACTTTCAATGAATTATCCTCCAGCCTATCAAACCATATCATACGATAGTTCCCTTCACGTTCAATGATTGAGCGGTATTGATGCTTCTTAACTTCTCCCAACCAGAGAATATTCCACCGTTTGCCATCATACAGCAATTTACCTTTCTCAATGGCAAACGATTCACGTGTATTGGAATCATCAAACCGCTTTCCGGCTATCACCTTCGAAAAATCAGCTACGGGCAAAAAGTTGATTTCCGGATCGCGGTCATACCGTTTGCATCTTTCCGACATATTATACTGTTTCAGTTCAATCGCCGCGCTGTCATTTGCCGAAAGCTCAATTGACATGGTAACATTCCACTTTCCCTCGAGGTTTAAAAATAGTGTATAGTTTTTATCCGACTGGTGAATGCTGTCCACTGAAAATAATGCGTAAACAAATTCCACATAGTTTTCACCCACGTTTATTCCGGCCCAATCATCTTTGGATTCAATCTTGTTTGGTAATTGCCAGTAACCGCGCAGTTCAGCAGGCACCTGAGTGGTGGCAGCAGCCGTTACGGCTTTTAGTATAATCAACATGATTACAAAGAATACTTTTTTCATTTTGTAGATATGAATATTTTTAAATTGCGAATGATGAATGTTGCATAAATGTAAAGAAGTTGGTTCTAACGTTGCTCCTAACGAGTATCCAGACCACGACCGTCAGCAAGCGGCGTTAGCTGCGAAGCGGCGGTTGAGGTTTAGATGTTGTTAGGGCCAGTTAATTCTTGTACTTATCACTATATGCCTTCAATATTTTATCTTTAACGTTATATAGTTCTTCATTCAATTCAATTATATTAATTATTCTATCTATTGTTGTTCTAATATCTGAGTATCGATCAAAATTAAATGATTCCTGAGTGATACCATCTTTTGCATAAACAATATCAAAAACAACTTGTTTACTATAATATACATATGTCCTTAAAGTAATCAAGGCACAATATTTCTCCCATTCACTTTTATTTTCTAGTTTAAAGTTCTTAATCAGTGTTTCACCCATATTCATATATTCGTCTAAAAGAGATTTACTTGTGCCACTCTTTGACTTTAATGCATCCATTTCATGAAGCAGATGAATATCCGTCTTCAAAAAAAGAGCTGAGGAACTTGGTAAACCATTACTAAAATCATCAATTATTAGATTTTCAAATGGTCCAAGGTTTTTATTGTATGAACTATAGGCCTTCAAGAACATGGCTTCTATTGTAATAGCATCCATCTTAAAAAAAATACTTTCAATTTGATTCTCAGTACTAATCATGAATAAAGATTGATTGTTATAATAATCATAGGCGTATTGAAATGTATGTACTACAATAGCATAAACCAGGTATGGATATTTTAAATATTTATCTATAATATAATTACCAAATATCATTTCAATATCATGGTTAGCACCTTTTGAAACATTAAAAGAGGAACAACCAAAAAAATCATACACAAGATTACTATCAAAACGAACAACTAAATCGCCATCTTTTATCTTTTTATATACAAATCTAAAGTGTTCTTCTACGGTTCTATCCTTATGTTGTGAATTTGAAATTACTGAATCTAGATTTATAAATATATTATTAATCTTTTTGTTATAGTCTGTATTTGTCGATTTTTCTATCCCAACCATATTTTGATGAGAGAATATAAAAACGAACAATAAAAAATACATTTTCAAATTCATGACAGTTTATTTGATGCGGTTTCTTTAATTGGCCCTAACGGGTAGCCATTTTTTCTTTTTATCGGTTACAAACCTTCCCATACTACTTCTACTCTTATTGGTTATATCGTATGTTGGCTTTTGTCATTTATTTTCTTAATTATCCTTACTATTGTTTTACTAAATTAAAAAAGCACTTTATTTCATCATCCGTGAGAATACGATTATATATCAATAAGTCATCTATATCACCTTTAAAGTATGTAAATGTGTTATCAAATGTTCCTGAATCGAAAGTATCTATAATACTTTTACCTAAATACAAATCCTGTTCCTTCCTATTCCAATTAAATCCAAAAGAATATTTTGGATTACTTCGTGTCTCTTTTTGAAATACTTCATTTTCAAAATCATATAACGTAATGCAATTATCCGTAAATGATACAACAAATAATTTAAATCCATTTTCATTAATATTTGAAACTACACTACCTCCGCCTAATCCAGGATAGTTACCAATTGAATAATCTAAACTTCCCATCCCATAACTAAGCAAAAAGCAGGAGTTTACTGAATCAACAATAGATAAAACTACAGATTTAGGCTGATAATTTGTTAAATAGGGAGTATCTATTTTACTCCAAATAATAATTGTTCCTTCGTTGTTGACTAATGATTTGCTAAAATTAGTTATTGTTATAAAATCAGTCATTCCATTAAAATGAATTGCTCCAGCAGAATTATTAAATCTATCAGAATTAAAAGTTGAGGGCGTTCCAATCGCATGATTTTCATGGCCACTATAATCTTTTAAATCTCCATTAAAAGGGTAGTATCCTACAAGACCATTTTTAATAAAAGTTGGCTCATTATAATAGCTATAAGAAGATTTCAATTCAGAATCGCTCTTATCACATGAAATGAGAAGAGAAATAAAAAGAACTAATTTTAATGAATTGTAAATAGTTTTCATTTTTGTATATATTTATTATCAATTAAGTCTAAATAATATCGAGTTGAAATTGTCGAAAATCGGGTAGCAATA
>CAYYHC010000001.1:11667-32961 GCA_964471715.1 uncultured Lentimicrobiaceae bacterium | reverse complement strand
CGAAATGAACAAAAAATACAACGTGGACATCCCTATCGCCGAAACCATTTACGGTATTCTCTACGAAGGCAATAATGTCAGCTCCGAGATGAAACGAATCGCCGAATACTATATTTAATACCGACTTTTATAAATCAATAATATGAAAACACACGCAATCTCAACACAATTTTTGGGAATTGATAAAGTAGAAAAAATCATACAATCCAAAGCGAAGTTAACGTTGTCGGAAGAAGCAACCGCCGCTATCAACAAATGTCGTCAATACTTGGACGAAAAGATGGAAAACAGCACTACGCCTGTTTATGGCGTTACAACCGGTTTCGGCTCGCTCTGCAATACCTCCGTTTCAAAAGAAGAACTTTCTACTTTGCAACGCAATTTGGTGGTTTCCCACTCCTGCGGCTTCGGCGATGAAGTTCCCCAAGAAATCGTAAAATTGATGATGTTGCTCAAAATCCAATCTCTGTCATACGGCAATTCCGGCGCACAATTGGTAACCATCGAACGATTGATTGAATTTTTCAATAAAGGAGTATATCCCGTTGTTTATCAGCAAGGCTCATTGGGTGCTTCCGGTGACTTGGCTCCATTGGCTCACATGTCATTACCACTCATTGGATTAGGCGAGGTTTATTATCATAACAAAAAATATGATGCTGCCGAAATTAATAAAAAATTCGGTTGGGAACCCATCGAATTAAAATCAAAAGAGGGATTGGCACTTCTCAATGGTACGCAATTTATGAGTGCTTATGCCGTTTGGTTGCTCATCAAATCAAAAAAATTGTCGTGGTTGGCAGACATTATCGGTGCGGTTTCTTTGGAAGCATTTGACGGACGCATCGAACCTTTCAACTTGTCGGTTCACTTCGCAAGACCTCACGTAGGACAAATCCTGACAGCAACACATATCAATAATTTGCTGATGGGTTCCGAAATCATTTCACGTCCCAAAAAACACGTTCAAGACCCCTACTCTTTCAGATGTATGCCGCAAGTTCACGGTGCCACCAAAGATACGATTACCCACGTTACCAATGTGGTAGAAACCGAAATTAATTCCGTTACCGACAATCCGACCGTTTTCCCGGATGAAGATTTGATTATCTCCGCCGGCAACTTCCATGGTCAGCCATTGGCATTAGTACTCGATTTTCTCTCTATTGCCATGTCTGAATTGGGAAATATTTCCGAAAGAAGAACTTACCAATTAATCGGTGGCAAACGCGAATTACCCTCTTTCTTGGTTAAAAATCCGGGTTTAAACTCAGGCTTCATGATTCCGCAATACACTGCTGCATCTATCGTCAACCAGAACAAAACCTTTACAATGCCATCCTCTTCCGATTCGATTGAATCCTCTCAAGGACAAGAAGACCACGTAAGTATGGGTGCCAATGCGGCTACAAAAGCCTATTTAATCGTTCAAAATGTAGAAAAGATTTTGGCAATAGAATTAATGAATGCTGCGCAAGCTTTAGAGTTCCGCCGACCACTCAAATCTTCCGAATTTATTGAAGATTTCATCGAACAATATCGCCGTTTTGTGCCTTTCGTTGAAAATGATACGGTAATGTACAAACTTATGCAGGCTTCCCGCGATTTTATTCAAAATGTAAATATCGTCATGGAATATTAATATGAAAAAATTGGGACTTCTCTTCTTGAGCTTAGTTCTACTTTCCGCTTGCAAAAAAGAGGAGAAATTTTCAGATATTCCTGCTATAGAATTTGTCAGCTTAACAAAAATAGATAACGGAACCAATGTTGACCAACGAGCAACATTGGTTCTTCATTTTCAAGACGGAGACGGCGACATCGGACTCAATTCTACCGACATTTCAGCACCTTACGACACCTCATCCGTCTATTATTACAATTTTTTTATTGACTATTACAAAAAGGTGAACGGAGAATTTCAATTGATAGAATTTGAAGAGATCTCTTTCAATCAGCGCATTCCCCGTTTAAGCGAAACTTTGCCCGAATCTATTGAAGGTGACATCACACTCGAATTGGACATCAATAGTTACGATTTATCTACTACTTACGATACCATTCGGTTTGATTGTTACATTGTAGATCGCGCGCTGCATCATAGCAATACCATTACAACACCGGAATTGGTTGTAAAAAAGAAATAAAAACAAATTGACCAAAGAGTATATCTCTACTTTTTCAAAACTAAAAATATAAATCACATAGTATGAAGTGTTTAACTATTGTAGGGGCAAGACCTCAATTCGTAAAAGCTGCCGTAATCAGTCGCACAATTCAAAAAGAATCAACGATTGAAGAGATCATCGTACACACCGGCCAGCATTTTGACAGTTGTATGTCGGATTTATTTTTTACGGAGATGTCGATTCCGAAGCCGAAATACAATTTAGGAGTATGCAATTTGTCGCATGGGGCGATGACCGGTCGCATGTTGGAAGAGATAGAAAAAGTGATCATGGAAGAAAAGCCGGACGTAGTGTTGGTGTACGGCGATACCAACTCAACATTGGCTGGCGCATTGGCAGCCAAGAAAATACATGTCAAAGTAGCGCACGTGGAGGCGGGGTTGCGCTCTTTCAATATGGAGATGCCGGAAGAAATCAACCGTATTCTTACCGACAGAATCAGCGACATACTCTTCTGCCCTACACAGACTGCCATTGACAATTTAAACAAAGAGGGGTTCAGCAACATGGATTGTAAAATCGTGAATTGTGGTGACGTCATGTACGATGCTGCGATGTTTTATGCTTCACAATCCCGTAAGCCGTCCGAACCGATTCCGGACAAATACATTTTGTGCACAATACATAGAGCAGAGAATACGGATGATCCTGAAACCTTGAAAGGTATTTTTGCTGCGCTGGAGCAAATTTCACAAACCATTCCGGTATTGATACCCTTGCATCCCCGTACCAAAGCAAAATTAGCAAATATCGATTACGATTTCTCAAAATCGGCAATTCGGTTCATTGCGCCGGTAGGATATTTGGAAATGATTTATCTGTTGCAACATTGCGATTTGGTGATGACCGACAGCGGCGGATTACAGAAAGAAGCCTATTTTTTCCAACGCAATTGTGTTACTTTGCGCATGGAAACAGAATGGATAGAGTTGGTAACTAATGGATTTAATTCTATTGCCGGCATCAAAACCAACGACATAGTAAAAGCAGCGCACAATATGATGACGAAAAAGTCGGATTTTTCGACTGCCCTTTATGGTGATGGTCATTCCGGCGAAAAGATCGTACAGGAATTGAAGATATTGGGAAGATAACTATTTACAGTTACTCGTTTACGGTTAAAATGTTACTGCCAACCCCATACCGGAAGGAGTAACCGCAAAGCTTACTTTAGATTTACTATTGGTATATAAATTTGCTACTTCATAGCTTTCTTTTGTAAGATGCCGCATTCCTTTCTTTCCGGCGACCAGGCAAGCTGTCCCAATAATAAGAGTTGGAACGGACATAACAGCAAAAGATATTCCAAAATCCCATTCAATAATAGCTCCTGTCAATATACCTGTAGTCAAAAGAGCACCCGTTATTCCCAAAAATGTACTTCCTGTTATAAAACAACGTTTATAATGATGATATAACTGATCATTATTAAGATTAAAAGGGGAAAATTGTTTATTAGCTGCCTTTTGATCATCCGTTTTGGAAAGAAAAGTTTCGACAGTACCATTCGCATAGACAATAGATACGACATCCGTGGTAGAAAGAATATATGTGGGACCATCTTCATAATTGTACTTATAATACTTGATGTAATCCTTTGCTACTTCCACTACTTTTGCTTCAATTTTTTCAGAATTTTTCGTCACAATAATGTCCTGAGCATACATAGATAGGGTAAAACCCATCAGCAGATAAAATAATGTGATTTTTTTCATAATGATATTGTATTTCATAACGCCTACTCTATTTTTGCTTTTTCTGCTTCCACAATTTTTTTTAAATTGTATTTGGCAAAAATACATTATTTTTGAAAAACGGCAACAATTCCATAAAAAAGTTTTACATATTTTAAGATTGTTATCTATTCCAACATTGAACAACAGATAATACCGCGAAAACATGCAAAAACTCATCATATATACATCAGAAACGTATAACTATTACTATTTTTGCAAAATAATAGCTATTTATACACAATAACTTACTATTTATTCGACTATTTCAGTAAGCGAGGACACGACGGGCATTCCTGCGAAAAAGGAAAATATACACCAATAGTTGTAGCAAATACCCGCTGCAACTATGGATGAACAATTAATTTGAGAAGTAATCGCCCACAGAGGTCAAACTGCGAGAAGTATGAGCGAAAAGCGTGATAACAATTTGCGGGGAAAGTATAGGACAAAATAATAAATTGAGATACCCTTATTTTCAATTTATTCCGACAAATTATTGTTCTGTTTTTTAGGAAACAGGACACTTTTCATTTGCATTCCATATAAAACGATAAATATCACCGACCAAATAATATCCATTACCGTCATTTTCATCAATCCGCCGATCAGAAAATTTAAGCAACAAAAAGTGAGCAATTGTGCAATAAGATACAAATGAAAACCTATCTTATTCATTTTTAGCATCAAAGCAGCGCCCACTATTGCAACGGCATAAGTGATTGCCATACAAAAGTATTTCCAATTCGGAACGTCGCCCAAGAAAGTGAATAAATCGGTCATCTGATTATTAAGCTCAGCCTCTTGCGGTAAAAGTTGTTGGTAGCTGGCTAACATCTGCGGCAACATTGGTTTAATAAATGGAAATAACAAATAATATAAAAAGTAATATCCTGATCCAATGAATGTTAAGATACAAAGAACTTTTAAGAAAGCGGATCTGCGTGGTTTTTCTTCTAAAACTTCAAATTCTTCCATAATAAACGATTTTATAATAATGTTTTGTATTTTTATCTATTTTAAAACGATCGTCAGCACGCTGACCAACAACCCAAACTATTTGATTATCAATACATAATAGCTTAATCTCTTGTTTGGCAAAAAGATTTGTTTTCTTATCAACAAAAAAATCACTTAATTTCTTTTTTCCCCGCATTCCCAACGGATAAAAATAATCACCCTTTTGCCAATTGCGCAAAAGAATTGGAAAATGAATTTTGTCAACATCCACATACAAATAACGACTATCCTTTTCAAAAGTAAATGGCTGTTCTGTAGAATGATAGGTAACAGAGAAATTATATTTTTCAAATTCTTCTATACTTTTAAGAGTGACGGCAGAAAACTCTTTTTTTTGAAGTTCTTTAATGATTAAATATTCTCTGTCTTTTAATAACTCATGCGATAAAGAATAAAAAATCTTACCCGGCTCATTATTGAGATTTTCAATAATATTCTGCACCACAGACGCATTGAAATTGTACTTTTTTAAAAATTCGTATAAAAGCAGTTCTTTATCCTCGTTTTGCAACAACTTTTTAATTGAAATATAGCAAATACCATCTTGAAAAGAGGTAATTTCTTCCTGAAAATGGAGGATTTGTCGCGAATAGAAATTATATTGCTGTCTAAACCGTGCAATATTTTGCGTAAAAGTATCAATCACTTCGGGATTAATCTCATATAATTTTGGAATGATTGACAAACGAATTTTGTTACGATTATATTTTTCAGAGAAATTGGTTATATCAAGACAATAACGGATTTTGTTTTCGACGGCATAGCGTTCTATTTCGTCCGACAAAAAAGGGAGCAGCGGGCGTAAGATTTTGCCGTTTTGAATGGGGATTCCTGTTAATCCTCTGAGGCCGGTGCCGCGTGACAAGTTGAGAATCAGCGTTTCCGCATTATCGTTTGCGTGATGCGCTGTTACAATATAATCATACTCTTTTCCTATTTCGCGAAACCAATCATATCTTAACTCGCGCGCCACCATTTCGATGGATTTCCCCGAATTTTCCTGCAACAAAAATGTGTCAAATTCTTTGATAAACAGCTCTTTTTGATAAGTATCAGCCATTTTTTTTACCCATTCCATATCACTGTCGGAATCTTCATCACGCAAATGAAAATTGCAATGCGCCATCGCAAACTGCAAATTACATTCATAAAAAAGATGCGCCAAAACCGAAGAATCCTTTCCTCCACTGATTGCCAACAAAAAACGAACTCCCTTCGGGTTCGAAATCAAAGAGCACAAATGTCGGTAAAAAGTGGAAGCCGTTAATATCATTCTTGCGCCTCTTCTATCTTGGTGATTAGTATTTTATCAATACGATTGTGGTCAATGTCAATGACTTCGACTTTGTACCCCAGGTAGTTAAAGTTAGCGCCGACTTGTGGGAGACATTCAAGATGGTCAAGTACGAAACCGGCAACAGTTGCATAGTCTATCTCTTCAAAGTCCAACTCTAACCCGTCAATTACCTCCAACAGCGTTTCAAGCGGTGCGTCGCCATTTACCAAAACGGATTTATCTTCGCGAATGCAAATATCGGGTTCCACAATTTCCTCTTCTTCAGGTATTTCGCCCACAATATTCTCAACCAAATCGTGAAGCGTAACAATTCCTTCCACCGTTCCGAATTCATCCACGATGATGCAAAAATAAAATTGCCGTTTTCTTAATTCCGAAAGAATATTCTGAGCATCAACACTTTCCGGAAAAACTATCGGTTCATCCAACAATTCGCGTAATTCAAATGGTTCTCCGGACATTTTATGAATCAGGTACTCTTTGATGTTCAAAATTCCCAAATAATTCTCTAAATCCTTATCACAAACAATAATGCGACTGTTTTTAAATTGCAATAATGTTTGAGCAAACGTATTTTCATCCAAGTTCACGTCAATCCATTCAATTTCAGAACGGTGAGTCATAATGTGTTTGGCTTTTTTATCGGAAAAATAGAACAAATTTTCGTGAATTTCGTTTTGTTCTTCTTCAATAACGCCCTCTTTAGAAGCGGTTTTAATTAAAGAACGAAGTTCTTCTTCGGTTATGTGTCTCTCGTTTTCCTTGATTCCCAATATGTTATTGGTCAGTTGCGTGGAATAAGACAATAATTTGACGATAGGAAAGAAAAGTTTGCTGAATACATAAATGACCGGTGCCACTTTTACGGCTGCTTTTTCGGGATTGGAAAGGGCGGCAGTTTTAGGTACCAACTCACCCCAAACGATAGAGAAAAACGTGATTAAAATGATACCGAGAATATTAGCGATGATATGCGCAGCATTCGGCGTGAGTTGCATCCATTCCAACATCGGTTGAAGATATTTCGCCAAATTGTCACCGCCATAAAAACCGTTGATAATACTGATTAATGTAATGCAAACCTGAATCGATGAGAGAAAATTATTGGAATTGTTCAATAATTTAAAAGCACAATTAGTGCCTTTTTTATACTCATCTCTAAAATGTTCGAGGCGTATTTTTTTTGACGATACCAATGCAATTTCGCTTAAAGAGAAAAAGGCATTGAGTAAAATAAGTAATAAAATGACGATTATTTCCAAAGTCAGCAGTGTTTAATTAAAACGATTTTTACAATCCGATCATCAATGCGTTGTTTTGCCGTCCAATGACAACAAAAATAACAAGATAGTAATATAAAATTCCACGGACAACCAATATTTTCGAACATCATTGATGATTTAAAAATACGGCTGCAAAAGTACTAAATTTATTGATACTAAGAGTGTAGGAATTCACGAATATCGGAAATGATTTTATTTGCCATATTTTGAGCAAAAGCATCGGCTTCACCTTCGGCATAAATACGAATGATGGGTTCAGTATTGGACGGACGTAAATGTACCCAACCGTTTTTAAAATCAATTTTTACTCCATCAATGGTATTTACTTCATTATCAGCATATTTCTCGGCGATTGCAGCAAGAATAGCTTGTACATCCATTCCATGACGTAAATCTATTTTGTTTTTTGATATAAAATAGTTCGGATATAAACGACGAATTTCGGAGCAATATTTACCTGTTTGAGCCATATAGGAAAGGAAGAGTGCAATGCCAACCAGAGCATCTCTGCCGTAATGCAATTCCGGGAAGATGACGCCTCCGTTGCCTTCGCCGCCAATGACAGCTTGTACTTCTTTCATTTTGGCAACCACATTCACTTCACCAACTGCGGAAGCAGTGTATTGTACGCCATGCTTTTGACTTATATCGCGTAAGGCACGTGTGGAGGACAAATTGGAAACCGTGTTCCCTTTTTTGTTTTGCAAAACATAATCTGAAACGGCAACCAACGTATATTCTTCGCCGAACATATTGCCATCTTCCGTAATGATTGCCAAGCGGTCCACATCAGGATCCACTACAAAACCGACATGAAATTTTCCTTTTTTGATGACTTCGGCAATTTGATGCAAATGCTGTGGAAGAGGTTCGGGATTGTGTGCAAAAATACCGGTAGGTTCTCCATTGAGTAGTTTCACATTGGTGACGCCCAATTTCTTGAGTAACAACGGCAAAGCAATCCCGCCCGTAGAGTTGACACAATCTAACGCAACGGCAAAATGAGCTTTACGAATGGCATCTACATTTACTAAATCCAATTTAAGGATGGCATCAATGTGGTCGTTAATGGCATTTTCGTATAAGGAATAAGTTCCCAAGCGTTGCACATCGGCATATTCAAATGATTGATTTTCAGCAATTTTCAATAATTCGTCCCCTTCTTCTGCCGAGATAAATTCTCCGTTACTGTTGAGCAATTTTAAGGCATTCCAATTCATAGGATTATGACTGGCGGTAAGAATGATTCCGCCGTGGGCGTGTTGATGAACCACTGCCATTTCTACGGTAGGCGTTGTGGATAAACCCAAATCGATGACATTAGCACCAAGACTTTGTAATGTACTACATATCAGTTTATTAATAATTTCTCCGGACACACGGGCATCGCGTCCTACCACAAGAGTCAAGGGAGTATCTTCTTTTTTAAGAAAAGTAAAAAATGCAGAAACGAATTGAACTACATCAATAGGAGTAAGGTTTTCACCAACTTTGCCACCAATAGTGCCGCGAATACCGGAAATAGATTTAATAAGTGCCATAACAATTAGTCGTTATATAATTTGAATTCAAGACCGATTTGCAATTGCATCACAAACAGGTCGGTTTTGTATTTGCTTTGAATTTCGGGATGGTCGGTTTTGTTTGCCAAAGGGATAAGGTAAGTGGGAACAAGCCCGGCGCCAAGGCGTACAAATTTTCCCAATTTGGCTTGCAGCTGAAGCACTGCACCAATGCCGAGAAAATGGGCTCGATGGGTACAATTGACAATACTTTTTCCATTATCGGGATTCACCACGTTAGCGTTCCACGAATCTGTTTGTTGAATATTGTTATAGGAAACGTCGCCACCCACTCTAAAAATAAAAGATTTTCCGACGGGAACTACATAAAGTGCCGATATACCACCATTAATTTTGGTAAATTTGGTAGCAGCACCGGTATAATCCGCTTTTAATTTATACCCTGCATAATCAACATTGATTTGAAAATCAAAGTTTTCAGCCCAGCCATCAAGGATAATGGAACCGCCGCCGCCCAGCGATTTGTTGACAACGGCATGGTTTGAGAAGTCCTTATTAAAACGTAACTCGAGGCGTTGCGCCTGCAAGGTCTTCTGCGACAGCAATATAGTCAAAAGACCTATTAACATGATGCACAAACCTATATTACTAATTCTATTCATTTTTCTATTTCGTGACGGTTTAACGATGATTTTCATTTTTTATTGTCGCTAATTTTTGTGATCAAACGATGATTGATGACTTTTAACTAATTTTAACGCCGGGGCACAAAAAAAAAGAGCGTCTAAAAAAAAATCAAACGCTCTCTTTAAAAATCTAAATATCAATTATTTTACTACAGATATTTTTTTAGTAATCGTGTTGTTACCATCAACGATGCGTACAAAGTAAAGACCTTTTGCAAAGTTGGAAGCATCAATAGTTTGGTTAGCAGAAGCGTTTTCAACATTGGCAATTACTTTTCCTGTCATATCAAAAACTGAAATTTGAGCATTTTCTGCATTGGCAACATTGATAACGGTAGTGGCAGGATTAGGATAAACAGCTACTTCATCAGCTGAAAAATCGTTGATGCTTGTTTCGCGAGTTACCGTAAGACAAGCTTGATTGTTGCTTTCATCAGGATCAGTGGTAACTCCAACAAAATAAACTCTATAGCAAAGTTCAGCTGAAGTGATACCTGCTTCGTCCATTTGTTCAGCAGTAAATAATGGCTGATTACTACCTACAGAGATTGGAGTGCCAACCGCTACACCAGCCAATTGCGAACCTAACAAATACATGCCACCCGGAAGAGCCGTTCCGTCAACTGAAACTTCAAAATATACAGTATCAGCGTTGGCAACAAGATCAGGACCATTGTTTAACAAAGCAACAGTTGGTATCAAATCTTCATCTGCAGCCAAGTTCAATGCGGAAATAGGTTGATTTGCTGTATCAAGAAAACTAACAAGCTGATAATCAGCACTTTGTGCGTTTACAGAAACTGCCAATAAGCCGGCAACCAAAATAGTAAAAAGCTTTTTCATAATAAAAAATTTTTAATTTATAATTTAATTTTTAAACGTGCAAAATTACACAAAATTCTGATATGTTTCATTATTTTTAGAATTTTTTATTCTATTTCGCAATCAATAATAATGGGTCTGTCCATCTCCCACCCCGACAACACGGCAATGCGTCCTTTATAGGTGGTAATTTCAATTACGCCCAGCTCATTAGCAATGAAATAGGGAGCTTCCGCATTATCAAGATAGGTATCGGCATATTTTGTAATCGTAAAATTGCCTACAAAAGCACGGAATTTTTTGCCCTGCGTTGATGAGAGGAACAAATCAATCGGAATATTGGTAATAATGTTATGATGTACGTCAATGCAAACGGCATTTCCCGTAATTCGTTTATTAATATGATTATAAAACGCCTGCAACGGAATCAGTTCTTTTTGCAAGATATAACTATCACTATGAATGGTCCAATTATCGTTCAAACAATCGCAACAAAGCTGTCGAATTTTGGAATAATAATCCGTTTCATTGCCACTATATTTTCGGATGGAAAAGGTGGAAGGTTCTTCGCCGTAAAAGAGCAACGACAGCACGCCATTGTCCGGCGCAATAAAAAAGTGTCCGCGGCTTTGGACGACCACCGGCGCAAAGTCGGAATTGAATGAACAACCCACCAAAATCAGATGTACAGTTCCGTTCGGAAATGCAGTGAATGAATTTTTGAGGATAAAAGCGGCTTGATTGATATTCATCAACTCAATCGCGTGGGTAATATCATAGATATTCACATCCGGAATAACAGAGTGCATTCGCCCTTTGAACATTGCCAAATAAGGTTCTCTTAAACTCCAGTCGCTGATTAAGGTGATATTTTTCATAACAATATTATTTTAAACCTAATCCTTTATAAATTTCTTCGTGGGCATACAATCGCAACTTGCTTTTTGACAAATTGTTGGGTTCGGCATTAGGATATACTCTGTTGGAAAGGAATACATAAATCAAGTCATTTTCGGGGTCGCACCAAAAAACGGTTCCGGTGAACCCTTGGTGTCCATAAGTGGTATTGGCTGCCATAACAGGAATTACGCCGCTGTTTTTGGAGAAAGAGGGGGTGTCAAAACCCAAAGCCCGGCGATGACAACCGTGGATGGAATAGGTGGAGGTGAATTGTTTAACGGTTTTATTTGAGAAGTAGGTTTTGCCGTTCCAAGTGCCGCCGTTCATCAACATGGACAAAATGACGGAGACCTCTTTTGCGGTGGAAAACAATCCGGCATTTCCGCACACGCCGCCAAACACCGCTGCCGATTGGTCGTGCACATAACCCTGAATTACCTGAAACCGAAAATAAGTGTCATTTTCGGTTGGTGCAATCTTGTTTTTATCAAAAAAATCACGTGGATTGAAAGTAGTGTGAGCCAATCCCAACGGCTCGTAAAAATTGCGTTTTAAATAGGTTGACATATCCTCACCGGTAATTTCTTCCACCATATCTTTGAGTAGAATGAATCCCAAATCGCTATAAACATATTTTTTTTCGCCCAATTGGCAATTGGCAATTTTTTTTCTGACCATGTCAGGAAAATCACTGCGAACGAATACATTTTCAGCCACTTGAACTGAGAACTGTGTATTTTTAGTTTTTGATAAATAGGTATTATTCCATTTTCCGGCGGGCGCAATTTCGCGATAAAAGGGAATAAAAGCCGGCAATCCGGAAGTATGCGTCAGCAGTTCCACGAGCGTAAGATTCGCCTTATCCGTACCATTCAAATAAGGAAGATACTTCCCTATTTTATCGTGCAAGTCAATTTTGTCTTCATCATACAGTTTCATCACTGCCAAGGTGGTCGCCAACGATTTGGTCATGGAAGCCACATCGTAGAGAGTTTCCGAAGTAATCGGATTTTCGCCATCATATCTCTGATTACCAAAATTTTTATAATAAACCGGCTTCCCTGATTGCATTGCCAAAATTTGACAACCGGGAATTATTTTATTTTCGATAGCGACTTCCACTAATGAATCAATGCGATGATTGTTTTCAGCCGGCAAGACAGAGAAATTATCTTTATTCAAAACGGAGTCTTCTTTGGTAGGTCGCAAAACAATGCCGGACAACACTTTAAATGGTCCTGACGACACCGGTAATTGTCCGGTAAAACCCGCCTCTCCGAAAGCAGCTTTCATCATAGACTTCACCGAATTGCAAGTGCATTGATAGCCGACAATAACGGACGAAAATTGATTCAAATTTTTGAAACTGCTCAAGGCGTAAGGATTTCCGAAAAGAGCAAAAACAATCTTTTTATCTTCGGGTATCATATTCAAAAAGTCAATCGTTTCGGTATAAACACCATAATTGTATTTAATAAACTGATTGGTTTCCAAAACAGCAACAATAATCGTATCATAGCGATTCATAGAATCAATTAAAACAGAATAGTGTTGTTTGCTGATTGAACGGGGCAATTGCATAAAACCCAAATTATATTGATTAGCCAATTGACGGTAAACCGTAGAATCCTCACAGCTGCCGATACAAAGAAAAAGTGCACTTGAGTCTGCCACCTTATTCAAAGGTAACAGGTTTTCTCTATTTCGGAGTAAAGTCAGGGCTTTTGCTTCAATTTTATTAATTAATGATTGTGTGGCGGAATTATTGAGTTCTTGATATACACTATCGAGCGAAAGTGTATTGAAAGTGGTTAAACCTTTTGATTCTTTAAACCGGAGAACACGGAGGCATTTTTCATTAATCAATTCCTCAGATATTTTGCCGTTACGAACGGCATCAGAAATCGCGTTAATAACAACTTTCAAGTCACTGGGAAGTAATAAAATATCAACGCCGGCAAGCAATGCCGCAATTTCGGCGTCACCACTATGGGAATAGTAATTACGAAGTCCGTTCATATCCATTGCGTCGGTAATGATGATACCGTCGAAGCCCATTTGTTTACGTAGTAATTCGGTAATGATTTTAAAAGAGAGAGACGCAATAGAATTTTTAGCATCATCCAATGCGGGGACATTCAAATGAGAAACCATCACCATATCGACACCGGCAGCAATAAGACGGCGATAAGGAAAAAGTTCAACTTGTTCAAGGTCAAAGCGAGTATTAGAAATGGTGGGAAGGGCGACGTGAGAATCCACTCTGGTATCGCCGTGTCCGGGGAAATGTTTAATGCAAGCACTTTCGCCTGCATCTTGCAAACCGTGCATTAAAAAAAGACTTTTGCGAGTAACCAATTCGGGAGTTTCACCAAATGCGCGACTATTAATAACAGGATTGCGAGAATTGTTATTTATATCCACACAAGGGGCAAAATCGATATGAATTCCCAATTTCAAACACTGTCTTGCCATTTCAAATCCCATTTGATAGATAAGTGAATCGTCAGCCCAAGACAAAGCCCCCAAAGTCATTTGGCGGGGGAAAACGGTACAGCTGTCTAACCGCATGGCGGGTCCCCACTCACCATCAATGGAAATGAGCATCGGAACAGAAGAAAGAGATTGCAGTTTATTGGTAACGGAAATTTCGCGCACAGGGCCGCCCTGAAAAAAGCAAACTCCACCTGGCTGATATTTAGCGATGATGTCGTATATTCCGGCTAATGTTTTGCTATCATAATCCGAGCGAACGCGAATCATAAGAAGCTGTGCAATTTTTTGTTCTAAAGTAAGAGAATTTAATTGATGAACCGACCAGCTTTTATCGTCATCGGGAGTGGAGGCATGCAACGATGGTGCGCATAAGAATAGGAATATCGAGCCGACAAAGACGGCGCAACACACACGTAATAAAATAGATTTAATCAAATGCATACCATCAAATATAAAAATCTGAAATTGGCACAAAGATACCAAACTACAAGGAAATAAAAGCGTGATTTCAAATATTTTTTTAAACAATTTGTCGTTGAAACAAAAAGAGGTTGCCAAAATTGGCAACCTCTTTAAAAATATGATAACGATGAATTATCGGATAATTACTACGCGTTTTGTAATGATTACATCATTATTGCGAGCAGTAACAACATAAACACCTTGTGCATAATCGCGAGTATTAACGCGGATAATTCTGGTATTTTCATCTACGTTAACGTCAAGTCTTTCAACGACAGCGCCTTCAGAGTTAGATAAGAGAACGTTAGTTTGACCTTCAAATCCGGTTAATTCGATAGTGAAGTAATCACGAGCCGGGTTAGGATAAATAGCCACTTCGTTAATAGTTTCGTCATTTGATGTAGGTTCTTCTAATGCATGGATATCAATTAGCGGCATAACAGGACCGGCACCTTGAATAACATGGAAATAGAATTCGGCAGTGTCATAGATCATTGGTGCAATAGTGGATTCGTGACCACCGACAGTTCCGTCAGCAGGGCAATAACCTTGACCACCCCAACCGGTACCACCGGTACGCTTTTGTAATTTAGCAATCAATTTATAATCACCGGCAGTTCTCCATTGTAACACTTTAATTATGTTAGCACGACCATACGAATAGAACGGAATTGCAGACGGAGTAGGAGTTGGATTACAAGCATAATCAGGTGACAAGAAGCATAAGTTGAAATAGTTCAACGCACGACCCATACCATAACCCAAGTTACCATACAAAACAGGAACTGAAACTTGACCGGCAACAGATGCTTGATAACTGATTGCATATTGATCCATATAAGTAACATAGTTTGGTGTAAAGTAGTCAGAAACGTGATTAGGAATCAAAACATAACTATTAAGGTTCGTGTCAAATCTGAAAATTTCGTATTCAATAGAAACCTTAGTATCACAATCGGTACAATTTTTACGAACAAAGAGTTCATAATTGGCTGTTGTATTGCCTGTAGAAACAGTATCATAAACTGCCAATTCACTCAATACATTAGGTTCGCCACCGGCTCTTAATTCGAAGTAAGGTTTATCGGTAACGGTTAAGTGAAGTACCCAAACGCTATCGCAACCATTATCAACGGTAACCAATGAATCATAAATGTCATAAACCATGTCAGGTACAGGGAATTCGGACGGAGCAATAGTGCGGTGTCCTACCCATACATAAGGAGTATTGAAGCAAACGCGAGCGGTATCTTCAAAGAAGTATTCGGGAGTGACCACAGATGCAATCGTATCTGTAGTAACGCAGTTGGTATCGTCAACAACAGTAACTACGTATCTGTAAGAACCATCAGGTTCAGAACGACGAATGGTGTTGGCAGTACCTGCAATTACGGTAGAATTATCGGCAGCATCTAAAACTTCCCAAGAATAAATGTACGGATTATAACCACCGATAACGGCAGCCGTAACATTAATAGAATCATTTTCGCAAGAGTATGCATCATCAATTGTCAAAGTAGCTTCCAACAAAGCAGGTTGATTAATTGTAAACGGAAGTGCAACCATACATTCGTCATCATCCAAAACAGCATAATAGTAATCACCTACACTCAACGTATCAACAGTAATATCGGTAGAATATACATTATGAGCAATGTCAAAACACATATAACTATAAGGAGTGGTACCGCCAGTAGGATAAATGGTAGCAATACCGGTATTACCACCGAAACAACGTACGTCAGTAGTAGAAACTGTAGCAGTCAAAGGTTGTGGTAATGTAATATTCAATGTATATTGTCTTTCATTATTGCAAGAGTCTTTAATTGTAACAGTTACGGCGGTTGCAGCGGTAATAGTGGTATTGGCAGCTACAGACTGACTAACTATTAAATCAACGGTGCAATTATCTTCGGAATTAGTGCGAACCAATGTCTCCAAATCAGGAACCTGGAAAGTACAGCTACCAACAGAATTGGCAGGTTGGTCAGGAATAACGGCAGTAAACCAAGGTTTAATAGTATCTATTAAATTAAATCTTTGAGTGATAGCCGTATTATTGCCGCAACTATCGGTAATAGTATAAGAACGAATAATGTATTTATTGCACAAAGAAGGTTCATAAAGTACATCAGCAACATTATTCAATACATTGCTATCCAAGTTGCAATCGGTAACAGAGGTAAGACCTTCAACATTAACCAAATCGTCAATTGTGCGAGCGGTATCCGGGTAAACGAAATTGCAAGCAAGGTCAACGTAAACGTCCTTGGTAGTTAAAGTGCCGGTAACGACAGGAGAACGATCATCCATAATTACTATGGTATGAGTGAACCACGTCTTTTCATTACCACAAAGATCTTGAGCATAATAATGTCTGGTTATAACCATAGGACAATGAGTAGAAGATGTATCAACACTCTCTAAATTGAGCATAGGATCAAGATTGCAATCTTCAATTACTAAATCTCCGGAATATGTCTCAGCTTCAGCTACAGTATTAAATTGAGGTACCGTAGGCATCACGCAAGCATCATCTAAATAATACACAGCTGTATCAAGGTTACCTGTAACAACAGGAGCATTGGTATCTCTCACATAAATAGTTTGTAAGGCGGTCGTATCGTGTCCACAGCTATCAGTTATAGTATAAGTTCTGGTATAGGAACGGTTGCAACCCAAAATGGTAACTGGCACATCGTTAACCGTTATGTCGGAAACAAGATTACAATCTTGAATGTCGGTAATACCGCCTACAAGAAGTAATTCTGCTACCGTAAGAGCTGTATCCGGTAAAGTATAGCTACATTCATCATCCATATAAACGGTCAAATCCGTTAAAGTACCGGTAATAATCGGTTTAAGATTATCTTCAAGTACTATTTGGTGTGTGAACTCTAAGGAAGTATTACCACAGCTATCGGTAACCGTATAGTGTCTGGTCACGATAATCGGACATTGACTATCGGTAGTATCGGAGCTTACCAAATTTACGATAGTAGCATCTTCAATATTGCAATCGGTAATTAATAAATCGCCCGTATTAGCATGAACCGCAGCTACGTCAGCAAATGGTGCAACCATCGGTTTAACACAATCTGCAAGTAATTGTAAAGTATCATTCGTTAAAGTACCTGTAATTGCAGGTGCAATATTATCTTCTATAATAATATAATGTAAGAATTCAACTGAAGTATTACCACAACTATCGGTAACGGTATAATGTCTGGTTACAACAATCGGACATTGATTATCGGTAGTATCGGAGCTTACCAATGTTACCAATGTTGCATCATCAATATTGCAATCGGTAATGAATAAATCACCCGTATTAGCATGAACCGCAGCTACGTCTGCAAATGGAGCAACCATCGGTTTAACACAATCTGCAGTTAACTGTAAAGTATCATTCATTAATGTTCCGGTGATGGCAGGTGCAATATTATCTTCTATAACAATCTGATGTAAGAACTCAACTGAAGTATTTCCGCAGCTGTCCGTAACCGTATAATGTCTGGTCACAATAATCGGACATTGATTTTCAGTTGTATCGGAGCTTACCAATGTTACCAATGTTGCATCTTCAATATTGCAATCGGTAATTAATAAATCACCCATATTGGCATGAACCGCTGCTACGTCGGCAAATGGAGCAACCATCGGTTTAACACAATCTGCAGGTAATTGTACGGTGTCATTCATTAATGTTCCGGTAATAGCAGGTGCAACATTATCTTCTATAACAATATTATGTATGAATTCAGCAGAAGTATTACCACAACTATCGGTAACCGTATAATGTCTGGTTACAATAATCGGACATTGATTATTGGTAGTATCAGAGCTTACCAATGTTACCAATGTTGCATCTTCAATATTGCAATCGGTAATGAATAAATCACCCGTATTAGCATGAACCGCAGCTACGTCAGCAAACGGAGTAACAACCGGTTTAACGCAATCAGCAGTTAATTGTACAGTATCATTCGTTAAAGTTCCGGTGATGGCAGGTGCAACATTATCTTCAATAATGATTGTATGAGTAAACTCATCGGAAATATTGCCACAACTATCGGTAACCGTATAATGTCTGGTCACAACTATCGGACATTGATTTATACTAGTATCTGCACTTTTCAATGTAACAATCGTTGCATCTTCAATATTGCAATCGGTAATCAATAAATCACCGGCGTTTGCGTGAACATCAGCTACATTCGCAAATAAAGCTACCATCGGTTTAATACAATTATCAAGTAATTGTACGGTATCATTCATTAATGTTCCGGTAATTGCAGGAGCAACATTATCTTCAATAATAATATTGTGTAAGAACTCCATAGAAGTATTTCCACAACTATCAGTAACGGTATAATGTCTGGTTACGATAATCGGACATTGGTTGGTAGTAGTATCTGAGCTTACCAATGTTACCAATGTTGCATCTTCGATATTGCAATCAATAAAGGTTAAATCTCCCTCGTGTGCATTAACATCACCAACATTAGCGAATGGTGTAACGATTGGTTTAACACAATCAGCAAGTAACTGAACAGTATCATTGGTTAACGTACCAACAACAAGTGGAGCGATATTATCTTCAACAATAATATAATGTAAGAACTCAACGGATACATTACCGCAACTATCTGAAGCGGTATAATGTCTGGTCACAACAATCGGACATTGATTGGTAGTTGTATCAGCACTTACCAAGGCAACCAAATCATCATCATCCATATTACAATCAGTGATAGTTAAATCACCCAAATTGGCGTGAACATCAGCAACAGTAGCAAACGGAGTTACATCCGGTATAACACAGTTGGCATTTGATTGTACGGTATCATTCATTAATGTACCAACTACAGCGGGAACAACATTATCTTCCAATCTAATATTTTGATAAATATTAGTCTCGTTATTACATTCGTCTTTAATCGTATAAGTTCTTATTACATAACGATCGCAACCTAAACCATACTCAGTATCTATCATCGTATCAATACGAATGGTATGACAATCGGTAATCGTCAATCCCAATCCATCAATGGTTGTAATTGTATCAGGATAAATATAATTGCAATTATTATCTAATTGAACGGTCAATTCAGGTAATGTACCAGCAACTTGCGGAGCAATGGTATCCAAAACTCTGAAATATTGATATACACGAGTAGCTAAATGACTTTGGGCATAACAATTACCTCTTATTTCGTAAGTACGTTTGTGATAGTATTCACAAATAGTACCGCCTGCAACTGATTCATCACCGAACCATACAACGGGAGAATTATTATCAACATTACAACCGTCAACAGCAGTGATACCGCCAAGGGCGAGTAATTGACCTACAGTATTAACACTTGTCGGAAGTGTGACATCACAGTCTATAGTTTGATAAACAGAGGTCGTATCCAAAGTACCCGTAACAACAGGACTAACAGTATCAATAACCGTAAAACGGGCAGTAACCATTGTACTATTATTACAAATATCGGTAGCAGTCCAAGTAATTTCATAATAGCCTAACTCACCACACAATTGGTGGAAAGAAGGATTCGACGGATTATGATCTGTATAATTACCGTTGAAATTAGTATAAGAAGTATCCACTGAAGTACAACCGTCAGTAGCAGCATAATTGGCCAACCATATCGGAAGAGCAGCATCTGCAGCAGCTCCGCATTGAACAGTAATATTTTGAGGCACTGTAGTGAAGACAGGACCAACAGCATCATCTATAACAAAACGTTCTGTCGTTTTACCTACATTACCGCAATCATCGGTTGCCGTCCATTCAACATTGTAATAGCCGCTGCAATCACCTGTACTTACATAACCTGCATAGTGAATACCATCAGCATGAAGATTAATAGTATCACAGTTATGTGAATAAATAAGATCGGCATCACAAGCATCCACAGCACGCGGGATTCTTAACCAATTCATTAATTGTTGAACATTACCTGCGCCATCACATTCAACAGTAATTTCAGCCGCAGGAACACCACCTTCTGCTACGTCAAAAGTAGGTCTTTTAGTATCAACGATAGTAAAGGTAGAACTATCCTTAGCAGGTACACTGCAACCATCATCAACTATCCAAACAACCTTATATACGCCGGTGTTACCACAAGCAGGAGTATAAGTTACAACAGTGTCCAAAGTATAATTAGGATTGCAAGATTCATCAACAACAACATTTGCAAAATCAACCCAAGCATTAAATCTTGTCTCAAAATCAGCGATATCACACTCCATCGTCACAGGAACAGGTTTGTTATAAATGAATGGTGAGCGTGTATCTTCTACAGTGAACGTAGCAGTCGTTTCGGCAAAATTGGTGCAACCGTCTGTAGCACGCCAAGTAACCGTAACGGAATAGGTATTTCTATTTCCGCAAAGGGTTGTATCTCTTTGTCCCGGTGCGGTACCATAAGTAGTATCATAATTATTGGTAATGGTTACTGTTGTAGCGCAATTATCGGCAGCAGCAACACTTGTCAACCAAAGATTCAAATCTGAAAGATTACCTGTTCCATCACATTCAACAACTTTATCCACAGGAATAGCGGTAAAATGTGGTTTGGTGGTATCTTTTACTGCAATTACTTGTATGTGAGAGGTCGTATTGCCGCAACCATCTTCCAATTTCCAAGTTCTGATTATCGTATCGATACCGGCACAACCGTTAACAATAGAATCAGAATGTATAGCAATTAAACCGGTTGTACAATTATCATATTCATCCAATACATCTCCGGTAGATAAAATAGAAATATCTGCATTACAATGTGCATCTTTGTATAAAGTGGTATCGTGAGGTGCCGTAAAGGATGGGTACTCCGTATCAAAAATTCTAATCACATGATTAACGGAA
>CAYYHC010000001.1:6127-11617 GCA_964471715.1 uncultured Lentimicrobiaceae bacterium | reverse complement strand
CCGCAGGAATCATAAACAGTATATGTTCTGGTAATAACGATCGGGCAAGTGCCCTCTACTACTTCATTATGTTCAATGTATAAAGGAGATGGGCAATTATCGAAAATACTATCCATTCCATTCAACGCCAACAAGTCAGCAACTGTTTTGCAGGTATCAACTTGATCAGGAGTACAAATTGTATTTGTAAAATCAATAGTTTCTGGAGTTCCGACAATTGTAGGAGCTTCCGTATCAGCAACAACAAAAGAGGCGGCTTTATTCACCGTACAATTTGAATCATCTGTAACGGTAACAGACACATTATAAGTACGATTGCAATTAATCGGAAGACTTTCAGGAACTTGAACAGCAGCAGCATCCGGCAAACCGGCGGCATCACCTGCCCAAGCATAATGATAAGGAGTTGTACCTCCATTAATGGAAATACTAATATCATAAGTTCCCAAACGTGTACACAAAGCATCAGGCGTTGCGATAGAATCGCCATTAATAACTAATTGTGTAGGTTGAGAAATTGTAACAGTACTATCTGTTTGGCAACCTTTCACATCTTCTACAACGATAGTATAAGTACCTATAGGTAAAATTCGTCCGGTAACAGCATCGTTGCTAACCGTAACATTCAATTCATTGGTCCAAGTATATTGGATAACCGGACTAATGTTACCTCCTGTAACTGCAACTGTGGCGTTACCATTAGCTTCACCATAACATCTAACATTATTAAGAACATCCAAATTGGTGATTCTCAATAAATCGGGCTGGGTTATTACCAACGTATCGCCTACTTGGCAACCATGATCATCGGTAACCAAAATTGCATATCTTGCGTTGGTCAAGTTTTTCAAAGTATCGGCATAAGGAAGTAGAATAGTATTTCCTGTCGTTTCATTTGAAAAAACAGCACCATCTTTCTTTACATTTATATTATAAGGTAGAGTTCCACCATTAACAGTGAAAGCAATTTGTCCGTCACCGGCATTAAAGCAGGAAACCATTGTTGTATCGGTACCGGCATAAGTCAAAGCATTAGGAGCTGAAACATTAATATAAGTAGTATCGGCACAGCCATTGGCATCAACAACTTCAACCATATATTTCTTGGCAGTCAAGCCAAGGAAGTCGGTATAACCGGCATTAGTAATAGTAACTGATTGCTCAAGAGCTTTCGTTAATGAATCTTTTAAATTAATTGTATAAGGAGGAAGACCTAAAGAAGCCCAAGCTCTAATTTTACCTGAGTGGTCGCCGGGGCAAAGTTCCATAGAAAGCAAACTATCTCGGGCGACAACGTGGGCAGGGATGGTTACATTTACATCCAATGTTGCGGTATTTCCGCACATATCTTCAACCGTAACGGTTACAACCATAGGAGCATCTATAACGGTACCGGCAATAGGAAGTTGAGAAATAGTATTGATATTACAATTATCGGTGGCAGTAAAATAAGTATTACTCATTACCTCAGGAACTAAATATTCACAATTATTGGCCATTGTAGGAGCCGCTTCAACGGTATTAACAGCAGTAGGAACAATCACAGGATCTGTTTCATCATTTACTGTAAAAGTTATTGAAGCAATATCTTTCACTACGCAATGGTTGGCATCTTCAACGCTAACGGTTGCGGTATAATTGGTATTGCAAGTATTAGCAATAGCAACAGTAGCTTGATGAAGAACATCATTTTGTGCGCTTGTACCGGTCCAAGTAACCGTATAAGGAGCTACACCGCCATTAATTGTATCATAAACGAATTGATCTCCTGCATTCGGGCAAACAAAATCGGTAATGGTTGTATCTAATAATGGATTGGCAAATACATTATCATTAAATTTAGAGATCATTACTACCGGCAATTCATAAGTAACCACTTGAATTGTTTTAGGATGAGAACATTCACCGGGAGCAGGAGTAAAAGTATAAGTAGCTGTTCCGACAGTAGCGGTAGAAATGGTAGCAGGATTCCATGTTCCGTAAACACCTTCATTTGAAACAGTCGGCAAAGCAACCGGATTGGCATTTTGGCAATAATCGGTATCTAAAGTGAAAGTTACAGCAACTGAATCATTAACCACGATTTGAGTCGTATCATATCCTTTACAACCATTGGCGTCTGTTCCGATTACCGTATATTGAGTTGTAACGATAGGTGCTACTTCAACTTCGGTTGTTACAGTTCCTTGAAGAACGCCGGCAGCTTTCCAATCGTAAGTAACAGCACCTGCAAATTGCAAAGTATCGGTATTTCTGATGATACAAACCGGAGTTTGTTTCGGTGTAATTGTAACATTCGGTAAAGCATTAACAGTAACGGTAATTGTATCGCGGTGGCTGGTACAACCGTTAACATCTGATACGCGTACATTATAATTATATGTACCGGCAACAGTATTGGTGAATTGTGGGTTGGCAATATTGGTTGCACTTAAAGAAGCAATTGGACTGCCTGCCCATTGATAAGTAGTAGCTGTAGCGCTTGTTGCCGTAAATTGAATAGTATCTTCAACGCAAACTTCCATTGCATCAGGATTAATAACCACTTCAGGAAGTGCATTTACTACAATATCAATACTATCCACACCGTAGCAATTCAATGCAGTTCCATAAACGGCATGAACGTGAGCATCGCTAACATTTACAAAATACTCACCACCATCTGCTATAGTAGCATTAACAATATGGTGTACGGTATCTGTAGTTGCCAATGGAGTGGTTTCAAATCTCCAAGATTGACTATTATATCTGTCATTAAGATAGATATTCATATTATGTTCCGCGCAAATAACGCCATTGTAATCACTTGCCAATACAGGAACGGGTGAATTATAATGTTCCACAAATATTTCCAATGTATCGGGGCTGACACAATTTGAAATTTCATTATAAGAAATGACATAGAATGTGGCATTGGCGGTAATCATTGGAGTAATGAAAGTAGCTGTATCAATTACGTTCATATTCTGGTCATACCATATACAATTCGTACCGGACACAGGAAGAGCGGTAAGAGTAACCATTCCATCATCACAAATTTGAGTTTGGCTATGAGCGTCATCAAATAGTGGACGATCAGGGTCATCAATAATTAATTGAAAATGAATTACACTATCAATTGCCCCGCTGCAACCGCTTGCAGAATAGAAAATGGCATCATAAATTCCGGCGGTACTATAAACGACAGGAGGGTTAGAACCATAAGTAAAAGTAGTACCTACACAAATTGTAATAGGATCAATTGTATCGTATTTAACGGGGATTATTGTATCAGTAGAAAGTAGTCTGCCCAAAGTACTTTGGTGACCACCGATTTTGTATCTTTCATCATTAGCTACGAAATGGTCCCAAGTCGTGCCACCGATTCTTTCTCGAATATTGATAATGATTTGGTATTGGCCATCTTCTTTAAAATTGATTCTCAGGCGATGAGCCGTATTTGTTGCATCTTGGAAAAATTTAGCGTAGAAGAAGTCGAAGAAGTCGGGGTTATTTTGCCCGCCGGCACCAATAATGCTAAAGTAACCGTTTCTTGCGCAGTCGCCTACACCGTTGACAGGAGTATAAGCACCGGGGTAGCTTCCTGTACCGTCCCCATCGTCGCAATAGTTGCTTGTATAGTCATCACCTACCCAGGTTACATTTCCGCCATTAACCAATTTGGTTTGAATTCTCAACTCGTTAATGTAAGAGGTCAAAGAATCTCTCGGAATAATCGTTCCATTCCGGTAGAGTTCCCATTCAAGTGATATTTTTGTTGATTCATCAACGCAGCCCAAAAACGGGGCAAGGTTGAAGGTATAAACGCTATCAAGCACAATTGTTGTAGGAAGACTTGAAGGTGTCATTGTAATACAACACGTTCCTTGTGCCCTCGTACTTAAGCTAAACATCGCTAAAAACACGCTTAAAACGCAAAAAGATACAACTTTTTTCATAATTCAAAAATTTATATTTTTATTATTTATTTTCTCAACTGTTTGATTATTAGTTTCTTATATTTTATCTCAATAAACCCACTTCTATTATTCCAATTCTGCAAAAATACAACATTTTTTTTATATACCAACTTTTTTACACTTTGTTACCATTTTTTTTTTAATATATTTTTTATCGCAAAACAAGAGTTCAAGCGGGATACGCTAAAAATAGGGCAATAAATATATTTTTGACCTTATAGAAGTCAATTTATCAACAAAAAAAATTGAAAAGTTCTTGCAAATCGGGCAATTACCCAATGCATATCATCCAATAAACGAAAGCGGGCACAATTGCCAATAGTGAGGAGTCAAATCGATCCAAAACTCCACCATGCCCCGGCAAAATATTGCCGGAATCTTTCACCTGACAATTTCTTTTAAAAAGTGATTCCACTAAATCGCCTAACGTTCCGAATATCACAACGGTAAAGGCAAAACCCATCCATTGTAGAGGTGAGATCGGGTTATCCAAAGTATTAAAAGAAAATATCGGAATATATGCAAAAGATATTGATATTAAAACCGTCATTATCAATGCGATAATAAATCCTTCCCATGACTTTTTGGGAGATATTCTTTCAAAGAGTTTATGTTTGCCGAAAAGGTTTCCGGCGCAATAAGCCAAAGTGTCATTGAGCCAGATAATTATAAACATTGCAAGTACAATCATTTCTGCTGAATCCACCATAAAGTTAAGAATAGAAAATGGCATGACTATCCAAATTACGGAAAGCATGACAACGGAAATATTTAACAGAGGATTTTTGCGATTTCGAAACAATTCCACAACAAAGATTAACACAAGGAATAATGCGCTTAATGATAGGGTTACCACTTCTGATAATTTACTAAAAGCCATTGGTATAACAGAATAAATAGATGCCGCCAATAATAACGGCAGTATCTTTTGGGGCTGGGTATCCACATTTTCGGACATTTTCAACAACTCCCACGTGCCTACAAGCGTAAAAAATAAAAATAATACATAAAACAGCCATTCAACTTGTGAATGGAAAAGAATGGAAGCAATTACAAGGGCAATAAATAAAGTTCCTGTCAGAATACGAAGTACCAAATTATTCATTGTTATTATTTTTCAACTAACATTACAACTGTAAAGTGTGGATTTTTCAACGTGTATTCTTGATTATCGACTTTTGTAGGCCGAACTATTTCAAGCATATCAAATTGCATTTCGGTAATATCCACATTTCCTCTTTCAACTTTAGTTTCTTTTTTCAAATGTTGAAGTAATTGTTTCAAGTCCGCATATACATCATTGCTTGTGGCCAACACAATTATGTTGGGTGCTAAATTTCGAATAGACGGGTAGAGCATTGCATTGTTATTTTGAGAGAAAGCAATACTACCGGAACGCGCAATCAAATACTCAGAATGGACAATTGCCGCATCTGCAAATTCGTTTGCATATAATGAATCTACGCAATGTATTCCAAACTGCTTCAGTACCGGTGCCAAGTTCGGAGACACGTTGATTACTTTCTGGTAA
>CAYYHC010000001.1:4560-6117 GCA_964471715.1 uncultured Lentimicrobiaceae bacterium | reverse complement strand
TTACCTATCTCTATTTCCGTTTTAACATAATTGTATATCTCTTTTATTTTACTTCTACCGTACTCAGGATCTTTCATCCTCTCCTTAATAACTTCAATTTCAACGCATTTACCTCCGTTTTCTGAAAACTGAGATTTAAAGTAACCCAAGTTATCATCAATAGGGTCAAACAATTCGATTGTTTTATCTAAAGATACAATTGGAGTTGCTGTTTTAAGAGACAACGCATTTCGCAGCAGGTGGCAGATTTTGGTACGTTGACTATTATTTCTCGTATCGGTGGAGTTATTAAAATCTTCCATTTTAATTATACATTAAATTAAGCATTATCCACATTATCGGGTTGAGTTTTCTCCCCTTCAGCTTCAGCCTCAGTTTCAGTTTTATTTTCTGTCTCAAATTGTCTTTTTCCGTATAACTTTTCCAAGTCTTCGGCGAAGATAACTTCTCTATCAATCAGCATTTTAGCCAACACATTCAATTTATCTCTGTTGTTTTCCAAGATTTCTTTGCGCGTACATAAGCTGATTCCACCAATTCGTGCATTTGTTTATCAATTTCCTCGGCAGTTTTTTCGCTGTAAGGTTTGGTAAAACTATATTCACTTTGTCCTGTGGAATCATAGTAGCTGATATTACCTATTTTATCATTGAGTCCGAAATAGACGACCATAGAGTAGGCTTGTTTGGTAACGCGTTCAAGGTCATTGAGAGCACCGGTGGAGACTTTTCCGAAGACAACATCTTCAGCAGCGCGTCCGCCCAATAGTGCGGTCATTTCGTCAAACATTTGTTCAAAAGTGGTAATTTGGCGTTCTTCGGGCAAATACCATGCGGCACCAAGGGATTTACCACGTGGCACGATGGTTACTTTTACCAAAGGAGAGGCATGTTCTAAAAGCCAACTCACAGAGGCGTGTCCGGATTCATGGTAAGCAATTACTTTTTTCTCTTGAGGGGAGATCATGCTTCCGCGTTTTTCCAACCCGCCCACAATTCTATCGATGGCAGCCAAGAAATCTTCTTTCCCAATTTCTTTTTTGGAATGTCGTGCTGCAATCAATGCAGCTTCATTGCAGACATTGGCAATATCGGCTCCCGAAAAACCGGGGGTTTGTTTGGAGAAGAAATCCAAATCGACATCATTTCCTAATTTCAAACGACGAACGTGGACTTCAAAAATTCCTTTTCTTTCATTGACATTTGGTAATTCAACATGAATTTGACGGTCGAAACGTCCGGCGCGGAGCAAGGCTCTATCCAAGACATCGGCTCTATTGGTTGCCGCCAAGATAATTACTCCGGCATTAGGGGAGAAACCATCCATTTCGGTCAACAACTGGTTCAGGGTATTTTCTCTTTCATCGTTGGCACCGCTCATCACATTTCTACCTCTTGCGCGACCGATGGCATCAATTTCATCAATAAAAATGATACAAGGTGCTTTTTCTTTTGCCGTTTTAAAGAGGTCACGAACACGTGACGCACCGACGCCGACAAACATCTCCACAAAATCCGATCCTGAGAGTGAGAAGAAGGGCACTTTGGCTTCGCCGGC
>CAYYHC010000001.1:0-4550 GCA_964471715.1 uncultured Lentimicrobiaceae bacterium | reverse complement strand
TTCGTCCCTCAGATGGGACACAGGGGGTTCCCTTGACTTTGGCTTCGCCGGCAACTGCGCGGGCAAGTAATGTTTTGCCGGTACCCGGAGGACCCACCAATAAAGCACCGCGCGGGATTTTCCCGCCCAATTCCGTATATTTTTGCGGATTTTTCAAAAAGTCCACAATTTCTTCCACTTCATATTTAGCACCTTCCATCCCTGCCACATCCTTAAACGAGATATTTAAAGTCGATTTTTCATCAAACAATTGAGCTTTGGATTTTCCGATATTGAAAAGTCCGCCCCCCGCGCCACCACCACCCCGCATGGAACGCATGGAGAAATAGAAAAATACGAACAAAAGCGCAATCGGCAACAACCACCATATCAACTCGGTTCCCCAATCTTTGGAATTATCCTGCTTCGCCGGAAAAACATATTCATCCTTCAACTCTTTCTTCGTTTTGGTGGCTTGCAAAACACTGTCCTGCGCCAATGCCGACTCTACTTGGTCCTCAATCATCAAATTCAAATTATCATTAAAAACCTTATAGTCGGAAATATTCAGATAATATTGCGGTCCTTGTAAATTCTTCCGAAAATCTTTGTATTTTTCTTTGTTTTCTATGTTTTTTTCCTTCAAAAAAACGTAAACTTTCTGGTCTTTTTGTGTATATTTAATCTCCTTTACATCCTTGTCAATGACCATCTCTTTAAATTGAACGTCATTAATTTCTTTCGTCTCCACATCCCCAAAATCCATGAAATAGAGTGACATCAATATGACACCAATGATAAGATAAACCCACGTGAAATTAAATTTCTTTTTGCCTTTAAAAGACATTCCTTGGTTTTGATTTGTGTTAGTATTCTGCGACATACTTTTTTTCAGTTTTATAAATGTTTAATATTAGCATCATTCCATAACATTTCTAACTGATAAAAGTTTCTAACTTCCTGTTGAAAAATGTGAACAATTGTATCAAAATAATCCAACAAAATCCATTCTCCGTTCATCACACCCTCCACATAAGTTGGACGAATGTTAGCCTCACGTTTAGTCACTTCCTGGACATAATCGCTTAATGTTTCGACATGTGTTTTCGAGGTTCCCGAACAAATGATGAAATTTCGAAAAAGCACATTGTCAACTTTTTCCAAATCAATAATAGTGATGTCTTCTCCTTTTTTCTCCATTAAAGCCTGAACAATTAATTCTCCGATATCTCCCTTAAACGGCTCTGCAGTCTTAGCTGCAACTTTTCTTTTTCCCATTGATGTCAAATAAATTTTTAAGTCGGCAAAAATACAAAATATAATTTAGATAAAAACATTATATTTAAAATAAACTTTGTCTGTATTTATTTTAAAAAAATGTCTATCTTTGCGGGCTTAAATTTCATCCTATTAAAATGAGTAAAAAGTGTATAAATAACGTAACAATAAATATTTTATGAAACGTATTATTTCTATTTTGTGTTTGATTTCATTCTTTTTTTTAAGTTTGAATATTGTCAACGCTCAAACATTGCAAGGTCATTATCCACCATCTTATGGCAGCAATCTAATCTTTGAACCTATCAGCGAGTCAGCAATTGACATACCTGATGCCGATTTCATCGATAATGCCATTGCTCATAGTGACAAAGGAAATCTTTATGTGATTTCAAAATTGATGCCGACCGATTTTAATACACAAAATTCCGGCACGTGGGGCGAATTGGAAGATGGGACACCCGTTTGGCGATTAAAAATTAAAGGTGAAAATGCTAAAGCCTTGGCACTTCATTTTGACCGTTTTAATTTGCCGGAAGGTTCTCAACTTTTTGTCTATGATGAAGACAGAATACAACTTCTGGGAGGATATAATCATAAAGATAATACCGGCGACAAAGGTTTTTCAATTGGTTTAATAGTTGGAGAATCCATTATCATTGAGTATGTTGCGCCACTTACTTTAACGCCCGGCACAAAAAAAGCATACATGTACGAATCTGCTGCCGACTATCAACCGGATTTTCATATTTCACAAGTTTCCTATATTTTCAGAGGAGTGGAAGATTTGCAAGATGCCAAAGATATTGGTGATGCGGGTTCATGCGAAGTAAACGTCAATTGTCCTGAAGGAGATAATTGGCAAACACAAAAAAAAGGAGTTGTCAGAATTTACGTCGTGGAAGGTAATCAGGGTGGTTGGTGCAGCGGAACGCTCATCAACAACTTAACCAATGACGGGACGCCTTATATTTTGACTGCCAACCATTGCGGACCGGACGCTACCGCTGCGAATTTCAACCAATGGATGTTCTATTTTCATTTGGAATATACTGCATGTCAAAATACTACGCAAGCTACCTCACACACAAGCACAGGTTGTACGATGCGTGCTTATGGAAGCATTAATGGCGGGTCGGACTTTTATCTATTGGAGTTGAACAATCGTCCCGATAATTCTTGGAATGTGATATATAATGGTTGGCGTCGGGACAATACGGCTTCTCCGAGCGGTGTTTCTATTCACCACCCTGCCGGTGATGTAAAGAAGATTTCGACTTATACCTCAGCTTTACAAACGGCTTCTTATACCGGATGTGCGCCGAATGCCCATTGGGGCGTAGGTACGTGGGTGGAAACCGTTACCAATGAAGGCGTTACTGAAGGAGGTTCCTCCGGTTCTCCTATTTTCGACAACAACGGATATGTTGTAGGTTCTTTAACCGGCGGTGCCGCTGCCTGCGGAAATCCACATAACGATTACTATGGAAAAGTATTCTACCATTGGGATCAAAATGGTACCGCTGATGACGAAAGATTACAACCTTGGTTGGATCCCAACAATACGGGAAACACCACTTGCGAGTTTTTTGACCCCAATAATCCAAGCGACACTACCGACCCCACGGACCCAACAGATCCAACTGATCCGGATGCCAATTGCAGAACCCTCCACTACCCGCTTACGGGAACGTTAACCTTGTATAGAATGCAAGAAACCGGTTACTTGTCAGGCAATAACAATTACAACGACATTGCCAAAGCCGATTTCTTTACGAAAGATTCTACGGTTGAATACGTTGTAAATTTAGGTGTAAATATTGGTCATATTACCGGAACTACCGGTAATGCCATTTTCTGTATTTGGGATAACAATAATGGAGTGCCCGGTACTTTATTGGGCAGCAAAAGTGTTCCTGTTTCCACTATTTTAGGCAATTTAACTATTGAACACGACCCTGCAATGACCTCCCCACACGAATCCTATAATCGTCGTTACTTATGTGATTTCAACACAGGTATTGCTGTTTCCGGAGACTTCTTTGCCGGTGTCATTCTTCCTTCGACGGCTGAAATTGCTATTGTGACCAATACCGACGGCGACGGAGCCAACACAGGCTGGGAAATGAACAGCGATTCTACATGGTCTTCCTATACGGATACTTGGGGAATTTCTTTAACTAACGCCATCTTCCCACATCTTTGCGATAATCAGAACAGTAACGGAATTCAAGAGACCAATTTGAATAATTCTATCTCGGTTTATCCTAATCCGACAACAGGTAAAACGATCATAGAATTTGCCGAACTTGCTAACGAAAACGTTGACATTAAGGTATTTGATATTACAGGTAAAATGCTTCAAGTTGAATCTACAACTACCGATCATCAGATTATCTTAGACCTTAATTCATACAATAGCGGATTATATTTTATTAGTATTCAAACAAATAAAGAAAATATCACTCGAAAAATTACTTTAATCAAATAAATTACCTATTAAAAAAAGAATGAAACATTTTTTACAAATCACAGCTCTCATTGCAATTTTTTTATGCAATTATTCTGTTTACTCACAGATGAGTTACGGAGGGGAACCTCGCAGTTTTAAATCAAACATTTCCGAATCCGTTCCATTTATTGAAATGGACGCTGTGGATGCTGAAAGTCTTATAGCGGAAGATGCATTAACAGGGAAAGAACAAGCACTACGTATCGGGGTCGTACAACCTATCAATTACACAAAAGAAAATTGCGGACGCATAGATTATTTACCGGACGGCAGCTCTATTTGGCGTGTCGGATTCAAATGCCCTGATGCGACTTTTGCCTCTATCAATTTCTCTAAGTTTATCATTCCGGAAGGCGCCGAACTATTTGTATATTCACAAGATAAGGATTTCGTTTTGGGAAAATTTACCAATGAAAACAAAATGGAAGGCGATATTTTCTACCCGCAAGATATTCCGGGCGACAATTTCATTATTGAATATTATGAACCGGCCAATGCCGCTTTCAGCGGAATCTTGGAAATGGATGAAGTCTTAAACGGCTATCGCGACATTTTTCATATCAGAGATAACAAAGGTGGTGTAGGTACAGCTGTAGAAAACTGTCACCCCAATGCAGTTTGCTTGGACGCACAATGGCACGACCAAATCAATTCGGTGGTTTGCTACACAATGACTGCCGGTGGTTATGTATATATGTGTACCGGTGCAATGGTCAACAATACCGCCCGCGACGGGAAAAAATATGTTCTTTCGGCCAACCATTGTTATACGGCAAGTGCT